>DATARH010000087.1:0-19027 GCA_036264235.1 Allostellaceae bacterium
CGCCGGCGGCGACCCGAAACTGGCGTTGGCTGCGACCGACGCCGATCTCAATAAGCAGCCGCGGGTCGAGGGCGGCGGCGCCGGCCAGGTGTATATGGCGCCGGAGCTGGCGCGGGTCTTCGATTCGGCCGAGAAGATCGCCGAAAAGGCCGGCGACAGCTATGTCACGGTCGAGCGGTTGCTGCTGGCGCTGGCGATGGCCAGCGACACGCCGGCCGGCAAGGCGCTGGGCGCGGCCGGGGTCAACCCGCAGAGCCTCAACGCCGCGATCGAGCAGGTGCGCAAGGGCCGCAAGGCCGACAGCCCGTCGGCCGAGGAAGGCTATGACGCGCTGAAGAAATACGCGCGCGACCTGACCGAGGCGGCGCGCGAAGGCAAGCTCGATCCGGTGATCGGGCGCGACGAGGAAATCCGCCGCACGATCCAGGTGCTGTCGCGGCGGACCAAGAACAACCCGGTGCTGATCGGCGAGCCCGGCGTCGGCAAAACCGCGATCGTCGAGGGCCTTGCGCTGCGCATCGTCAATGGCGACGTGCCGGAGAGCCTCAAGGACAAGAAGCTGCTGGCGCTCGATCTCGGCGCGATGGTCGCCGGCGCCAAGTACCGCGGCGAGTTCGAGGAGCGGCTGAAAGCGGTGTTGCAGGAGATCACCGCCGCGGCCGGCGAGATCATCGTCTTTATCGACGAGTTGCACACGCTGGTCGGCGCCGGCAAGGCGGAAGGCGCGATGGACGCCTCCAACATGCTGAAGCCGGCCTTGGCGCGCGGCGAATTGCATTGCGTGGGCGCGACGACGCTCGACGAATACCGGAAGCACATCGAAAAGGACGCGGCGCTGGCGCGGCGCTTCCAGCCGGTGTTCGTCAGCGAGCCGTCGGTCGAGGACACGATCTCGATCCTGCGCGGCATCAAGGAGAAGTACGAAGCCCATCACGGCGTACGCATCACCGATAGCGCGCTGGTCGCCGCGGCGACGCTGTCTCACCGCTACATCACCGACCGCTTCCTGCCGGACAAGGCGATCGACCTGATGGACGAGGCCGCCTCGCGGTTGCGCATGGAGGTCGATTCGAAGCCGGAGGAGATCGACGAGCTCGACCGCCGCATCGTGCAATTGAAGATCGAGCGCGAGGCGCTGAAGAAAGAGCATGACCCGGCGTCGCAGGACCGCCTGCAGAAGCTCGAAACGGAACTGCAGGAGCTGGAGCAGGACTCGGCGACGCTGACCGCTGAATGGCAGGCCGAGAAGCAGAAGCTGGCCGGCGCCCAGAAGCTGAAGGAACAGCTCGACCAGGCGCGCACCGAACTCGACCAGGCGCAGCGCCGCGGCGATTGGGGCCGCGCCGGCGAATTGACCTATGGCGTGATCCCGCAGCTCGAGCGCCAGCTCGCCGAGGCCGAGGGCGCCGAGAAGGCGCGCATGCTGGAAGAGGCGGTGACGCCGGAGCACATCGCCGGCGTGGTGTCGCGCTGGACCGGTATCCCAGTCGACAAGATGCTCGAAGGCGAGCGCGACAAGCTGCTGCAGATGGAGGGGAATTTGCGCCGCCGGGTGATCGGCCAAGAGGAGGCGGTGGTTGCGGTGTCGAACGCGATCCGTCGCGCCCGCGCCGGCTTGCAGGACCCCAACCGGCCGATCGGCTCGTTCCTATTTCTCGGGCCGACCGGCGTCGGCAAGACCGAGCTGACCAAGGCACTCGCCGAATTCCTGTTCGACGACGAGAGCGCGATGGTGCGCGTCGACATGTCGGAATACATGGAGAAGCACTCGGTCGCACGGCTGATCGGCGCGCCGCCGGGTTATGTCGGCTATGACGAGGGCGGCGCCCTGACCGAGGCGGTGCGGCGGCGGCCGTACCAGGTGATTCTGTTCGACGAGATCGAAAAGGCGCACCCCGACGTCTTCAACGTGCTGCTGCAGGTGCTCGATGACGGCCGCCTGACCGACGGGCAGGGCCGCACCGTCGATTTCCGCAACACGCTGATCGTGCTGACCTCGAACCTCGGCAGCGAGGCGCTCGCCAGCCTGCCCGAGGGCGCCGACATCGAACAAGCGCGGCCGCATGTGATGGAAGCGGTGCGGGCCGCGTTCCGGCCGGAATTCCTCAACCGGCTCGACGAAATCCTGCTGTTCCGCCGGCTGTCGCGCGACGACATGAAGGGGATCGTCGAGATCCAGTTGCGCCACCTGCAGAGGCTGCTCGCCGACCGCAAGATCACCCTCGAGATCGACGGCGCGGCCGAGGCGTGGCTCGCCGACAAGGGCTACGACCCGGTCTATGGCGCGCGGCCGTTGAAGCGGGTGATCCAGCGCGAATTGCAGAACCCGCTGGCGCAGCAGATCCTCGAAGGCCGCATCCCGGACGGGTCGACGGTGCATGTCAGCGCCAGCCCGCTCGGTCTGGTGATCGGCGACGTCTCGCCGGCGATGGCGGCGCAGTAGCGACTACGAAGGACGGGCGCGAGGCAAGTCCTCGCGCTCATCGTCTCTACACCGGCGACAAGTCGCCCCAGCTGGTGGCTCGGGCGATGCGCAATGCGATCACCGGCAGGTCGGCGAGGTTCATCGTGCGGTATTGCGGATAGCGGGCGCGAAGCTGCGCCTGCGCGGCATCGTGTTCGTCGCCGGCATCGAGAATTTCTGCGGCGCCTCGCAGCATCACCCAGCCCAGCCGGGTCCACTCTTCGTCGTAGCGGTCGGCAATGAACGCCGCGTTCGGGTTATCGAGGATGTTGCGAACCCGCTTCAACGGTCGGTCCCGCCGCTTCGGCTTTTCGTCGATCGTGATGTATAGCGTGTCACCGATCAGCGAGAAGCACACCGGGACGACATGCGGCATGCCGCCGGGCTCGGCGGTCGCGAGGTGACCGATCCCCCGGCTCTCGACAAAGGCGCGCTCACGTTCCGACAGCATGCGCACATTCTGCGCGCCAGATCGTGATCGCACAAACCGCGACCCGCGCCGCATCCTGCGGGTGGCGTTGAGGCCTCGGCGTCGTCTGGGTTTGTCCCGCCTCTAATGCGGTTTTGTCGCGGCGACGCGGGTAAGGAGGGATTCCGCGGCTTCCATCGCGGCTCGCGTTGCGGGTCTTGGAAGCATCGGTGGCGCGGCAGCGGCGCCCGGCTGAGGCCTCTCGATCGAGGCGACCGGGATCGAAAGTTTGAATGAACTCTCGACCTCCGGCATCAGCGTGACGACAGCCGCCAATATCGCGGAGATCGGATCCCCTGTCGGGCCTGGAAGCGTCAGCGGTATGGCCGATGTTTTGACGATTACGCCGATAAGCACGTTCACGCCCTTGACGAACTCTTCAACGTCGTCGGGCGAGGTAATCATCTGCGTGCTTAGCTCCACCCCCTTAACGTAAATGGCACGGAATGCGTCGGTCAAAGCCGCCTGCGTCTCATCAGAGATCACGAGCCCGGGAACCTGGGCGACGACAAACCACCATGTCGCGATGAGCGCGTCGGCGATCAGCCGGGCGTATGCGCCGGCCGTGCTTACGGTCGACGAGCACGCCGTCAGGTGCCCCAGGACAAGAAGACCGGCCGCGGCCCGCAACGCGCTCCGGCGCGACATGACTGCCGTCGACATTGCGGCCGCCCTCTTGGTGGATCAACCCAGGGTTAAATTATCGGCCTATCGGTTCTTATGTTCAATCGTGCGCGCCTGCGCCGGCCTGCTGTCGAATAGCCGAGGTTTGGCTGCTGGTGTGCCGGTTGCCTATGGCTTTGCCGGGAACGTACGATGCTCGGCAACCAAGCGGAGAGGCCGATGACCGACGCGGCGACGGTGGCGCTCAGCCCCGAAACGGTGCTGGCCGAGATGAAGAAGGGCGGCGTCACCGATGTCGTCTGGCTGCCCGACAGCGAGACGAACTGGCTGTACCTGCTGATGCAGGCAGAGCCGTCGCTGCGCCTGGTCGGGGTCAGCCGCGAGGGGCACGCCTGCTCGATCGCCGCCGGGCTCGCCGCCGGCGGCCGCAAGCCGCTGATCCTGATCCAGAACACCGGCATGATGGAATCCGGCGATTCGATCCGCGGCTGGCTGTTGGGCCTCAACGTGCCGGTGGTGCTGATGGTCGGCTATCGCGGCTGGACCCGGCACGGCGTCACCACCGACACCGCCGCGACCTACACCGAAAAATTCCTGATGGCGTTCGGCATCAACTATTACCTGGTCGAGAGCGACGCCGACGCATCGCGGATCGGCACCGCCTTCGCCGAGGCCGAGCGCACGCAACGGCCGGTCGTCGTGCTGGTCGGTGACGAATACCACGGCTTCAACCGGTGACCGAGATGGAGACGGGCCGCCCTCCCGGCGGCATGCGGGCGGGACGCCCGCGTTGCAAGGAGCCGCTCACATGATGCGCATTGCCGAAGCGCTCGCTGCCTTCCGGCCATATCGCGACAACGCCGTCGTGATCCCCGGCCGCGGCGGCCGCTATTGGACCGATCTGACCGACCAGGCAAAGCTCGATCTGCCGATGGGCGATCCCGCGATGGGCGGGCATGCAGGGTTTGGGCTCGGGGTCGCGCTGGCGCGGCCCGAGCGCAAGGTCGTGCTGTTCGATTCCGAGGGCGACATCCTGATGAGCCTCGGCATGCTGGTGACAATCGCCGAACAGTCACCGGCAAATTTCTATCATTTCCTGCTCGACAACGAGTGCTATGCCACGACCGGCGGCCAGCCGGTGCCGAACGCGAAGAACATCGCCTACGACAGACTGGCGCTGGCGGCCGGATATCCGCGCGCGTTCGCGTTCGGTGAGGTGGCCGATTTGCAGCGCGAGTTGCCGAACATCCTCGGCCGGCCGGGGCCGGTGTTCGTCGCGCTGAAGGTTTATCCCGAGGTCGAGAACGAGCCGATCGGCCGGCGGCGCCGGTGGCAGACCCGAACCCGCGACCAGGTGCTCAAGGACTTCCGCGCTGAACTCGGTTTCGGCTGATCAGCAGCCGGGTTTCGGCAGCGCCTCGATGTCGTCGAGCGTCGCCTTGATCGTGTAGTCGCCGTAATCGATCGTCATGTCGCGCGAGACGCCGTTGTCGAGCAGCAGCATGCCGAGCTCGTATTCGGGTTTTTCCGCCGACTGGTCGGCGGGAAAGAAGGCGAGCCGCACGCGCCAGCCCGGGCGGTTCAGGAGCGGGCTCTTTTTCGCCGCCTCGGGATCGGGTTCGACCATCGGGCCGATCACCGCCGAGACCAGCACCGCGCTCTCCTCGGTCGAGCCGTCGAAGATCTGCCGGGAAAGGAAATTCTCGCCGGCCTTGGCCTTGTCGATCAGCATGATCGTGTGTGCGCTGGGGAATAGCGTGCCGGCCGGCAGCTCGATCGTCTTCGGGTCGGGCGAGGTGAAATCGGCGGCACCCGGTTTGCCGGCGCGGTCGAGATGCGCCTCGCCATGCACCGGTCCGCCGCCCTCGCCGTTGCGCGTCTCTTTCTGATTAAAGCGGTAGCGCAGCCCGTCCTTCGATTCCCAAGTCACGAAGTTCGATGAAATATCGACATCCTGCTGCTCGGAATATCCCATCTTCAGCCGGTAGCGGTGCTCGACGGTCCAACCGTCGCAAGCCTCGCCCCATTGATAGGCCATCGTGCCGCTGGCCGAAGCGACACCGGCATCGCCCTTGGACGCGCCAAGCGTCATCTGATAGAGCGCGCGGTGCGGCGCAATCTCGGCGGCGAAAGCGGTGCCGCAGCACAACAGGCCGAAGATCGCAGCGGCGGTTACCCGGCACGCCGGCGCGAAACGCTGGTTCATCGGCAAGCTCCGCGAGATCGACCCATCAACCGGGCCGCGACACGCCGAGCAATCGGCGCGCCAATTCTTGTATGGCCTGCGCGGCGGCGCCATCCCCGCGGCGTTTTCACCGGCCGCTCGGTCATCGGCCACCCGGTCATCGACCAGCCGGTCATCGGCCAGCTCGGGGCGGCGGCAGATCGAGCCGGATGTGCAGCTCCTTGAGCCGCTCGGGCGGGATCGGCGCCGGCGCCCGCATCATCAGATCGCGCGCCTGCTGGTTCATCGGAAAGACGATGACCTCGCGGATGTTCGGGGTGTCGGCGAGCAGCATCACGATGCGGTCGATGCCCGGCGCGAGACCGCCATGCGGCGGCGCGCCGTAGCGGAAGGCGTTGAGCATGCCGCCGAAGCGCGTCTCGATATCGGCGGCGCTGTAGCCGGCGATCGCGAAGGCCTTGTACATGATGTCGGGGCGGTGGTTGCGGATCGCACCCGACGCCAGCTCGACGCCGTTGCAGACGATGTCGTATTGGTGCGCCAGGATCTCCAGCGGGTCCTTGGTTGCGAGCGCGTCGAGGCCGCCCTGCGGCATCGAGAACGGGTTGTGGCTGAACTCGATCTGCCCGGTTTGCTCGCTGCGCTCGTACATCGGGTAATCGACGACCCAGCAGAAGCGGAAGCTGCCCTCCTCGACGAGACCGAGATCGGTGCCGATGCGGGTGCGCGCCTGGGCCGAAAAGGCGGTCGATTCAGCGGGAGTGCCGGCGACGAAGAACACGGCGTCGCCATCCTTCAATCCAAGCTCGCGGCGCAGCGCCTCGGTGCGTTCCGGGCCGAGGTTGCGCGCGACCGGACCGGCGCCTTCGCCGTCGCGGAACATGATGTAGCCGAGGCCCGGCTGCCCTTCCGACTGGGCCCAGGAATTCATCCGGTCGCAAAAGGCGCGGCTGCCGCCGCCGGGCGCCGGGATCGCGCGCACCCGGACCGTGCTGTCGCTCTCGATCATGCCGGCGAAAATTTTGAACCCGGAGCCGCGGAACTGCTCGGTCGCGTCGTGCATCACCAGCGGGTTTCTGAGATCGGGCTTGTCGGTGCCGTATTTCACCAGTGCGTCACGGTAGGTGATGTGCGGGAATGGAGCCGGCGTCACCGCGCGGCCGCGGCCGAATTCCTCGAAAACGCCGTGCAGCACCGGCTCAATCGCGGCGAAGACGTCGTCCTGCGTCACATACGACATCTCGAAATCGAGCTGATAGAACTCGCCCGGCGCACGGTCGGCGCGGCTCGCCTCGTCGCGAAAGCACGGCGCGATCTGGAAGTAGCGGTCGAAGCCCGACACCATCAGCAATTGCTTGAACTGCTGCGGCGCTTGCGGCAGCGCGTAGAACTCGCCGGGGTGAAGGCGGCTCGGCACCAGATAAGGGCGTGCGCCCTCCGGCGAATCGGCGGTCAGGATCGGCGTCTGGAACTCGGTGAAGCCCCGCTCGATCATGCGCCGGCGGATCGCGGCAATGACCCCGGAGCGCAGCATCATATTCGCGTGCACCTGCTCGCGGCGCAGATCGAGGAAACGGTAGGTGAGCCGCATTTCCTCCGGGTACTCGGCGTCGGTGTTGACCGGGAATGGCAGCGGCTCCGCCACGGACTGCACCGTCAGTTCGGCGATGATCAGCTCCACTTCACCGGTCGGCAGGTTGGGGTTGATCGTGTCGTCGGTGCGCTTAGCGACCCGCCCGGTGACGGTAACAACGCTCTCGAGGCGGAGCGCCTCGGCCGCCGGGAACAGCGGCGACGACACGTCGATGACGCATTGGGTGATGCCGTAATGATCGCGCAGATCGACGAACAACAGCTGGCCGTGGTCGCGCTTGCGATGCACCCAGCCCGACAGGCGCGCGGTCTCGCCGGCATCGGGCAGGCGAAGCTGGCCGCAGGTATGGGTGCGATAAGCGTGCATCGAGACGTGTCCGAGAGCCCATGCTAAAGGCGCGGCGTAAACCGCATGGAACGCGCGCCGTTGTCAAGCGAACGCCCCTGCGGCGGAATTGAGCCCTCCGCCGCTTCGGCCTAGTCTCCCGGCCCCGAACCGGACGGAGGGGCCGATGGCAGAAACTTCCCGACCGCAGACGAGCGCCCGCGCCCGGGCCGAGGCATTCTGCCGGCGCTTCGGGTTGCGGCTGCCAATCCTGATGGCGCCGATGGCCGGCGCCTGTCCGGCCTCGCTCGCCGCCGCCGTCGCCAATGCCGGCGGCATGGGCGGCCTCGGCGCGCTGACGACCGCGCCCGACGGCATTCCGGCTTGGGCCGGCGAGTTCCGCGGCCAGAGCAACGGCGGCTTTCAGATCAATCTGTGGGTCCCCGACCCGGAGCCGGTGCGCGACCGCGAGCACGAGGCACGGGTGCGGGAGTTTCTCGGGCAATGGGGCCCGCCGGTGCCGGAACAGGCCGGCGATGTGCGTCCGTTCGATTTCGAGGCGCAATGCGACGGGCTGCTGCAGGCGGCGCCCCAGGTTGTATCGACGATCATGGGCCTGTTCCCGTACAAATTCGTCGCCGAGCTGAAGGCGCGCGGCATTGCCTGGTTTGCCTGCGCGACGACCCTGGCCGAGGCGCGCGAAGCCGAGGCCGCCGGCGCCGACGCGATCGTCGCCCAGGGTTTCGAGGCCGGCGGCCACCGCGGCACCTTCGACGCCGACGCGGCCGAGCGGCAGATGGTCGGGCTGGTCGCGCTGGTGCCCCGGCTGGCCGACCACATCTCGGTGCCGATCATCGCGGCCGGCGGCATCGGCGACGGGCGCGGCGTCGCGGCGGCGCTCACCCTCGGAGCCAGCGCGGTGCAGATCGGGACCGCGCTGCTTCGCTGCCCGGAAGCCAAGACCAACGCGGCCTGGGCCGACGCGCTGGCCGAGCTCGAACCCGAGGCGACAATGCCGACCCGCGCCTTCTCCGGCCGCCTCGGCCGCGGCATCGCGACCGACTACGTCCGCGCCGCGGCGGCACCGGAAGCGCTCGCGCCGGCGCCATATCCGGTACAGCGCGGGCTGACGACAGCGATGCGCGACGCGGCAGGACGTGCCGGCGACGTGCAGCGGATGCAGGCCTGGGCTGGACAGGCGGCGGCGCTGGCCCGGTCGGAACCGGCCGCCGAGCTTGTCCGCCGCATCTGGGACGAGGCACAGGCACTGTTGCCGTAAGACAAAGATTGATTCGCCAGCCCGCCACGGACGTTGACGCAAGAAGCGGCGATCTTCGGCCGGTCCTGCGCCGCGCCGGCGACCCGCATTCCAGCCATCGGATTTTCGCGGTATAGCGCTGGCCAATGAATTTGATCACCAACAGCGCCGCGCTGGCGGAATTTTGCCAGCGGCAACACGGCGCGGATTTCATCGCCGTCGACACCGAGTTTATGCGCGAGCGCACCTTCTGGCCGATCCTGTGCCTAGTGCAGATCGCGGGGCCGGAGGACGCGGCAGCGATCGACACGACGGCCGAGGGGATCGACCTGGCGCCGCTGCTGGCCCTGATGAACGACGCGGCGACGCCGAAGGTGTTCCACGCGGCGCGGCAAGACCTCGAAATCTTCTTTTTCCTGTCGGGGCAGGTGCCGCACCCCGTGTTCGACACCCAGATCGCCGCGATGGTGTGCGGTTTCGGCGACTCGGTGAGCTACGAGACGCTGGTTAAGAAGCTCGCCGGCGCCAGCCTCGACAAGGCCTCGCGCTTCACCGACTGGGCCCACCGGCCGCTGACCGAGCGGCAGCTCAAATACGCGCTGGCCGATGTCGTGCATCTGCGCACGGTCTACGAGCGGTTGCAGCAGAAGCTGGCCGGCAACGGCCGGGCGGCCTGGTTCGAGGAGGAGATGGCCGACCTTGTCGATCCCGACCTCTACCGCATCGACCCGGACCTCGCCTGGCGGCGGTTCCGGCTGCGCGGCCGCGCCGACCGGCGCTTTCTCGCGGTGTTGCGGGCGGTCGCGGCGTGGCGCGAGACGGCGGCGCAGCAGCGCGACCTGCCGCGCGGCCGCATCATGCGCGACGAGGCGGTGCTGGAGATCGCCACTCACATCCCGCGCTCGATCGAGCAGTTGGCACGCACCCGCAGCCTGGCGAAGGGAGTAGCGGAGGGCAGGCTGGGCCAGGAAATCCTTGATGCCGTCGCCAGCGGCCTCGCCGACCCGAACCCGCCGCCGCCGGCGCCGGCCAAGCCCGAACTGCCGCCGGGGCTCGGCCCCTTGGTCGAATTGTTCCGGGTGCTGCTAAAGCAGCGCTGCGAGGATTTCGAGGTGGCGCAGAAGCTGGTCGCCTCGGCCGACGATCTCGAGGCGATTGCCGCGGCGGACGACGCCCCGGTGCGGGCGCTGCATGGCTGGCGGCACGAGGTGTTCGGCCGCGACGCGCTGGCGCTGAAGCACGGCGAGCTGGCGCTGACCGCCGGCAACAATCGGATCGAGCTGGTGCCGCTGCCGGAGCGCAGCGAGGCGGCAGACGACTAGGCGAGAGCACGCTCGGTCGCGCGGCGGCGGGTGGTGCGGGCCGAGAGCCCGAGCGAGCGGGCGAGCGCGTCAAAGCGGCGCTGCACCGCCTCACCGGTGAACAGGTTGCCCTCGGCCGGAAGTTCAAGGATCAGGCCGTCGCCGCCGCGCGTTAGGCGCGTCTGCGCCAACAGATCGAGCGCGCCGCCGCACAGCGTATACGCGAGACGCAGCGCCCGTCCGAGGCTGCCCGCCTCGGCGGCGGAATCCTCGTCGAGCAGATGCGGCAGGACCTGTTTGACCGGGTCGTCATCGGCGCCGCCGTAGCGCGAGTGCAGGGCCAGAGCGATAAAGGCGCGCTCGCGATGGCCGATCGCCGCCACCGGCATCCTGAGCGCCCGGGTGAAGGCATGCTCGGCGCGATAATCGGGATGTTCGGTCCAGGCGATATCGCTGAGCCAGCAAGCGGCGCGGTGCAGCCGCCGCATGCTGGAGTCGAGGTTCGGGAATACCGGCGCGGTCCATTGCTGCAGGCGGTCACCGTCGCGATGCCAGCGGCTCTGGCTGGCGGCGATCGCGACCGCCGCGGCAAGCAGCGGGTCCTGCCGCGGCTCGCCCTGCAACAAGCCGTAGGCGTAACCCTCGCGCAAACCGAAGGCCGAGAACACGACCCGGTCGGGTCGGGCGGCGACGACGAGCCGGTGCAGCACCAGCGCCGCCAGCGGCACGAGTTCGAGGCGGCGGCGATTGACCGCGCTGACCCGGTCGAGCGAGCGGCGCGACAGGCCGCCGATCACCTCGAGGAACGATTCCGCGGCGCGGCGGCGGATCGTGTAGTGATGGATGATGTGCAGGGGATAGCGTACCTGCTCCATGTGCAGCCGCGCGATTGCGCGCCAGGCGCCGCCCACGAGGTACAGCGAGCGGCCGCGGGCAGCGCCGAGGACCTTGGCGCCGGCGATCGTCCGGTCAATTGTGTCGACGATCTTCTTGCGGTTGTCGCCCAGTTCGGACAGCCGCAACACTCCGAGCGGCAAGGTGACGCCGTCCCCGCCGTAGGACCAGACGCTGCCATTCACCGCGACGAGTTCGACGCTGCCGCCGCCGAGATCGGCGACAACCCCCTCGGCGTCGGGGATCCCGGCGAGCACCCCGGCGGCCGACAGACGCGCCTCCTCGGCGCCATCGATGATCCGCACCGCAACGCCGGTCTGCCGTTCGACCTCGGCGGCGAAGGCGCGGCCGTCGAGCGCCTCGCGCACCGCCGCGGTTGCAATGATTGCCAGGTGGTCGGCTTCGAGGGCGCGGGCCAGCGCGACGAAGCGCTGCAGGTTCGCATGGGCCAACTCGACCCCGGCCGGATGAAGCCGGCCGCTCGCATCGAGACCCCGGCCGAGGCCGCACATGACCTTTTCGTTGAGCAGCGGGATCAGCGTCGCGCCGAGCGGCTCGAAGACGACGAGGCGCAGCGAGTTTGACCCGACATCGATGACGGCGACGCGACCAACGGCGGGCTCGCCGCGGGTGCGCGAAGTTCGGTCAGGCATCGGGGCAGGGCGCGGCGTTCAGCTGACCGCGACGGCCGCCTCGGCAGCCGGACGCCCGGGTTGCCGCCGCAGCGCGCGACCGCGGCCGGACAAGCTCGGATTGGTCATGAAATAGGTATGGGCGGAAAACCCCTCTTCGTCGGCGCTCGCCCGTGAGTACGTCCCATCGGAGCCGAGGTTCCAGCTCTGCAACGTATCGCGCAGATTGGCGACCATAATCTCGTCGAGCACCTGGCGGTGCACGGTCGGGTTCTCGATCGGCACCAGAGCCTCGACGCGTCCGTCGAAATTGCGCGGCATCCAGTCGGCCGAGCTGATGAACACCTTGGCCTTGTCGGAGGGCAGCCGGTTGCCGTTCCCAAAGCAGACGATCCGGCCATGCTCGAGGAAGCGGCCGACGATGCTCTTGACCCGGATATTGTCGGACATGCCCGGCACGCCGGGCCGCAGGCAGCAGATGCCGCGGACCACGAGATCGATGCCGACCCCGGCCTGCGACGCCTTGTAGAGCAGGTCGATGATCGTCGGGTCGACCAGCGCGTTGAGCTTGGCCCAGATCTGCGCCGGCTTGCCGGCGCGGGCGTTTTCGATCTCCGACTCGATCAATTCGCTGAGCCGGGTGCGGATGTTCACCGGCGCGACCGCGATCTTTGCGAGGCTCGCCGGGCGTGCATAACCGGTCATGAAATTGAACAGCCGCGCCGCGTCCTGACCGAGCGCCGGGTCGCAGGTGAAGAACGAGAGGTCGGTGTAAACCTTGGCGGTGTAAGGGTGATAGTTGCCGGTTCCGAAATGGACATAGGAGCGCAGCTCGCCACTCTCGCGTCGCACCACCAGTGACACCTTGGCGTGCGTCTTCAGCCGGACAAAACCGTACACCACCTGCACGCCGGCGCGCTCCAATTCATGCGCCCAACGGATGTTCGCTTCCTCGTCGAAACGCGCCTTCAATTCGATCATCGCGGTGACGGACTTGCCGGCCTCCGCGGCTTCGACGAGCGCGCGCACGATCGGGCTGTCCTTGCTGGTGCGGTAAAGCGTCTGCTTGATCGCGACCACGGCCGGATCGCGCGCCGCCTGGCGCACGAAATCGACGACGACGTCGAAGCTTTCGTACGGGTGGTGGACGACGATGTCCTTCTGCCGGATCGCGCCGAAGCAATCGCCGCCGAAGTCGCGGATGCGCTCGGGAAAGCGCGCGTGATACGGCGTGAACAGAAGATCGGCACGCTCATCGACGATCAATTGCGAGGTGTCGTCGAGCGCAATGATGCCGCGCGCGGCGAAGACGTCACCCGGCGCAGCGTCGAGCTTCTCGATCAGAAAGCTGCGCAGCTCGGCAGGCATCGAGGCATCGACGGCGAGGTGAATCACATGTCCGCGGCGGCGCCGCTTCAATGCGCTCTCGAACAGGCGGACGAGATCTTCGGCCTCTTCCTCGATCTCGACCTCGCTGTCGCGCAACACCCGAAAGACGCCTTGCGACACCACGGCAAAGCCCGGAAACAGATGGTCGAGGAAAAGCGAGATCATCTGCTCGACCGGCAGGAAGCGAATGCGCTTGCCGGGCAGCCGGATAAAGCGCGCCACCGAGGCCGGCACCAGGATCAGCGCCTGCAGCCGAACATTGTCGTGCACGCGTTCGAGCTGCAGCGCGAGCCCGAAGCCGCGATTGGCGACAAACGGGAACGGATGCGCCGGGTCGAGCGCCAGCGGCGTCAATACCGGGAAGATATCGGTCATGAAGCGCTGTTCGAGCCATAGCCGGTCGCCCGGTTCGAGGTCGGTCGGGGCGACGACATGGATGTCGGATTCGCCGAGGAGGCGGCGGAAGCCAAGCCAGCTCTCCTGCTGCGCTTCCATCAGCACCGTGGCGCGGCGCTCGATCGCCTCCAGCTGCTGCGCCGGGGTCAACCCGTCCTGGCTCAATGTCTTGATGCCCGCCAGGTGCTGGCCCTTCAACCCGGCGATCCGGACCATGAAGAACTCGTCGAGGTTGCTCGCCGAAATCGACAGAAACCGCAGCCGTTCCAGCAGCGGGTGGCGGTCGTTGTCGGCCTCGGCGAGGACGCGCTCGTTGAAGGCGAGCCAGGACAATTCACGATTGATGAAGCGCGTCGGCGACAGCGGGTCGGGCGGCCGGATTTCGACAATTTTCGCGCGCATAGCCACGGCAATCTCCCTCCCCCACTCGAACCTGGCCGGGGGGTTGCGCCGATCCTACCCGCCGCCGGTGGCGATGTCATTACGGCCGGACCGCAGTTCGGAGGATCCGGATGACCGGCTTCCTCGCAGCGGTGTAGAACCGTTGCGGTCCGGCTTCGGGAGAAAGAACATGATCCGCGCGGCGATTGTCGGGATCGGGCGCTGGGGGCGAACCCTGGTCGGCGCGGTGCAGGGGCAAAGCGAGCGGTTCCGCTTTGTCGCTGGCCATACCAGGACGCGCGGCAAGGCCGAATCGTTCTGCGCCGAGCACGGCATCGCGCTGCGCGACGGTCTCGACGAGATTCTCACCGATCCCGGCATCGACGCGGTCGTGTTCGCGACGCCGCATAGCGAGCACGGGCCTCAGGTCGAGCGTGGCGCGGCCGCCGGCAAGCATGTCTTCATGGAGAAGCCGTTCACCTTGGACCGGGCCAGCGCGTCGCGTGCAATCGAAGCGGCCGAGCGCGCCGGGATCGTGCTCGGCGTCGCCTATCCGCGGCGGTTCCACCCGAACATGCGCGAATTGAAGGCGCGCATTGACGACGGCCGGCTCGGGATAATCGCGCATTGCTATGGCGAGCAGAACGCGCCGGCCGGCCTGTTCATGGACCCGGCCTCGTGGCGCGCCGACGCCGTCGAGGCGCCGGCCGGCGGAATGACCGCGCTCGGCGTCCACAATCTCGACGCGATGATCCATCTGTTCGGCGAGATCGACGAGGTCTATGCGACAAGCACTCGGCGCGCGATCCGCTACGATGCCGAGGACACGACGAATGTGATGTTCGGCTTCCGGAGCGGCATGTCGGGGACGCTGTTCTGCTCGCTGGTGACGGCGGTCAGCTATCGGCTGGCGGCGTTCGGCAGCAAGGGAATGGCCGAATTGCTGACGCCGGAGCTCGACTTCCGCTTCAGCGCGACGCCCGATGCGATGCCGGCGGGTCGACACGCGGCGGCGCCGCCCGAGATCATCGAGAACCGCGGCTTCAATGCGCTCAAGGCGGAATTGGAGGCGTTCGCGGCGGCGATCGAGGGCGGCCCGGCCTACCCGATCGCGCCGGCCGAAATCCTGCACGGCGTCGCCGCCTTCGAGGCGATCATCCGTTCGGCGGCCGAGCGTCGGATGGTCAAGGTTGCGCGGGATTAGGGTCGCGGTTTGCGATGGTGGCAAATTGGCGGAGGCAATGATTTGATTGTCGTCCCGGCGAAGGCCGGGACCCGCCAATCCGTCCCTGAGTCGGTTGATGGGTGGGCCGCGGCTTTCGCCGGGGCGACATCGTTTTTTGCCTATTCGAAATCCCAGGGCCTCGACAGAAGGAATTTGCGATGCCGGTGACCGTGCTCTTTCCCGAAGCCCGCCAGCAGCCCGACGAATTGGAGCGCGGTGTCTTCGGGCCCGATGTGAACATCGTCAAGCGCGACACTGGCGCGCTGTCGGAACTATCGGACGGCGATTGCGCCCAGGCCGACGGGCTGATGATCATGGGGTTCGCGGTGACCGGGGCCGATCTCCAGCGGTTTCCGCGGCTGCGTGCGATCGTGCGCATGGGGGTCGGCTACGACAAGCTCGATCGGCCCGCGGCGGCGGCGCGCAACGTGCTGATCTGCAACGTGCCCGATTACGGCACGACCGAAGTCGCCGATCATGCGATCGCGCTGGCGCTGACCTTGCGGCGCGGCATCCTCTTGCACCACGAGCATCAGCGGCACGACCCGCCGGCGCCGTGGCGCTCGTTCCAGAACCCGATGATCCGCCGGCTCGGCACGCTGACCTTCGGCATCGTCGGGCTCGGCCGCATAGGGACGGCCGTCGCGCTGCGGGCAAAGGCGTTCGGGTTCCGGGTGGTGTTCTATGACCCGCATCTGCCGAACGGGTCCGAGCTGGCGCTCGGGATCGAGCGCGCCGCGACCGTGCAGGATTTGATGCGCCAGACCGACAACCTCTCGATCCACTGCCCGCTGACGCCCGAGACCAAAGGGCTAGTCGGCTATGACGAGCTGAAACTGCTGAAAAAGGACGCGGTTGTCGTCAATGACGCGCGCGGCCCGATCCTCGATGTCGATGCGCTGGCAAGCCTGATGCGTGACGGTCATATCTCGGCGGCGGGGCTCGATGTGCTGCCCGAGGAGCCGCCGGTCGAGCCGATTCCGGAGCTGCTGCGCGCCTATCGCGCCCGCGAGGAGTGGCTGGAAGGGCGACTCGTGATCACGCCCCATTCGGCCTGGCTGACGCCGGAATCGTGGATCGACACACGACGTAAATCGGCCGAGACGATGCGCGCGGCGCTGCTGACCAACCAGCCGCAGAACGTGATCACGCAGGAAATGTTTTAGCCATTAGCGTCACCCCGCCATCGGGAAGGCGGCAGAGGGTCCAGGATGCACCTGCTGCACTTGCTGCGTCACGCCAAGTCTGGCCGTGACGAGGACGTCGAAGACCGCGACCGCATCCTGAGCAAGCGCGGCCGCGAGGCGGCACGCGCGATCGGCAAGGGGCTGCCGAAGGCGATCGGGGCGGTCGAGTTGGTGCTGTGCTCGTCATCGGCGCGGACCCGCGAGACCGCCGAACTGGTCCTCGCGGCTTTCGACAAGCCGCCGCGCATCCTGTTCGAGGACGCGCTTTATCTGGTCGGCGACGGCGCGTTGTTGCGGCGGCTGCGCCGGCTCGATGAGGCCTGCAGCTCAGTGCTGGTGATCGGGCACAATCCGGGGCTGCATCAGCTGGCGGTCGCGCTCGCCGCGCCGACCTCGCCGGAGTTCAAGGCGTTGGCCGAGGGCAAGTTCCCGACGACAGCGCGGGCGAGCTTCAGGGTAGATACGAACTGGGCGGCGCTGGAGCGCGGCCGCAACCCGCTGGTCGCCTATGTGACGCCGAAATCGCTCGACATCGAGGATTGACGCGCGATGTCGCTCCTCGTGCGGCTGTTTGGACTGGTACTGCTGGCGATCCTGCCGGCCATCGCGATCGAGGCCTACAACGAATTCGAGCTGCGCTCGATCCGCGAAAAGCAGGTGCATGAAGAGGCGCTGCGCCTTGCCCGCCTGGCCAATTCCGAGATGGACCGGATCGCCGAAGGTACCCGCGAGATGCAGGTCGCCTTCGCCGAGAACCCGGATGTCGCGGATGCGAACTGGGCTCGCTGCAACGAGGCGGCGGCGCGGCTGCTGCCGCGCCTGACCGGCTATAGCGATATCGGCGTCGCTACCACGGGCGGCGACCTCGTCTGCGCCGCAGTGCCGCAGAACCGAGGCGTCAATATCCATGGCTCCCCGGCATTCCAGGGGCTGCTTACGGCCAATGGCTTCGCGATCGGCACCTATGACCCCGGCGGGCCCGGCGGAGTCAAAATCCTGCCGTTCGGCGAACCGCTGCGAAATGCCGCCGGCGAGAAGACCGGAATCGTCTGGGCCACCCTCGATCTCGACTGGCTGACCCGGCATTTCGCCGACCGGTTCCAGGGCGCGGACATGACGCTGGCGCTGGTCGACCGCGACGGCACGACGCTGGTGCGGCTGCCCGATCCGGAGAAATGGGTCGGGCACAAGCTCGCCAACCAGTATGCCGGGATGCTGCAGGATCTCCACGAAGGGACGATCGACACCGTCGGGATGGACGGGGTCCGCCGCATCATCGGCTATGCACCGCTGTCGTTGGAGCCGAGAGGCCTCTTTGTCGGCGTCGGGCTGACCAAATCGGCGCTGTTCGCCGAGATCAATCGGGCCACCCTACGCGGCGCGGTGCTGGTTGCGCTGTGCCTCGGCCTGGCGCTGCTTGCGGCCTGGATCGGTGGCAGGGCCTTCCTGGGGCGGCCGATCGAGGCGCTGTTGCGCGCCGCCGAGCGCTGGCGGCAAGGCGATTATGCGGCGCGTTCCGGGGTGGCGGAGCATCACAGCGAGATCGGCCAACTCGGCCGGGCCTTCGACGATATGGCCGGCGAGTTGGAGCAGCGCGAAGGCGAGCGCCAACGCGCCGAGCAACAGCTCCGGCAATTCAACGATACGCTGGAGCAACGCGTCGCCGACCGCACCAACGAGCTGGTCGAGGCGACGCGTCGGCTGGCGCTCGAAAGCGAGGAACGCCAGCGCGCCGAGATCGCGCTGCTGCACGCGCACCGGATGGAGTCGATCGGCCAGCTGACCGGCCGCGTCGCGCACGATTTCAATAACCTGTTGGCGGCCGTGCTCGGCAATCTCGAAATCGCCCAGATGCGAGCCAAGGAGGAAAACGTCCTGCGGCTGCTCGCCGGGGCGGCGCGAGCCGCCGAGCGCGGTGCCCGGCTGACCGAGCAACTGCTCGCCTTCTCGCGCAAGCAGCACTTGCAGCCGCGCCCGGTCGAGATCAACGAGATGGTCCGCGGCATGGGCGAAATCCTCGAACGCTCGATCGGCGAAACGGTGCGGCTGGAGGAGACGTTGGCGCCCGATCTGTGGCCGGCAATGACCGACCCGACACAGATCGAGCTCGTGATTCTCAACCTGGCGATCAACGCCCGGGACGCGATGCCGCTCGGTGGCCGGTTGTCGATCGAGACCCGCAATGCGGCGGCGGACGATCCGCAACGGCCGGCCGAGCTTGCACCGGGCGACTATGTCTGCATCACGGTTGCGGATACCGGCACCGGCATGAGCGAAGAGGTTCTGGCCCGAGCGCCGGAGCCCTTCTTCACCACCAAGGACGCCGGCAAGGGCAGCGGCCTCGGGCTCAGCATGGTGTATGGCGTAGCGCGGCAGTCCGGTGGGGCGGTCGCGATGACAAGCCGGGTCGGCGAGGGGACGACCGTGCGGGTTTATCTGCCGCGGGCGGCCGAGGCCGAGGCGCGGGTCGAGAGCCCGGCGGCGGCCGCAGCCGATTTCGCCGCGCTCGCCGGCCGCACGGTGCTGTTGATCGACGACGACGAGGATGTGCGCCAGGTCAGCGCCGCATTGCTGCAGGAGCTCGATTGCAAGGTCGTCGAAGCGGAAAGCGGCCAAAGCGGGCTCGCGGCCCTCGACGGCAATCCCGGGATCGACCTCGCGGTCGTCGATTTCGCGATGCCGGGGATGAATGGCGTAAAGGTAG
>DATARH010000037.1:0-2913 GCA_036264235.1 Allostellaceae bacterium
GCTGCTGCTCGGCGTTGCCCTTGTACAATTCTTTCGGTACGCCCTGCTCGAGGCCCGGCACGCCATCGGGGAAAACCGGCTTGCGGTCGCCCAGCAGCTTTTTCTTGGTGTCGAGCCAGTCGAGCAGATCGCTCGGATCGAAATTGCTCAGGCCACTGGAGCAGCCGGCCAGCACAGCCGACAGCGAGATCAGAACGGCGGCAGCGATCAGACGTTGCGAGCGGCGCATGGTCGATTTCTCGGTCAACACGTTTTGCCGTCAGCTCTTCGCGACCGGCGGGAGCAACGCCTGCAGCGCTTCGGCACGCGAACGCAGGCTCGCCGGCGTTTCGGCATCGTTGGCAATCATATCCAGCCATTTTCGCGCCGCGGCGGGGTCATTGGCGCGCCAGGCCGACAGCGCCAGCAGTTCCCGGGCGGTATGACGAAACGTCGCCTCCGGCGCGGCAGCGGGCTCGAGGCGCTGCAGCAGCGCCGGGTATCCAGCGCTTTCCAGCAGCAATCCGGCCGCGCGGACCTTGGCGAGATCCTGTTCGGCGGCGCCGACGCTGCGGTCGGCGGCGATATCGTCGTACAATTTCACGGCGCCTTGCGGATCGCGGCTGGCGACTTCGGCCGCGGCATGCAGCCGCGCCAGCACCCGGTATCCCGACGGCGCCTTCGCGGCCAGTTCATTGAAGGCCGCTTCGGCCTCGGCGTGCTTGTTCTGCTCGGAGAGTTCAACCGCCTTGTCGAAGGCCATTCCGGCCTCGGCGGCCTTCTTCGCCTCCAGATACTCATAACCGCGCCAGCCGCCCACCGCGGCGATGATCAGCAGCGCGCCGGCGACGATATGGATCGAATACCGGTCCCACAGCTTCTTGAGCTGTTCGCGACGGACGTCCTCGTCGACTTCATCAAATAATTCAGACACTTAAAGATATCCCATCCCCGACGAGCCGCGCCAAAACCCAGGCAGCCCCATGGGTCCGATCCCCGCATTGCGGCCGCGATACCCTACCGATATGGCGACGGCAAGGCAAAGTAAGCCCCGGCAGAGCGTTAACGCTGTTGACTGGGGACGGCCAGTCCCGGCCCCGCCTCCCAGTCCTGCCGCAGCTGCCGCTTCAGCACCTTGCCGTTGGCGTTGCGGGGCAGCGGCTCGGCGGTCAGCGCCATGGTCTCCGGTACCTTGTAGTCCGACAGCCGCTCGGCGCACCAGGCGCGCAAGACAGCTTCGTCGACGCTGTCGTCGCGGGTCACGATCACGGCGTGGACGCGCTCGCCCAGCACCGGGCACGGTTTTGCAATGATCGCGCTCTCGACCACGGCGGGATGCCCGGCCAGCACCGATTCGACCTCGGCGGAATAGATCTTGAGCCCGCCGCGGTTGATCATGTCCTTCTGGCGGTCGAACACGCGGACGAAATTCTGCGCATCGATCGAGCCGAGATCGCCGGAATGCCAGAACCCGCCGGTAAAACTTTCGGCCGTCGCCTTCGGATTATTCCAGTAACCCTTGATGACGGAGCCGCCGTGAATCCAGATCTCGCCGATCTCGCCGTGCGGCAACTCGTGGCCGTTTGCATCCGTGACCAATATCCGCGCGCCGGGACAGGGCAAGCCGACGCTGTCGAGATGGGCGGCGGTCAATTCCCCCGGCATGATGGTGGAAGGCGATGTGGTTTCGGTGGCGCCGTAGCAGTTCATCAGCTTCAGGCCCGGAATCTTGCTATTCAGCCTCTCGATCGTCGCCACCGGCATCGGCGCGCCGCCAAAACCGCCGATGCGCCAGCTCGACAAATCGGTGCTGTCGAAATCCGGCTGCAGCAGACAGAGATTGTACATCGCCGGTACCATCACCGTGTAGGTGACGCGCTCGCGGGCGGCGATCTTCAGATATTCCGCCGCCTTGAACTCGGCCATGATGATCAACGCGCCGGCGCAACGGACCATGGTCATGACATTGGCGACCACGCCGGTGACATGCCCGAGCGGCACCGCGGCGATCGAACGATCCGCCGAGGTCAGCGCCAGGCAGGCTTCAAAGATCATCGCCGAATGGATGATATTGCAATGCGCGAGCATCGCGCCCTTCGGCCGGCCTGTGGTGCCCGAGGTGTAGAGAATCATCGCCGTGTCTTCTTCGCGGACATCGGCGGGCTCGTCCGAGGCTTCGTTGCCGGCGAGCGCGGAAAACGCCGAGGCGCCGGAATCGTCGACCGGGATGCTGTATTTCAGATCGGGAATGTCGCCCGCGTCGGGCAGCCGGTCGGCCAGCACGGCTTCATGGATCAAGAGCCGCGCGCCGCAGTCGTTCAGCACATAGGCGATCTCGGGCTTTTGCTGGCGGGTGCTGAGCAGAACCGTCACCAGGCCGAGCTTCGCCGCTCCGAACAGCGCCAACACGAATTCGATGCGGTTGCCGAGCAACAGCGCGACGCGGTCGCCGCGTCGCAGACCCAATTTATGAAGCCCGGCCGCGACGCCGCGGGATTGCTGCGCTACCTCACGCCAGTTCAACCGGCTGTCGCCGCAGACCAGCGCCTCGCCATCAGGATTTTTCGACGCGGCATCCGACAGCATCGCCCAGATGCTTTGCGGCCGATCGCAAAACGCCGGAACCACGCGATCGCCGAAGCGCGCCTCGAGCCGCATCTCGGGAATGGCGTGGTGCGACCAGTCCATCGGCGTGCCCGGCTCTCTAGCTCTTGGCCTTCATGCCGTAGACATGCTCGGGCCCGGGAAAAGCGCGCGAGCGCACGTCGGTGGCATAGCCCTCGATCGCGGCCTCGATCATCGGGCCGAGATTGCCGTAGCGGCGGACGAATTTCGGCGTCCGCGGCGACAGCCCCAGCATATCCTCCAGCACCAGCACCTGTCCGTCGCAGGCCGCACTCGCGCCGATGCCGATGGTGGGTATTGCGATGGTTT
>DATARH010000047.1:0-2544 GCA_036264235.1 Allostellaceae bacterium
TCCCCCTGAGCCCGCCGATCGGGAGGCCGAGACGCAGGATGTTCCCCATCTGGGTCCGGCTCGCGGCGAAGGCCTTGCGCAGCACGCGCAAACCCGCCAGACCCGGCATGATGCGGGTGCACAGCGCCAGACCCGCCAGCATCAGGCACTGATTGATCGAGCTCGCATAGCCCGAGCCAGCGACGCCGAGGGCCGGTGCCCCAAGATGGCCGAAGATCAGTACCCAGTTCAGCACCGCGTTGCCGGCAACGCAGACCAGCAGCACCGCCATCACCGGGCGCGTGTGCGACAGTGCCGCGAAGAGGCTGCGCAGCACCCCAAAGCCGAGAAAAGCCGGCCCACCCCAGGAAAGCGCTTGCAAATAGCGGCCGATCTCGGTGGCGAGAGCGGCATCGTAGCCCAACCATTCAAGCAGGCGGTCCAAACTCGTTAGCGCGGCGACAAAGGGCAGCGCCAGCAGCACGGTGAGTGCGAGCCCGGCGCCGGCGATCCGGCCCGCGGCACTCCGATCGCCGGCGCCGAGCGCATGCGCGGCGAGCGGTGCCACGGCGAAAAGGATGCCCTGGAGCATGACGCCGATGGTGAAAAAAAGCATCCCGCCGAGCCCGGCGGCGGCGAGCGGCATGGCGCCGAGACGCCCGACCATGACCGTGTTGGTGACGGCCATCGCCATCTGCGCGAGATTGGCCGCAGCCAGCGGTGCCGCCAGGCAAGGGTCGCACGCAGCTCTGCGCCAATGCCGGACCCTGCAGCTCCGTAAAGCCGCTGATCGCCTGGATCGACCGGTTCCATCTGGCTCTCTCAAATCTCCGTCACGGCGCGCCCCGCCGATGTCAGAGAGAGACCCTCAAAAAGGAAGGGCCCCGACCGGCATCGGCGGGGCCCCGTATGGTCGCGTGTCCGTCGTGTTCAGCGCACGCTCATACCCTCAGGCCCCTTGAGCCGAGGCGGTACCAGGACTTCACCAGGTCACCCTCGAGTAGGCGCCCTCATAGCGGCGGCCGGTGCTCACGCCAGGGCGTCGCCCGTTCGTAGGCATGGCCGATGCGCAGCACCGTGGCCTCATCGAAATGGCGACCGACGATCTGCAGCGACAGCGGCAGCCCCGTGTCGTCGAAACCGTCGCACAATGACAGCGCCGGCTGGCCGGTCAGGTTGAACGGACGCATATACATCGGCCGACGGTTGTCGAAATAGGGGCCGAGCTCGCCGAGCACGGGCGCCGGATCCGGCGCGGTCGGCAGCAGGATCGCGTCAAACCCGGCCATTGCCGCCTCCGTCGCCTCGACCAGCATCCGCCGGCGCCGCATCGCCTGCACCATGTCGGAGGCGCGCACATAGGCGCCGATCGTCAGCCGGTCGCGGGCCAGTGCTCCGTAATCCTGCGGCCGCTCGCGCAATGTCTTCTCGTGGATCGCGAAGCCTTCGCTGCGGGTGATCAGAGAGGCGGTGGCGTTGTAGAGCGCCAACGGCGGCAGTTCGATCTCGCCAATCGCGGCGCCGAGCCCGCGCAGCACCTCGACGGCGGCGTCGAACGCCTTCCCCATTGCGCCCGCGGAAGGGCAATCGCGCTCGAACATAGCGCGGGCGATGCCGAGGCGAACGCCCTTCAGGTCGGACGAGACGAGTGCCGCCTGATAATCCGGCACAGCCCGGTCGGCCGAGGCGGGGTCGCGCGCATCGTGGCCGGCGATGACCTGCAGCACGATCGCAGCGTCCTCGACGGTCCAGGTCAGCGGCCCGGCATGGTCGAGGCTGAACGACAGCGGCATGATCCCGGCGCGGCTGACCCGTCCGTAAGTCGGCTTGAGACCGGCCAGCCCGCACCAGGCGGCCGGCCAGCGGATCGACCCGCCAGTATCGCTGCCCATCGCCATCGCGCACAGGCCGGCGGCAACCGCCGCACCCGAGCCGCTCGACGAGCCCGCCGGGTCGCGCTCGGTGTCCCATGGGTTGCGGGCCGGTGGGAACGGCGTGTCGAAGGCGGTGCCGCCGATCGCGAACTCCCAGGTCGTTAGCTTGCCGAGCAGGATGGCGCCGGCCTGTTTCAGCAGCCGCGCGGTCGTCGCATCGGCGGCAGGGATGCGCCCGAGACACAGTTTCGAACCGCCCTCGGTCGCCACCCCGGCCGTATCGTAGATGTCCTTCAGGCCGATCGGGATGCCGTGCAGCGGGCCGCGATAGCGGCCGGCGGCGATTTCAGCCTCGGCGCCGCGCGCCGCCGCCAACGCCTCGTCGGGGAGCACCCGGACATAGGCGCGCAGCGCCTCGTTTAGCCGCTCGATGCGGGCGAGATAGGCCTGGACCAGCTCGACCGGCGACAGCCGTTTCGCGGCGATCAGCGCCGCCGCTTGCGCGACCGACAAGCGCCAGGGGTCGGACGCCGTCATCACCGGCCCGCCGCGCCCGCCGCCGGCACAAACACATGCGCCGGCTCAGTCTCGACCGGATAATCGGCGCCGACCAGAGCAATCGCGTCGCGCAGCGCGGCGTAGGCCGCGCGCAGATTTGCCTCCTGGCCGGGCAACAGCTTCAAACCGAGCA
>DATARH010000051.1:0-63944 GCA_036264235.1 Allostellaceae bacterium
CGCCGTAATAGATCGCCTGCGGATTGAGCGATTTGATCTTGGTCAGGACCGTCGAGTAGTCGGTCTCCTTCGGGTTCAGCTGGTCGCGGCCGAGCACCTTGATGCCGCGCTTCTCGGCCTGTGCTTGGAAGGTGTTGGCGATGCCGACACCATACGCGCCGCTATCGTCGAGCACGTAGACCGACTGAACCTTCAAGGTCTCGGCGAAATAATTCGCCATGTTCGGGCCCTGATAGGCGTCGGTGGTGACGGTCCGGAAATAGATCGCCTTGCCGCCCGGCTTGAACTGGCCGGCGAATTTCGGATCGGTGATGTCGGGGTTGGTCGAGGATGGCGTGACCGTCGCCAGATTGCCCTGGCTCAAGATCGGCGCCATCGCCTTGCCGGAGCCGCTCATCTGCGGCCCAATCGCCGCAACGACGGATTTGTCGGAGACCATCTTCCGGGCATTCGTCGCGGCCTGCGCCGGGTCGTACTGGCCAGCCGTCGCGGTGCCGTCGTCCAGCACCATGACATTGATCTTATAGCCGGCGACGCCGCCCTTCTCGTTGGCATCGTCCAGCGCCAGCATGGCACCGTCCTTGATCAGCTCGGCGTCATGCGCATCGGCACCGGTTAGCGGTAGGTTGATGCCGATGCTGATGGTTTTATCGGCGGCCAGGACCCGTCCGGCTTGGCTCATGACCAGCGCGGCGGCGGGCAGGTGAACGATCAGAGCGCGGCGAGACAACATCATGGAGCTCCCGGTTCAGCGTTGCGTGATTGGACAGTACAAGTTTCGGGCCAAAGGCTTGATCCGGCAAGAGCCGTTCGCGATGTAAGGCTGCTTCACCCCGGCGGCTTCATCGCGACGTCGAGCATCACATTGGGCAGGATTTCGCGCAGCACGCCGCGCAAGGTTGCCTCGTCCGAGGCGGTCGCGGCAGCGATCAGCCGGCGCGAGCCGCGGCGCAAGATGCGAGCGGTGGCGCGGCCGTCATGGCCGGCCCGGATGGTCGCGAAGGCATCGGCCGGCTCGACCCGGCGCAGCACCCGCTTCAACGCCTGCAACCCTTCGCTGGTCTCGACGTCATGTGCCGGCGCCTCGTCGGCCGCCGGCTCGGCGTCTTCCTCGACCGCGGTGTCAACCGCTTCGACCGGCCGATGCCGGGCCAACGCCTGGAAGATCGCGCGGCCGGCCTCGGTGTCGATCCGCGACTGCAACTCCCAGCTCTCGCCGCGGGCCGACAGCTCCGCGATCAGCGCGAACAGATCGTCGCAATCCGGCTCGTGGGTGCAAGTCAGAAAGGCGAGCCTGCCGTCATGCTCGACGACACGGTCGTCATTCTCGGCGAAGCCGAGTTCGTCGAGCGCGTTGTCGAGGGCCCGGCGCGAGGCGACGAGCAGGACTGTCACATGCAGGTGATGGCCGGTTTCCGGCGCTTCCTGTTCGGCCATCCGCGCCTCTCCTCAGCCGATCTAGTTGTCGCCGACCCGGCTGATCTGAACATCGCGGTGGATGCCGACATTCATCAACAATCCGAAGCCGAGCATGACCGCGACCATCGCGGTGCCGCCGTAAGAAATCAGCGGCAAGGGCACCCCGACGACCGGTATCAGGCCCATCACCATCGCCGTGTTGATGAACACGTACAGGAAGAAATTGGCGGCAATCCCGAGCCCGAGCAGGCGCCCGAAATTGCTGCGGCATCGCAATGCGATCGCAAACCCGTAGCCGATCACC
The DNA here is from genome assembly GCA_036264235.1 of Allostellaceae bacterium. Classification (GTDB taxonomy): domain Bacteria; phylum Pseudomonadota; class Alphaproteobacteria; order ATCC43930; family CGMCC-115725; genus DATARH01. Next base: position 1,724 of record DATARH010000051.1, read on the forward strand.
AGCGTATAGAGCGCCAGAAGAGACAGCCCGCCGACCAGCCCGAGTTCCTCGGCGATCATAGTGAAGATGAAATCGGTCTGTTTTTCCGGCAGGAAGCTCAGATGGCTCTGGGTACCCTGCAGGAAGCCTTTGCCGAACAGGCCGCCCGAGCCAAGTGCGATCTTCGATTGCAAGATGTGATAGCCGGCCCCGAGCGGATCAAGATCGGGGTTGAGGAAGGTTGTCAGACGGCTCTTCTGGTAATCCCGCAGCATCGACCAGGCGAGCGGCGCCGCAGTCATCGCGCCGACCGCGCCGGCCGCGAACACCCACAGCCGTACCCCGCCGAGGTAGAAGAGGATTGCGCCGCCAGCCAGTAGCATCATCGCGGTCCCGAGATCGGGCTGCTTCAGCACCAAGGCGCTCGGCACCGCGACCAGGAACGCCGGCGCGATCAGGTACAGGATGCGGCCGGCATTCTCGCCGGAGCGGTTGTGGAAATACCGCGCCAGCGCCAAAACCAGCGCGATCTTCATGAATTCCGAGGGCTGCAGCTGCAGCACTCCGAGATCGATCCAGCGCTGCGCCCCCATGCCGACGACGCCGCGCAAATCGACCGCCAGAACCAAGAGCATCGCGATGGCATAGATCCAATAGGCGGCGCGGTACCACCAGCGGATATCGACGAGGGCGGCGGCGAGCATCGGCACGAACGCGATCGCGAACCGCACCATCTGGCGGGACGCCCAGGGATCGACATCACCGTTCGCCGCCGAATAGAGCATCGCGAAGCCGATGCCGGAAATCGCCGCGACCAGAAACAGAAAGCTCCATCGGATGCCGCGGAGCTTGTCCGCGAACCGCAATTCGCGCCGGCCGAATTCCGAAATGCTTGCCACGGCTCAGCCCGGCGATGCGCGTGAGGGTAGCGGCGGCGCTTGCGGGATCGGCGGGATGGTCATCGTCTCGGCCACCGCCTCCGGCTGCGGTACCTTGCGCGCCGGGTCGCGCTTCTGCGTCTCGATCAGGACATCGCGGCAGATTGGCGCGCATATCGCCGAGCCGAACCCGCCATGCTCGACGACGGTGGCGCATACATAGCGCGGCGCGCCGACCGGAGCGAAGGCGATGAACAGCGAGTGGTCGCGGTCCTTCCACGGTAGGTTGGCCTCGGCGCCGTGCGCGCGCCCGGTCGCCGACAAGCGGCGGACCTGCGAGGTGCCGGACTTGCCGCCCATCGCCATCGCCGGATCGGTGATCCGCGAGGCATAGGCGGTGCCACCCTGCTCGTTCACGACCGCGTTCATGCCGTCGATCACGAGACTGAGGTTTCGCGGCGTGACCCGCAGCGCCGCAAATTCCGACGAGTCACGGTCGCCGCCCGGAGGCAGCTGCCCGGCGGCGCGGATCAAATGCGGCACCACCTGCCGGCCGGTCACCAGTCGCGCCGCCATCGTCGCGATTTGCAGAGGGGTGGCCAGCACCGAGCCCTGGCCGATGCCGGCGATCAAGGTCTCGCCCTGCTGCCAGCTAACTCCGGTCGTCGCCAGCTTCCAGTCGCGGGTCGGGATAAGGCCGCCGCGCTCACCCGGCAAGTCGATTCCGAGCGGATTACCGAAGCCGAGCCGGTTGGCAATCTCGGCGAGCCGGTCGATGCCGACGCGGCGCGCCGTCTCGTAGAAAAACACGTCGCAGGAATGCTTGATCGCGTCGTGCAGCCGGACGCCGCCATGTCCGCGTTCCCGCCAGCAGTGAAAGGTCGCATTGCCGAGCTGGATGTAACCGGGGCAGTTGATCGTCGATTCCGGCGTGATCGCGCCGCTCTCAAGCCCGGCCATGGCGGTCACCGGCTTGAAGGTCGACCCCGGCGGGTAGGTGCCGGCAATCGCCTTGTTCGACAGCGGGTTGCGCGGATCGGTCGCCAGTTCCTGCCACATTGCCGGGGTCAGCCCGGCGGAAAACAGCATCGGGTCGAAGCTCGGGCTCGACACCAGCGCGAGCACATCGCCGGTCCATGCGTCGAGCACGACGCAGGCGACGCTCTGCTGCTCGGCACAGCGCTTGGTTACAAACTCCTGCAATGCCGCATCGAGGCTCAGCACAATATCCTGGCCCGGCTGACCGGGGGCGCGGAAGAGTTCGCGCACCACCCGCCCATAGGCATTGACCTCGACCTGGCTGGTCCCGGCGCTGCCGCGCAGCTTCAGGTCGGCCGATTTCTCGATGCCGCTGCGCCCGATCCGGAAATCGGGCAATTCGAGCAGCGGGTCGCCATTCAGCTCCTTTTCCTGAACCGCCCCGACATAGCCGACGATGTGCGAAGCGCCGGTGCCTTGCGGGTAATTGCGGATCGAGCCCTGCTCGATCGAGACGCCCGGAAGCTCAGGGGCCGCCACCTCGATCCGGGCCATTTCCGCCCAGGTCAGGTTGGTGCGGACGATCAGCGGGACGAAGCTGTGCTTGCGCTTTGCGTCACGCTGCACCCGGTGGCGGTCGTTGTCGCCGATCTCGATCAGCTTGGCGATCGCATCGAGCGTCCGGTCGAGGTCGCCCGCCTCCTCCGGAACAATGACGACGCGGTAATTCGGTTCGTTGTCGGCCAGCGGCACGCCGAAACGGTCGAGAATGCGCCCACGCGGTGGCACCAGCGGGCGCAGATTGATGCGGTTTTCCTCGGAAAGGACCGTGTAGCGGTCCTTGTCGAGGATCTGCAACTGGTAGAGCCGGCCGGCGAGCGCGGCGATCGCCAGTCCCTGCCCGGCGCCGAGCAACGCCGCTCGCCGGGTCAGCAGCTTCTGCCGCTGCATGTCGCGCGGCACGGCCGCCCCCTATCGCGCCCCGATCGGCCACGGGCCGATCAGCGCACGCTGAGCGCGGCCCACCAGGAAACTCGCCACGGGAAAGCCGGCGATCGTCAGGACGGCGCGGAACAGAGTGCTGCGAAAATCGAGGATCGTCATGTCCAAGGCGCAGTGCACCGCCCACAGGCCAAGCATTCCGATCGCGGTCAGGATCGTGAATCCGGCCCAGACGAAAGCGAACCCGCGGTTGACGAAGTAGCGGCGGTTGTTCAAGACGGCGGCGCGGGCGACCAGCAGCAGCAGCGCGCTGACCCCCACCGGGCCGCCGGTCAACAGGTCCTCCGCGACCCCGACCGCAAACAGCACGAACGGCGGCAGCAGATCGGGCCGATAAATCGTCCAGTGATAGGCTGCCATGAGGCTGAAGGCCGGGGTCAGCGCCGCATAACCCGGCGCCCGCACCGGGATCACCGCGATCAGCGTGGCAAAGACCATCGTGGCCGAGGGCAGCAGCCGGCCGGCGCCGCTTGGCACCCGCGGCAAGGCCGGAAGGCTGAAGACCCGTTCCGCCATTCGACTACCGGACCGCTCCTTCGGCCACGTTGCCCTTGCGGCGCCGGTTCGCCGGCGTAACCGGCGGCACCGGCTGCGGCAGCCCGCCCGACAGCCCGTAATCGACCGCCATCAGGTAGCCGATCTGCGACAGGTCGGCATAGGGCTCGATCCGCGGCACGCCGCCATCTATCGCGGCAACGACTCCGACCGCGACGCCGGGCGGGAATATCCCGCCCTCACCAGACGTCACCACCCGGTCGCCGACCCGGACCTCGCCGGAGGTGCCGAGATAGACGAGCCGCGGGCGATCGGAATTGTCGCCGGCCAGAACGGCGGCGGCGTGCGAATTCTCGACCACGACCGGCACCCGCGAGTTGAGGTCGGTGATAAGCAGTACCCGGGCGGCGCGGACGCCAACCTCGGTCAACCGGCCGACCAAGCCGTCGCCGCTGATGACCGCCTGCCCGCGCGCCAGACCGTCGCCGCTGCCGGCGTCGATCATTACGGTTCGGACATAGGCGCCGCCCGAATTGGCGATGATGCGCGCGGTCGTATACCGGATCGCCGGCTCCGGCACCGCCTTGACGAGCGAGCGGAGCTGCTTGTTCTCGGCCGAGAGCTTCAGCGCGCTCTGCTGCCACTGCAACAGGCGCTCGTTCTCCTCCGAGAGCAGGCGGTTCTCCCGGTATAGCGAGACGACGCCGTGGACGCGGTCGATCATGGTTCCGACCGCCGCGACCGGCCGCGACATCACGTCGAGCGCCGGCGCAAGGGCGTCGGTCACGCCAACCCGTACCGAGTCGAGAACCATCTGATCGGCCTTGCCGAGCACGATGATCCCGGCCGACAGCAAGACCAGGAACGGCAGAGCGGTGCGCTGAACCGTAGCGCGCAGCGGTGTCGACATCCAGATCACCGCCCCATCCCCCCGGCTGAAGCGGCGCGGCGCAGACGGCCCAACCGGGGCCGTTCGGCTAGCGCAGTATTCATGAGCCCCTATCCGTTCCCCACCTCACGGACGCACGGAGAAAAGACCCTCACCACATATTGATCAATAGGTTTTTTAGGGTCTTCATTTCTTCCAGCGCGCGGCCGGTGCCGAGCGCGACGCAAGACAGCGGGTCCTCGGCGATCGAAACCGGCAGGCCGGTCGCGTGGCGCAGCACGTAATCGAGGTTCGCCAACAACGCGCCGCCGCCGGTCAGCACGATGCCTTTATCGACGATATCGGCGGCCAGTTCCGGCGCGGTGTGTTCGAGCGCGACCTTGACCGCCTCCACGATCGACCCGACCGGCTCGGCCAAGCTCTCGGAGATCTGCCGTTCGCTGATGACGATTTCCTTGGGCACGCCGTTCATCAGGTCGCGGCCCTTGATTTCCATGACCCGGCCCTCGCCATCGTCGGGCATGCAGGCGGAGCCGATATCCTTCTTGATCCGCTCGGCGCTGCTCTCGCCGACCAGCAGATTATGGTTGCGGCGGATATAGGCGATAATCGCCTCGTCCATCTTGTCGCCGCCGACCCGGACCGAGCGCGAATAGACGATGCCGCCCAGCGACAGGACCGCGACCTCGGTCGTGCCGCCGCCGATATCGACGACCATCGAGCCGGTCGCCTCTGTGACCGGCAGCCCGGCGCCGATTGCCGCCGCCATCGGCTCCTCGATTAGGAAAACGCGGCGGGCGCCGGCACTCTCGGCCGATTCCTGGATCGCCCGCCGCTCGACCGCGGTCGAGCCGGAGGGCACGCAAATGATGATTTGGGGGCTGGCGAAGCTGCGCCGGTTGTGCACCTTGCGGATGAAATGCTTGATCATTTCCTCCGCGACATCGAAATCGGCGATGACGCCGTCGCGCAGCGGCCGGATTGCCTGAATGTTGCCCGGCGTGCGGCCAAGCATCTGCTTCGCCTCCTCGCCGACCGCCAATACCTGCCGGCGCCCCTTGACGCTGGCGATGGCGACGACCGAGGGCTCGTTGAGCACGATGCCGCGGCCTTTGACATAAACCAGGGTGTTGGCGGTCCCGAGATCGATCGCCATGTCGGCGGACAACAAACCTAGCATTCTTCCTATCATTGTGACCGTGACGCAAAAGTTGCGAGCAAGCCTGTGTTGTGCCGCGGCCGAAGATTGCTCGATAAATCCCCGGGCGTGGTTATGACATTGCTGATCGACGACGGCAATGAACGGCACCGCCGGCGCCGCGACAAAAGCCTCGAATCCCGAATACCCCCCGATCGAGTGCCGATCCTTGCGGATCGCCGGTGCTAATTCAAGTCGGCCATCAGCGGACTCCGCAGTGCTCCATCAACATGTTGAAAACGGCCTCGCCTTTGCGGATGTTTTCGGAATGGCCGATACCCCGACGGCAGCGGTCAAGCGTTCGGTGCGAATCGCCGGTCATGCGACCAGCGTGTCGCTCGAGCCGGAGTTCTGGGAGGCGCTGCGCGAAATTGCGGTTTACCGCCGAATCTCGGTCAATGCGCTGCTCGTCGCGATCGATAGCGACCGTAGTGGCAACCTGTCGAGCGCGGTGCGGCTCTTCGTGCTCGACAGTTGCCGCCGCGGCGAACTTGCGCGCGCCGAGAACGGCCGGGAAAGATGAGCCGAACCGGACTGAGACATAAAGGGGAGAGAGGCGGTGGCATCGATCGTCAATTTGAACCGCGCCCGCAAGGCCAGGAGACGCGAGGATGCGCAGCGGGAGACCGCCGCGAACCGCGTTGCCTACGGTCGGACCAAGGCTCAGCGCGAACGCGACAAGGAGCGACGCGAGCGCGTCGCTCGCGCCCTCGACGCTAAGCGGCTCGACTAGTCGGACGATCCCGTCAACCCCAGCGACTGCTGGTAGGCGGCCCGCGTCGCCTCGTCGAAGCAAACGAAAATCACGGCCTCCGGGTGCCGCTGAAGCTCCAGGTGGGCGCGGACCGTCGCGAAGGCGATCGCGGCGGCCTCCAATCGCGGAAAGCCGTAGACCCCGGTCGCGATCGCCGGGAATGCAATCGTGCGGAAGCTCTGATCCACCGCGATCCCGAGGCATGCCCGATAGCACGCGGCCAGGATCTCGGCTTCCCGCGCATTGCCGCCTCGCCAGACCGGCCCGACGGTATGGATTACATGCGCCGCCGGCAGGCGATACCCGCGCGTCAGCCGCGCCTCGCCGGGCGGGCAGCCGCCGATGCCGCGACATTCGGCGAGGAGCTCGGGCCCGGCGGCGCGATGAATGGCGCCATCGACCCCGCCGCCGCCGAGCAGCGACGAATTGGCGGCATTGACGATCGCATCGACCGCCAATCGCGTGATGTCGCCCAGTTCAAGACGGATGCGATCGGATGTTGTGGTCACCTTCGCCACGCTGATCGCATCGAGATTGCGTTCGCGTTGCGCGCGATGACAATCGTCAGGCGCCCAGCTCCTGGCTCAGATCGGCGCCGAACAATTTTTCTTCGGTGATCCTGCCGTCGCCGTCATCGACGGTGACGCGGCTCGGCTCGTCGGCCGACGCGAGCCGGCACGCCTCGGCAAAGGCGGCCTCGCTGGTCTCGAACCGGCCACGCGGCTCGGTCTCGCCCTCCTTGAGGACAATCCAACCCGTATCGCCCGGATGCACCCGGTAGCTGTGGCGTCCCAGCATGATTTGCTCCCGCAGCCTCGCTATCTGGTTTTCAACGCGAGGCCGCAGACGCCCGTTCCCGCTCGTCGGGCCGCTGGATGCGCCAAAAAAACCGGGATCGGCGTGCCGATCCCGGATCAGGATGCGGGTGGCAAGCCCGCGACAGGGAGACTTTGCCGAACCGGACCGCGGATATTTGGGCGAGAGTCCGGCGCCTCGCCCTCCGTGCCGCATCGCTGCGACATGCCCACGAACAAGGCTTCCGCCGAAACGTTCCCGCGACGGCGAAAATTTTCGCCCGGAGCGCTGGTTTCCCTCAGTTCGCCAACGAACGCATTGGAGCGACGGCAGCCCGTCCCTTGACCCGCGATGCGGCAAGCCGGATCGGTTGCCGGTGTTCGGCCGCCACCGGCGTGGCCGCCGCGCGGCCGGGAAAGCGTGTCAGCGCCCGGCGTAGGGCCGCCGGATCGGCCATGATGATCTCGGCCTGGCGGTCCGGCACCAGCCCGATCAGCCGGCGCAGCGCCTCGCGGCCGCGCGAGAGGCGCGAGCGTACGGTTCCGACCGGCACCCCGAGGACCTCGGCGACTTCCTCGTAGCGCATCCCTTCGAGGCCGACGAGCAGGATCACCGATCGCTGTTCCTCCGGCAGTTTCGCTATGGCGCGTTCCAGATCGCGCAGTTCCAGCTGTTTGCCCTGATGCGGCGCCCGCATCAGCATCGGTTCGGTCTCGCTTAATCCGACCGCCGCGCCCTCGCGGACCGCGCGGCGCACCTGGTTGACGTATTGATTATGGAGGATGGTGAATAACCAGGCCCGCAGGTCCGTTCCTTCTTCCCAGAGGTGCAGCTTCCCGAGCGCGCGTGCGAGGCAATCCTGCACGAGATCGTCCGCCGCGGCGACGTCGCGTGCCAACGCGCGCGCATAGCGCCGCAGGCGTGGGATTTCGGCCTCAATGTTGCGATGGATGTCCACGGAAAGGTCTCCCGCTGAGCACGCCGGCCAGGCGGCCGGGTTCGATGGGCGCGGACTGTATCCAGCGGCTGTAATCCGATGATGTCTTGCCCTCGCGATTTGTGTAAGAAATTGTAACGATGTACTCTTGTCCCTATATCTGCTACGCCCGCAACTGTCGCTATTCTTCGGATGAGCAAGTGGTGAAACCCAGGTTAGACCGAGTTTCCGCTCGATGAGCGACAACGGTCACATTCTCGTCGTAGACGATCAGAAGGAGATCTGCGACGTCGTCCAAGAATACCTCTCCGGCGAGGGGTATCGGGTCTCCGCGGCACATGAGGGTGCCGGCATGCGCCGCGTGCTCGGCCAGGCCCAGGTCGACCTCGTGATTCTCGATTTGATGCTGCCCGGCGAGGACGGTCTGACCTTGGCGCGGGCGTTGCGCAACGAGCAGCCGGGCATCGGCATCATCATCCTGACCGGCCGGGGCGAAACCGTTGACCGCATCATCGGGCTCGAAATGGGCGCCGATGATTACCTGCCGAAGCCGTTTCATCTGCGCGAGTTGCTGGCGCGGGTCAAAAGCGTGTTGCGGCGGGTCCATAGCCGCACCGGTGAAGCCGCGCCGCCGGGCCGCTCGCGGGCCCGATTCGCCGGTTGGAACCTCGATCTGTCGAGCCGCGAGCTGACCTCGCCCGGCGGCGAGGAAGTTCGTCTGACGACCGGCGAGTTCGACCTGCTCGCCGCCTTCGTCCACAACGCCAACCAGGTGTTGTCGCGCGACCGGCTGTTGGACCTCGCCCGCAACCGCGAGGCCGGGCCGTTCGACCGCACGATCGACGTCCAGGTCGGCCGCCTGCGCCGCAAGCTCGAGGACGACCCGCAAAACCCGACGCTGATCAAGACCGTGCGCGGCAGCGGCTACATCTTCACGCCCGTCGTCGAAATGAGCTGACGCCGCTGGGCGGCGCCTACGCTTCTTACACTGTCAGGTAGCCGCGCACCGCGGTCTCGTCCATGTCGCTGCCGCGGCCGGCCAGCACAACCTCGCCGCGCTGCATGACGACATAAGCCGCGGCCAGATCGCGGGCGAACTCGAAATATTGTTCGACCAATAGGATCGCCATGTCGCCGCGTTCGACGAGGCTGGCAATCACCCGGCCGATATCCTTGATGATCGAGGGCTGGATGCCCTCGGTCGGCTCGTCGAGGATCAAGAGGCGCGGCCGGGCGACAAGGGCGCGGGCGATCGCCAATTGCTGCTGCTGGCCGCCAGACAAATCGCCACCGCGCCGGTTCAGCATGTCCTTCAGCACCGGGAACAGCGTGAAGATCTCGTCCGGGATGTGGCGCAGCGCCCGCGGCAATGTCGCGAAACCGGTGGCGAGGTTTTCCAGCACTGTCAGCCGCGGGAAAATCTCGCGGCCCTGCGGCACCAGCGCGATCCCGGCGTGGGCACGCTGATGCGCCGGCAGACCGCTGATGGTTTGGTCTTCCCAGGCGATTCGGCCGGAGCGGATCGGCTGCAGCCCGATAATCGCGCGCAACAGGCTGGTCTTGCCGACGCCGTTGCGGCCGAGGACGCAGGTGACCTCGCCCTTCTGCGCGGTCAGGCTGACCCGGCGCAGCGCATGGCTGGCGCCGTAATAGAGATCGACCGCCTCGACCGTCAGCATCCGTCAGCGCCCTAAATAGACTTCGATCACGCGGGGATCGTTCTGCACATGCTCGATCGATCCCTCGGCCAGCACCGATCCCTCGTGCAGCACCGTCACCTTGGCGCCGAGACTGCGCACAAACGCCATGTCGTGCTCGACGACGACGATCGTGCGGTCGCGCGCCAAGTCGAGGATCAGTGCCGCGGTCTCGTCGGTCTCGCGGTCGGTCATGCCGGCGACCGGCTCGTCGAGCAGCAGCAATGTGCGGTCGTGGATCAGCAGCATGCCGATCTCGAGCCATTGCTTCTGGCCGTGGCTCAACGTTCCGGCCGGCTGCGCTCGATGATCGGACAGCCCGATTCGCCGCAGCGTCGCACCGATCCGGTCGCGTTGTTCGCCGGTGGTGCGCGCGAGCAGCGTGTGCCAGGTGCGGCGGTTGTCGGCGAGCGCGAGTTCGAGGTTTTCGAACACGGTCAGGTTCTCGAACACGGTTGGCCGCTGGAATTTGCGGCCGATGCCGAGATTGGCGATCTCGGCCTCGTCGAGCCGGGTCAGATCGTCGGTGCCGCGGAAGAACACCTCGCCCGAATCGGGGCGGGTCTTGCCGGTCACGACGTCCATCATCGTCGTCTTGCCGGCGCCGTTCGGTCCGATGATCGTGCGCAACTCGCCCTGCTCCACGACCAGCGACAGGTCGTTGAGCGCCTTGAACCCATCGAAGCTGACCGTGACACCGTCGAGATAGAGCAGCACGTCCGACGCCGGGCCCGATGCGGCCGGTGCGCTCATGCCCGCTCCTTGACCGCCAGCGGCGGTTCCTCCGGCAATGCGCCGGCAGCGGGCGCGACCGGCTCGGCGGCGATCGGCGCACGGCGCGCACGCCAGTCGAGCAGCGGGCGGGCAATCCCAACGAGGCCGCTCGGGAACACCAGCGTCGACAGCACGAACAGTCCGCCCAAAAAGAACAGCCAGATCTCCGGCATCGAACTGGTCAGCCAGGTCTTTGCCACATTGACCAGGACGGCGCCGAGGACCGCCCCCACCAATGTGCCGCGGCCGCCAACCGAGACCCAGATCGCGATCTCGATCGAGTTGCCCGGTGAGAATTCACTTGGATTGATGATGCCGACCTGCGGCACATAGAGCGCGCCGGCGATGCCGGCGAGGACGGCCGAGACGGTGAACACGAACAGCTTCGCGTTGGTGACGGAATAGCCGAGGAATCGCACCCGGCTCTCGGCGCCGCGCAACGCCAACAGCACGCGGCCGAGCTTCGAATGGGTGATGAAGCGGCAGGCCAGATAGGCAATGCCGAGCACGACGACCGAAGCCACATAGAGGCCTAGCCGGGTCTGCGGCAGGTGCACGTCCCAGCCGAGGATGTCCTTATAATCGGTCAGTCCATTGTTGCCGCCGAACCCCATATCGTTGCGGAAGAAGGCGAGCCACAGCGCATAGGTCATCGCCTGGGTAATGATCGAGAGATAGACGCCGGTCACCCGCGAGCGGAAGGCGAGCCAACCGAAGACGAGCGCGAACACCCCCGGCACCAGCACGATCATCGCCGCCGCCCAGGCGAAATGATCGAAGCCCCACCAGAACCACGGCAGCTCCTTGTACTGCAGGAACACCATGAAATCGGGGAGCACCGGGTTCTGGTAGACGCCGCGGGTGCCGATCTGGCGCATCAGGTACATGCCCATGCAGTACCCGCCGAGCGCGAAGAAGGCGCCGTGGCCGAGGCTCAGGATGCCGGCGTAGCCCCACACCAGATCGAGGCTCATCGCCAGGATCGCGTAGCAGACGTATTTGCCGAACAGCGGCACCAAGTAATCCGGCACGCCGATCGGCGAATCGTGCGCCACCGCCAGGTTGAGCACCGGGATAAGACCACCGAGCACCAGCCCGACGATCGCGAAGCCGGTCCAGAAGCGCGGCGTCCACACCGCCCGATCGGCACTCGCAACCACCACCGCCACCGCTCAGCCCTCGGCCTCAGCGGTGCGGCCGCGCAGCGCGAAGAGCCCGCGCGGGCGCCGCTGGATAAACAGGATGATCGCCACCAGCACGAGGATCTTGCCGAGGATTGCGCCGGCGACCGGTTCGAGCAGCTTGTTGATGATGCCCAAGGTCAGCGCGCCGACCAGCGTTCCCATCAAATTGCCGACGCCGCCGAACACGACGACGAGAAAACTGTCGACGATATAGATCGAGCCGAGGTTCGGGCTGACATTACCGATCTGGCTCAGCGCCACGCCGGCCATGCCGGCGATGCCGGAGCCGAGCCCGAAGGTTAGCGCGTCGACGCGCGCGGTGCGGATCCCCATCGCCGCCGCCATATCACGGTTCTGCGTCACCGCCCGCATATGCAGCCCAAAACTGGTGCGGTAGAGGATCACGGCAAGGCCGCCGAGCACGGCGAAGCAGAAGACGATGATGTAGAGGCGGTTCCAGGTGACGGTAAAGCCGCCGAGCAGATCGAAGCCGCCGGTCATCCAGCTCGGGTTCGCCACCTCCTTGTTCGGCGAGCCGAACACCGAGCGCACCGCCTGCTGCATGATCAGGCTGACGCCCCAGGTGGCGAGCAGGGTTTCGAGCGGCCGGCCGTAAAGGAACCGGATCAATGTGCGTTCGAGAATGACCCCGAGCAGTCCAGCGAACAGAAACGCGACCGGCACCGCCAACACCAGATAGAGGTCGATCAGACCCGCCGGCAGGAAGGCGCGGAAGATCTGCTGCACGACGTAGGCCGTGTAGGCGCCAACCATGATCATCTCGCCATGCGCCATGTTGATGACGCCCATCACGCCAAAGGTGATCGCCAGGCCGATCGCGGCGAGCAGCAGGATGCTGCCGAGGCTGATCCCTTGAAAGAAATTGGCGGCGATCCCGGTCAACCGCAGCCGATTATCGATTGAGGCGAGGGCATCGCCGGCCGCCTTGCGAAGCTCCGGGTCGAGATCGCCGCGATAGCGGAATTCGTCGAGCAAGTTTTTGATCTGCGGGTCGGTGGTGGCGCCGAGCGTGCGGATCGCGGCCAGACGTTCCGTTTTGTCGCCGGCGAACAATCGCGCCGCCGACAGGCTGAGCTGCATCGCGGCGCGGACCCCCGGGTCCTGCTCGGCCGCTAGCGCGCGTTCGAGCAGAGCCGCGCCCTCTGCCGAAGGATGCCGCAGGGCATCCTCGGCGGCATTGCGGCGTGCGCCAGGGTCGGTGCTGAACAAGGTCAGTCCGCCGAGCGCCGCCTCGATTGCGTTGCGCAGCCGATTGTTGACGCGGATGCGGTCGAGTCGGTCGAGCGCGAGATCGGCAATCGCCGTGCCGGTGACCGCATCGAGGGCCCGCGCTGTGCCGCCGGTATCATCGGCGATGACGACACGGCCGTCGGGCGCCTTGAGCAGGCGTCCGTCACCGAGCGCGGCCAGCACCGGCGCGCCTCGCGGATCGCCGAGCTTGCCGAGCGCAAGGATCGCCTCCTCCTTGGCGGCGAAATCCTCACCCCCAAGCGCAGCGACCGCGTCGGCGAACGGGTCGGCAAAGGCCGGCGCGGCAAAACCCATCAAGGCGGCGAGCAGGGCGGCCAGCAGAAAAAGGCAGCGGAAACCCAACTCGCCTTTGTCGTCCCGGCGCAGGCCGGGACCTACTGTTCCAACACTACCCGGCATGCCTGGCGGAACACTCATCGAAACATTCTGCAATTTGCCCACCGTGGATCCCGGCTTTCGCCGGGATGACACAGGAAGGCGCGACGACAAACATCGGCGGCAAAAGGCTCACCAAGCCCTTTGCCGCCTCTCACGCTAGTTGGTGTATTTCGGCGCGGTGCAATTGCCGCAGACCCAGGGGTAGGACCAGTCGGCGACCTTGCCCTTGTCCTCCGGCAGATGCGGGCTCCAGGCATCCGCCTTGATCGGCTCCTTGGTCTGCCAGACGATGTCGAACTGACCGTTCGCCTGGATTTCGCCGATCATCACCGGCTTCGACAGGTGATGATTGGTGTTCATCACCGCGGTGAAGCCGGACGGTGCCTTGACCTTCTGGCCATACATCGCCTGCCGCACCGCATCGACATCGGTGGTGCCGGCTTGCTCGACCGCCTGCACCCACATCTTGAAGCCGATGTAATGCGCCTCCATCGGGTCGTTGGTCACCCGCTTCGGGTTCTTGATGAAGTCGTGCCACTCCTTGATGAAGGTGTCGTTGACCGGGCTCTTCACCGACTCGAAGTAGTTCCAGGCGGCCAGGTGACCGACCAGGTTCTTGGTGTCGATTCCGGCCAGTTCCTCTTCACCGACCGAGAAGGCGACGACCGGGATGTCCTTCGCCTTGATCCCGGCGTTGGCCAGCTCCTTATAGAAAGGCACGTTGGCGTCGCCGTTGATCGTCGATACCACCGCGGTCTTCTTGCCGCCGCTGGCGAACTGCTTGATCGCTGCGACCTCGGTCTGCCAATCGGAGAAGCCGAACGGCGTATAGTTGATCTTGATGTCCTCCGGCGCGACACCCTTCGCCTTCAGGAAGGCCTCGAGGATTTTGTTGGTCGTGCGCGGATAGACGTAGTCGGTGCCTTCCAGCACCCAACGCTTCACCGAGCCGCCTTCCGGGCTCATCAGATATTCGACCGCCGGGATCGCCTGTTGGTTCGGCGCCGCGCCGGTGTAGAACACGTTTTTCGAGCTCTCTTCGCCCTCGTATTGCACCGGGTAGAACAGGAGCCCATTCAGCTCCTCGAACACCGGCAGCACCGATTTGCGTGACACCGAGGTCCAGCAGCCGAACACCGCCGCGACTTTTTCCTTCGCGATCAGGTCGCGCGCCTTCTCGGCGAAGAGCGGCCAGTTCGACGCCGGATCGACGACAACGGCTTCGAGCTTCTTGCCGAGCAGCCCACCCTTCTTGTTCTGCTCGTCGACCATCATCAGGATCGTGTCTTTCAGCGTCGTCTCGCTGATCGCCATCGTGCCCGACAGCGAATGCAGGACACCGACCTTGATCGTCCCCTGGGTCTGCGCCTCGGCGCCCGCGGCCCCAAGACCGATCCCTGCCGCGAATACGCCCGCGGCCAACCCGGCGCGGCCAATTCTGTTGATGAAGCTCATCTCTCCCTCTTCTCTCGTTGAATGCGCGGCGTGGGGGGCCGGCCAGGACGAGAGGAGCAAGATCGAGGCCAACTGCGCGCGATGGCGCCAAATCGATGGGCGCGATGGCGTCGAATTAGGCATGTCTATTTTTTAGGCGGATTGCTGCCCAACAAAGCGCCGCTGGCGGCGCTGGCCGTTGGCCGCGCATCCGCGTATCGTCGAAAAAAGAACGGGGAAGAGGCATGAAGGATAGCGACGCCGTGCTCGCGGCGAATCTCGAATTTTACCGTGCCTTCGCCGCCCGCGACTTCGACGCGATGGAGGCGTTGTGGGCGCAGCGCGCGCCGGTCGCCTGCACCCATCCCGGCTGGCCGGTGCTCGCCGAGCGCGCCGCAATCATGGAAAGCTGGGATGGGATCATGTCCAATCCGGAAGCGCCGCGCGTCACCTGTATGGACGAGCGCGTCTATCTCTACGGCGAACTGGCGCTGGTGCTGTGCGAGGAGGAGCTCGACGGCGGCACGCTCGCCGCCAGCAATTTTTTCGTGCGCGAGGACGGGGCCTGGAAACTGGCGCACCACCACGCCGGCCAGATCGTCGCCCGCCGCGATGAGGGCCGCGAGGCGCGCCGCCGCGACCGCCCGCCGCCCGGCCGGCTGAACTGAACCAAGCCGGCGGTCAGGGCGGCTCACTCCATCGGCAGGCCGGCATGGGTGTTGCGCGAGTCGAGCGAGGTAAAGCCGCTCTGCAAGGATGGCATCGCCACCTCGGCGATCGTCTCCGGTGTCCAGCCGCCGTTCCGGTGCACCATCCGCACTGGCCGCATATGGCCGTACAGCGACAACTCGCCGGCGCGCTGGTGAAATACCTGGCCGTTGACGTAGCTCGCCTGTTCGGAGGCGAGAAAGACGCAGAGCGGCGCGATCGCGTCGGCCGGGCTGCGGCGCAGCCGCTCCTCGCGTGCCGCCGCCGCGGCCGGGTCCTTCGGGGTCGGCACGGAGCGGGTCATGCGGGTATCGGCCGACGGCGCGATCACATTGGCGGTTATGCCCTTTGCCTGGTTCTCCATCGCGATGATGCGGGCCATCGCGACGACGCCGAACTTGGCCGAGCCGTAATTGACCTGGCCGACATTGCCGAGCAGCCCCGAGGTCGAGGACACCAGGATCAGCCGGCCGTAATTCTGCTCGCGCATCACCCCGATCGCGGCGCGGTTGACGTTGAAGTGCCCGGTCAAGTGGACGTCGATGACCGCCTGCCAATCCTCCGGGAACATGTTGTGGAACATCTTGTCCCTGAGGATACCGGCGGCGTTGAAGACGATGTGGATGCCGCCGAACTCGTCGCGCGCCTGCTGCACCATCTTGAGGCAGTCATCGAAATTCGAGACCGAGCCGAAATTGGCGACCGCCTCGCCGCCGGCCGCCTTGATCTCGTCGGCCGTGGCCTGGGCCGGGCGGGTGTCGCCGCCCTCGCCGGCGCCGCCGACCCCGGGATCGACGACGACGATCCTGGCGCCCTCCTTCGCCATCAGCTTGGCGACTTCGGCCCCGACGCCGCGCGCCGCCCCAGTGCAGATCGCCACCTTGCCTTCGATCATCCCCGCCATCGAACCGCCCCCTCAAATCCCCTGATCCGGCGCAGTTGACCCGGCGCCCGGCGGCTTTGTCAATTCGCGGCGCCGCCCTCAGGTGAAGTAATGCGGGACGAAGCGGCTCAGATTGGTGGTGATCGGGTTCCTGTCCTCGCGCATCCCGATCCCGGCCGATTTGTCGGCGATCACCCAGGACCCGATCAGCGCGTGCATGCCGTCGAACACCGGCAGCTTGCAGACCGCCTGATAGACCCCGGTCTTGCGTGAGGCCGGCGCGCCCGCTTTGAGCAGTTTCACATCGGCGCCCTCGCGACCATGCACCGGCTTTTCGATGCAGGCGCCGGCGATCCTGTCGCGATTGAAAAAGGCCGGCAGCAAATTCGGGTGATCGGGAAACATCTCCCACAGGATCGCCAGGATCGCCTTGTTTGACAGGACCATCTTCCACGGCGGCTCGATAAACGCGGCGCAATCGGTCACCAGATATTTGCCGAATGATTCGCGCAGCATCCATTCCCACGGATAGAGCTTGAACAGCGCCTCGACCGGCCGCTCGGCGAGATCGGTGAAGCATTGTCCATTCCAGCCGAGCTGCGCGATGTCGAGCTGCTGCGTCGGCCAGCCGGCCTGCTGACACACGTCGCGCATGTATTCGAGCGTGCTCAGATCCTCCGGCGCGTCGGTGACACCGGTGAAATGCACGCCGGATGTTTGCGGATGCTGCCGCCGCAACTCGGCCCAGGCGGCGATCAGCCGCTCATGGATCGAATTGAACTGGTCGCGGCCGGGCTTCACCTCTTCGAGCCAGTACCATTGCGCGACCGCCGCTTCGAGCAGCGCGGTCGGCGTGTCGGCGTTGTATTCGAGCAGCTTTGGCGGGCCGGCGCCGTCATAGGCGAGATCGAAGCGGCCATAGACGTCGGGATCGCGGCGCCGCCACGACTCCGCGATCCAATCCCAGTATTCCTTGGGGATCGCCAGCCGCTCCAGATTGCCGGTGGCGATCACATGGTCGACCGCTTCGAGACAAAGCTGGTGCAAATTGTCGGTCGCTTCTTCGAGCGCGTCGATCTCGGCGGCGGAAAACGCGTAGCACGCCGCCTCCCACCAATAGGGCTCGCCGTCGGTCGTGTGGAAATCGAGGCCGAGCGCCTCGACCTTGGCCTGCCAATCGGCTCGCGGGGTCAGGGTTTCGCGTCGCATCGGTTCAGGCAGCCGCGTGCATCGCCCGGCCGAAGGCGCCGAAGCCGCCGCGCGTGCTGGTTTCGACAGCGTGCGTCGCGCCGGTCCGCCCCACCCCGGGATCGCTGCCGGCCTGGGCCGAGTAGCGGTTCGAAGAGTAATACGGCCCGTGCCAGCCGCCGCCACTCGAGCCGCTGCCTTGCTGGCATTGCAGTGGGCTGTAGTCGCGCTCGCAGGCGGCGCGGTCGACGTACAGGTTGCGGCGCACCTCCTGGCCCTGCGGGATGAACGGCTCGGCGATAATCAATGCCGCGGGCAAACCGACCAGCGTCAGCAGCACGATGTTGGACCGCTTCTTCTCGTCCATCGCCGTCAGCCGGCCATGCAAGCCGCGGTAAGGAGGCCAAGCGCCAGCGACAACCCGGCGAGAAAGATCGCGTCGGCGACATTGCCGTTATCGATCGCCTCCGGCAGATGCGGCAGCACGACCCGGGCGAGCAGGAACCCGCCCATCTGCACCGCCAGCGCGATGACCCCCCAGACTGCCAGTTCGGCGAGGCTGACGCTGTGCGCGATGACGCTGGCCAGCGGCATCACGAAGCCGAGCAGCGCCCCGGCCAGGGTGATCGCCGCCGCGGTATTGCCGCCGCGGATCAGCACGATCTCGCGATACGGCGTGAAGTTGGCGTAAAGCAGCAGAAAGAGCCCGGTCAGGGCCGCGCCAGTGACGAAATAGGCGAGAAAGGCCGGAAACGTCGACAGGATGCCGCCGAGCACGCCTGATCCCCCCGGGTTGCGTCGCCTCGGCCTAGCTCAGCCGCCTTTCATCATCGTTAACGGTCGGCCCGCCGACAGACGAAATTTCCCTATGCCGGCCGCGCCGTCGCCGCGGCGCGCAGGTCGAAGCTCTCGTCGGCGGCCTCTTCCGGGGTGACCTGCCGGCCGGCGGTCAGCAGCCGGCGGGCATGCGCGTGGTCGGCCGGGCGGTTGACCGATTCGATGCCGGCGAGGTCGCCGCCGCGATAGCAGAACACCGAGAATTCGCCGCTCTCAACAGTGCCGCGCGTCACGGTGCGGTCGAAGCCGTTGGTCAACCCGGCGATCTGCAGCCGCTGCGGCCCTTGCTCGCTCCAGAACCACGGCAGCGCCGTGTAGGGGTGCGGCTTGCCTACAATCCGATCGGCGACGCAGCGGGCGTGGTCGGCGGCGTTCTGCACCGATTCGAGCCGGGTCATCCCGCGATCGGGCGCATGGCGGCAGGGGAACGAAGCACAATCGCCGATCGCCGAGATCGCCGGATCGGCGGTCGCCAGCACCTCGTCGACCAGCACCCCATTCGCGGCCGGCAATTCCGCCTCGACCGCGAGCTCGGCATTGGGCACGACGCCGATGCTGATCAGCACCAGATCGGCCGGCAGGTGCCGGCCGTCGGCCAGGTCCATACCGGTCGCCTTGCCATTGGCACTGGCGATCTGCACCGCCTGGGCGCCGAAGATGAACTCGACCCCGGTCTTGCGATGCGCCTCGGCGAAAAACTGCGAGGTGGTCGGCGACACCACCCGCGCCATGACCCGGTCGAGCATCTCGACAATCGTCACAGACTTGCCCTTGCCGCGCGCGACGGCGGCGAATTCGAGCCCGATAAAGCCGGCGCCGATCACCACAATATGCTCGGCCGCGGTCAGCCGCGCCCGCAACTCGTCGGTCTCGGCGAGGTTGCGCAGATAGCAGACCCCGTCGAGCTCGATCCCGGGCAGCGGCGGCTGCCGGTTGCGCGCCCCGGTCGCCAGCACGAGGTGCTCGTACTCGACGCGCTCGCCGCTCGCGAAGCGCACGGTCTTGGCGGCGCGGTCGATCGCCTCGGCGCGCAGCCCGTGCAACAGCTCGATTTTGTGGTCTCGGTAGAACGCCTCGGGCCGCATCAGCAGCAGGTCGAGCCCGGTCTTGCCGTCGAGATAATCCTTCGACAGCGGCGGCCGCTGATACGGCAGCACCGGCTCGTCGCCCGCGAGCATCACCCGTCCGTCGAAGCCGTGCTGCCGCAGAGACGCCGCCAGCTGAAAGCCGGCATGCCCCGAACCGAGGACGAGGACCGTGCCCGAAGGCATCAGGTCTGCGTCTCCGGCAGGTGAACGACGAGCCCCTCCATCTCCGGCGACACGACGAGCTGGCAGCTCAGCCGGCTGTTCGGGCGGCGCGGGCTCGCGGTCCCTTCGAGCATCGCGTCCTCGTCGGTCTGCATCGGCGGTGTCTTCGCCAGCTGGTCGTCGCGGACATAGACATGGCAGGTCGCGCACATGCAGGAGCCGCCGCATTCGGCGACGATCCCGTCGAGGCCGTTCATCACCGCGGCCTGCATGACGCTGGTGCCGACCGGGATGTCGAGCGTCGTCTCTTTTCCGTCCTGGGCGATATACGTCACATGCGGCATCGTGCTTCGCTTCCTGAAGGAGACCGAGGCTGACGCGTACGCGATCTGCCGGCGCCGGTCGAGACCTTTTCGGCGGGCTTCCGCCTTAGCTCCTTGGGCGTATAGAATATTGCGCAGAACGCTGGGAGGAGAGGCTTCCAAATGAAAAACGGTCTGCGCGTTTTCGATGCCGACACCCATGTCGAGCCGACCGCGGAGGTTCTCGACAAATATGTCGATCCCGGGTTTCGCCCGCGGCTGCCGGAGCTGACGCCCTACCGCTTTCCGGTCCGGCCCGATAATCCCGGCGGCGCGCCGGGCCGGCATGTCTATCGCTACGGCCAGATTTCGTTCAAGCGCATCCTCGGCGAGGCGGCGCCGCGCGAGACCCATACCGGCCGCGACACCCATTGGATGGGCAGCAAGCGGCCGCGCGTCGGCACCCAGGACGACCAGGCCGAGAGCCGCGTCAAGGACATGGACGACGAGGGCACCGACGGCCATTTCCTGATCCCGACCGCGTGGACCAGCTTTGTCGGCCACGAGGACCCGGCGATCGAGGTGGCGCTGATCCGCGCCTATCACCGCCATATGGGCGACTTCACCAGCCAGTATCCGGACCGGCTGAAGAGCATGATCGTCGCCTCGGCGCGCGACGTCGACGCCGCGGTGAAAGAGGTCCGCGACTGGGGCAAGTCGCGCTGGGCCGTCGCGGTGATGCCGCTGGTGACCAAGGACATCCCGGCCGACCACCCGAGCCTCGACCCGCTGTGGCGCGCCGCCGACGAGCACGATCTGCCGATCGTGCATCACAGCTTCACCTGGACGCCGCCCTATTTCCCGGGCGCGTTCGATCTTTGGGACAACATCTTCCTCGGCCGGCTCGCCTCGCATCCCTGGGGCGCGATGCGCTTTATCGCGTCGGTGATCGGGGGCGGCATCATGGATCGCTATCCGAAGCTGCGCGTCGGCACGCTCGAATGCGGTTTCGGCTGGCTGCCGTTCTGGGGCCGCCGGATGGACGAGCAATACGCCTATGTCGGCAGCACCGCCGAATTGAAGATGAGGCCGAGCGAGTACCTGTCGAGCGGCCGCTATTTCTGCAGCGTCGAGCGGCATGAGGGCGCCGACATGTTCGAGATGGTGACCAAATTCATCGGCGACGACGCGCTGATGTACGCCTCCGACTACCCGCATTCGGAGTGTCAGTTCCCGGAGACGGTGGAGAATTTCCTGCGCTGGGAGATGAAGCCGGAGCAGCGGGAAAAGCTGATGGCCGGCAACGCCGGCCGGTTCTTCAAGCAGGCTTGACCCGCCCGAGCCAGGGAACCCAGGGCTGGCGGCTCGTCGCGCGAGTCGCCGGCGCCGACGCGGCGCTGGAGATCGCGGCGTTGCTCGACGAGCTCACCAGCGCGGTCTCCGCCTTCGAGGCCGGTCCCGCCGGCATCGCGCCGGCGGTGGAATGGCGGGTCGAGGCCTACCCCGCCAAGCCGATGCTCGATGCCGCTCTCGAAATCCGCCTGCGGCTGACCGCGGCAGCGGCCGGCGGCTCCCTGATCGAACTCGCCGAGGAGCGGTTGTACGAGCGCGATTGGCTCGGCGAAAATCTGCGCGCGTTTCCGCCGGTGCGGGTCGGGCGGTTTTTCATCCACGGATCGCATTGGCGCGGCACGCCGCCGGCCGGGACAGTCGGGATCGAGGTCGACGCCGCCAGTGCCTTCGGCACCGGCGAGCATCCGACCACCGCCGGCTGTCTGTTGGCGCTTGACGGATTGACCCGGCGGCGCCGTTTCGATGCACCGCTCGATATCGACACCGGCAGCGGCATCTTGGCGATCGCCGCCGCGAAGACGCTGCGTCGGCGGGTATTGGCGAGCGATATCGACACGGAATCGGTGCGGGTCGCGCGCCGCCATGTCCGGCGCAACGGGCTGTCGGGGCTGGTGCGGGTGGTGGAGGGACGAGGCTACCGCTGCCGCGTGGTGCGGCGGCGGCAGTTCGATCTGATCCTCGCGAATATTCTGGCCCGGCCGCTGGCCGCGATGGCGGCTGACCTGGCGCGGTCGCTGGCGCCGCATGGGCGGGCGGTGCTGTCCGGCTTGCTGCGCCGCCAGGAAGCGATGGTCCTCGCTGCGCACCGGGGTCAGGGGCTGGCGCTGGAGCGCCGGCTCCTGATTGACGGGTGGTCTACGCTGATCCTGCTTCGTGAGTAGGGCGGGTGTAACCCGCCGAAACATGCGCCGGCATCGGCGGGTCGCGCTTTGCTGACCCGCCCTACCGGATCGAGGTGCTTAGAACGGTGGGAACCAGCGGGCGGTCGCGGCGACCCGCGCCGGGCGGAAATCGAGATTGCTGCGAACCGGCTCCGCTTCGATGCGCAAAGCGGCCCGGCTCGACCCCTCGACGATGCCCGGGATCTGCGAGCGGTGGATGCCGATATCGGCCAGCGACCGGTCGTCCAGCGCCATCAGCTCGTCATAGGCGTGGGCGCGCCGGCGCCACGCGGAAAAGCTGTGGCGGGCTTCAAGGAACAGATTGATGAGCGACATGGCTCGGCTCCTTTCAACGGTATTGTGCAATGCACAAATGGTCGCCCTTGGACCCACGCACCAATTGAATGCTTGCACGCCAGCCATGCAAAAGGTCAGATTCACTGACAAAAATCTGACATGATTGCCGCGCCGCAGCACGACCCTCCATTTGTCTCCCGCCGCGCGGGTGCTTAGGATGGGCCGCCCCGGTCGGAGAAGCGCGATGGCGTTCGAATCGAAGATCTTCCGCAAGGAAAAGATCACTCTCGGCAGCCGCGAGGAGTGGATCGTCCGCGGCGGCCGCCATCTGTTTCCGCTATTACCGAAGGCGTTCGACAGCGTCCGCCAGATCGGCGTCATCGGCTGGTCGTCGCAGGGCCCGGCACAGGCGCAGAACCTACGCGAATCGCTGGCCGGCAGTCCGATCAAGGTCAAGGTCGGGTTGCGCCAGGGCTCGGCCTCGGCCGCCGCGGCCGAAAAGGCCGGCTTCACTGCCGCCAATGGCACGCTCGGCGAGATGTACCAGGTCATCGGCGAATCGGATCTCGTGCTGCTGCTGATCGCCGATGGCGCGACCGCCGAGAACCACGAGCGCATCCTGGTGGCAATCCGGCCCGGCGCGACCCTCGGCCTGTCGCACGGCTTCCTGCTCGCCTATCTGCAGACGCTCGGCAAGAACTTCCGCCCCGATATCAACGTGATCGGCGTCTGCCCCAAGGGGATGGGCCCATCGGTGCGCCGTCTCTACGAACAGGGCCGCGAGATCGACGGCGCCGGCATCAATTGCAGTTTCGCGGTGCAGCAGGACATCGACGGCCGCGCCACCGATTACGCGCTGGCCTGGGCGATCGGTCTGGGCTCGCCGGTGACGTTCGAGACGACGCTGGAAAACGAATACAAATCCGACATCTTCGGCGAGCGCGGCATCCTCCTGGGCGCGGTCCATGGCATCGCCGAAAGCCTTTACCGTCACTTCCGCGCCAGCGGCCGCGCACAGGACGACGCATTCCTGGACTCGGCGAAAAGCATCACCGCCCCGATCAGCCGACAGATCTCGCAATCGGGGCTGCGCGGCGTCTACGAGGCGCTCGATGCGGCCGGCCGCGAATCTTTCAAGAGGGCCTATTGCGCGACCTATGGGCCGGCCCTCGAACTGCTGAACGAAATCTACGACGAGGTCGCCAGCGGCAACGAAATCCGCAGCGTCGTCAGCGCCGGCGAGCGGCTGAAGCGCCAGCCAATGAACGAGATCGCCGGCACCGAGATGTGGCAGGTCGGCCGCAATCTGCGCTCGAACCGTGAGGCGGTGATCGACCCGGTGACCGCCGGCGTCTATGTCGCGACGATGATGGCGCAGGCCGATCTGCTGCGCGACAAGGGCCATCCCTATTCGGAAATCGTCAACGAATCGATCATCGAGGCGATCGACTCGTTGAACCCGTATATGGACTACAAGGATGTCGCCTATATGGTCGACAATTGCTCGACGACGGCGCGATTGGGCGCGCGCAAATGGGCGCCACGCTTCGATTACGCGCTGAGCCAGACCGCGCTCTTGTCGCTCGACCGCCCGCCGCGCGACGCCGACGCGATGTTCCGCCGCTTCCTCGACAACGAATTGCACCAGGCGCTGTCGGTCTGCCTCGACCTGCGGCCGCCGGTGTCGATCGCGGTGACGGGCTGACATGGCGGCCGACCGCAACCGGCTTGCGAAGCTCTTGCGCGATGCCGGCTCGTCTTACGACGCCGATGGTGTCAGCGCGCTAATTGCCGGTGTCTTGGCTGCACCGCCGGAAATCGGGTCGAGCTGGCACCAGCTGGTGGCCGAGCCTTGCCCGCCGGAACTGGCAAAAGCGCTCGATGCGGTGAAGGCCGAGATCGCGGTCGATTACCGCGACGGCCTCGAGCCCGAGGATTTCGCCCGGTTGCCGCGCCCGACGCGGCTTGGCTTGCTGCGCGAGGAATTGGCGCGGCGAGGGCTGGCCGGCTTCATCGTGCCGCGTGCCGACGAATACCAGGGAGAATACGTGCCGCCGGCCGGGCAGCGCCTCGCCTGGCTGACCGGTTTCACCGGCTCGGCCGGCACCGCGATCGTGCTGAAGGAACGCGCCGCGATCTTCGTCGACGGCCGCTACACCCTGCAGGCCGCGGCGCAGGTCGACACCAAACTGTTCGAGACGCGTCACCTCGTCGACGAGCCGCCCTGGCGCTGGCTCGGCAGCGCCGTGTCGGCCGGCGATGTGATCGGCTACGACCCGTGGCTGCACACGCCGAACGAGGTCGAGCGCTACCGCACCGCGGTCGAGCGCGCCGGCGCCACCTTGCAGGCGCTTGACCACAACCCGCTCGACAAAGCCTGGCCGGGCCGGCCGGCCGGCCCGCTGGCGCCGGTGATGCCGCACCCCGACCGCTTCGCCGGCGAAAGCAGCGAGGCAAAGCGCACCCGGCTCGGCAAGGCGCTGGCGGCCGACGGCGCCGCGGCGGCGGTGCTGACGATGCCGGAATCGATCGCTTGGCTCCTCAACATCCGCGGCGGCGATGTCCCGCACACGCCGCTGCCGCTTTCCTACGCAATCCTGCGCCAGGACGGCAGCGTCACGCTGTTCATCGACCGCCGCAAACTGGCGCCCGGCCTCGATCGCCACCTTGGCAACGCCATATCGATCGAGCCGCAGGAACGGCTCGGCCCGGCGCTCGACGCGCTCGCGGCGGAAGGCGGCCGCATCCAGGCCGACCCGGCGACCGCCGCGTCGTGGGTCTTCGACCGCCTCGCCAAGGCGAGTGCGCAGATCCACCGCGCGGCCGATCCGTGCCTCCTGCCGAAGGCGTGCAAGAACCCGGTCGAGCTCGACGGCACCCGAGTCGCGCACCGCCGCGACGGCGTCGCGGTCACCCGGTTTCTTGCCTGGCTCGCCGAGGAGGCGCCGAAGGGCGGTCTCGCCGAGATCGCCGCCAGCGACCGGCTCGAGGAGTTTCGCAAGGCCGGCGAGTATTTCCGAGATCTCAGCTTCCCGACGATCTCCGGCGCCGGGCCGAACGGCGCGATCGTGCATTACCGGGCGATGCCGGAGACTGAGAAGCAGCTCGCCCCCGGCATCCTGTATCTGCTCGATTCCGGCGCGCAATACCTCGACGGCACCACCGACATCACCCGCACGATCGCGGTCGGCGAGCCCAGCGCCGAGATGCGCGACCGCTTCACCCGGGTGTTGAAGGGCCATATCGCGCTTGCCACGGCGCGCTTTCCGAAGGGCACCACCGGGACACAACTCGACGCGCTGGCCCGCCTGTCATTATGGCAGGCCGGGCTCGATTATGACCATGGCACCGGCCACGGCGTCGGCAGCTATCTGAGCGTCCATGAGGGGCCGCAGCGGATTTCCAAGGCGCCCAACGCGCAGCCGCTGCTGCCGGGCATGATCGTCTCGAACGAGCCCGGCTATTACAAGACCGGCGCGTACGGCATCCGCATCGAGAACCTGGTGCTGGTACAGCCCTGGGCCGGTAGCACCGAGACGGACGCGACGCGCGAGATGCTGTGCTTCGAGACGTTGACGCTGGCGCCGATCGACCGCGCCCTGGTCGCGACCGACCTGCTCGACCGGGACGAGATCGCCTGGCTCGACGCATACCACCAGCGCGTCAAGACCGAGCTCACCCCGCTCGTCGACAGCGCGACGGCCCGCTGGCTCGACCGCGCGACCGCCCCGCTGCTTCGCAATTAATCCGACCGGCCGAGACGTACCGCGCCCGGTCCGTGCCGGTGACGGATGTCGTCGATCGCCTCGGCGAGCCGTCGCGGCCGCGCGACATCGGCATCGAACAGCGTCGGCAGGTCGGCGGCTTCGGCGGCGACGAGGCTGTCGGCCCCGACCCCGATCAGCCGAAAGAGCGTTGTCCCGTCGGCTTCGCCGCGCATCAGGCGGTCGGCCTGGCGGAACAGCAGCTCGGCCAGCTGCGTCGGCCCGGCGAGCGTGTGCGAGCGAGTCCGCAGCCGGAAATCGGCGGTCTTCAGCTTCAGCGTCACGGTGCCGGCGGCAAGCCCGGCCTGCTTCAGCCGCTCCGCCAATTTCTCGCACAGCGGCCATAAGTCTCGCGCCAGCGCCGCGGCGTCGCTCTCGTCGCGCGCGAAGGTCGTCTCGGCCGAAATCGAGCGCGCCCTGCCGTCCGACGTCACCTTGCGGTCGTCCTCGCCACGGGCGAGCTGCGCCAGGCGCAGCCCCATCTTGCCGTAACGCCGCCGCATCTCGCGCGGGTCGACATCGCGCAATTGCCCGATCACCGAGAGCCCGTCGGCCGCCAGCCGGCGCTGCATCGCGGCGCCGACCCCCCATAGCCAGCCGACCGGCTTGCCGGCGAGGAATTCCGTCGCCTCGGCCCGGCCGATCACCGCGAAACCGCGGGGCTTGTCGAGGTCCGAAGCAAGCTTCGCCAGGAATTTATTGTAGCTGAGCCCGATCGAGGCGGTGACCCCAAGCGTTGCCTCGACCCGCCGCGCCAGCGCGGCCAGCAGCTGCGCCGGGCGGGCGTCGTGCAGCACCTCAGTCCCCGAAAGGTCGAGAAACGCCTCGTCGATCGACAGTGGCTCGACCAGCGGCGTCAGCGCCTGCATCTCGGCCCGCACGGCGCGGCCGACCTCGCGGTATTTCGCCATGTCGGGCCGGATCACGACCG
Source organism: Allostellaceae bacterium (assembly GCA_036264235.1). Classification (GTDB taxonomy): domain Bacteria; phylum Pseudomonadota; class Alphaproteobacteria; order ATCC43930; family CGMCC-115725; genus DATARH01. The sequence goes on from DATARH010000051.1 coordinate 28,762, forward strand.
CATCGGGACAGGCGGCGAGCGCCTTGAACATCGGCATCGCCGAGCGCACCCCGTACATCCGCGCGACATAACAGCAGGCGAGGACGACGCCGCGTTGGCCGCCGCCGACGATCACCGGTTTCTCGGCCAAGTCCGGCCGCCCGCGCTTTTCGACCGTTGCGTAGAACGCGTCGCAATCGATATGCGCGATCGAAAGCTCGGCCAGCTCGGCATGCGCGACGAGGCGCGGCGAGCCGCAATCGGCGCAGCGCGGCAGCGCTTCGGCCGTGTCGGCAAGGGCGCCGCAATCGCGGCACAGCACCGTCACTGGCGGTCCCCGTCGATTTCTTCCGGCGACCACAGCCACGCCGCACCCCGGACCCCGCTGGAATCGCCATGCGCCGGCGGCAGCAGTCGCGTCACGATGTCGTCCGAGAATACGTAGCGATGCCACATCGGCGGCACCTGTTCGTAAAGGTGCGGCAAGGCCGAGAGGCCGCCGCCGAGCACGATCGCCTCGGGGTCGACCACATTGATCACGCTGGCCAGCCCGCGGGCGAGCCGCTCGGCATGGCGGTCGAGCGTCTCGCGGCCGGCGCGATCGCCGGCCGCGGCCGCCGCGACGATCTCAGGCCCGGTGAGTTCGCCGCCGCCGTGCCTGCGATGGTCGGCGGCGAGCCCAGGCCCCGACAGGAATGTCTCGATGCAGCCTGCCCGGCCGCAATAGCAGGGCGGCCCCGGCAGCTCGTCTGGCCGCGGCCAGGGCAGCGGATTGTGGCCCCATTCTCCGGCGATCGCGTTGGCGCCCGTCACGATCCGGCGGCCAATCGCGATGCCGCCGCCGACCCCGGTGCCGAGGATCACCCCGAACACGGCGTGGCAGCCCGCCGCCGCGCCGTCGATCGCCTCCGACAGGGCAAAACAGTTGGCGTCATTGGCAAAGCGTACCGGCCGCGCCAGCGCCGCCTCAATATCACGCTGCAGCGGCCGGCCGATCAACCAGGTCGAATTGGCGTTTTTGACGAGCCCGGTGCGGGGCACGATCGTGCCCGGGATGCCGATCCCGACCGAAGCGCGGCCGCCGAGCCCGCCCTCAATCGCATCGACTAGGCCCACGACCTTGCGGATCGTGGCGTCGTAATCGCCGGCGGGCGTGGCAATTCTCCGGCGCGCCCGCATCGCCCCTGCGGCGTCGATCGCGGCTGCCTCGATCTTGGTGCCGCCGAGATCGATGCCGATGCGAAACCTCAGCATCATTGCGCCTGCCGTCCCGATCGCCTATCGGTTGATGTATCCGCCGGCGTCTGGCGTGCGCAAAAATGCTCGCTTATTCGGCGTTTTGGCGCAATCGTTACCAATTCTTAAGTCCTAAGACGTAGAACAGCGCACCCCGGCAGGGCCGGTACCACCGGCGGTCCGAGAGGGCCCCGGTCCGGTAACGCAGCATTTTGGGGCAGGCAATCATGGCGCTAGAAGAAGTTATGCAGAACGGCACCCAGGCGGAGCGGGGAGCCAAGCGCGTGCTGATCGTCGAGGACAACGAGCTCAACATGAAGCTCTTCAACGATCTGCTCGAGGCGCACGGCTACCAGACCCTGCAGACGCGGGACGGCGTCGAAGCGCTGCAGATGGCGCGCGAGCACCGGCCCGACCTGATCCTGATGGACATCCAGTTGCCGGAGGTCTCCGGCCTCGAAGTCACCAAATGGATCAAGGAGGATGACGAACTGCGCACGATTCCGGTGATCGCGGTCACCGCCTTCGCCATGAAGGGTGATGAGGAAAAGATTCGCGAGGGCGGCTGCGAGGCCTATATCGCCAAGCCGATATCGGTTATGAGTTTCCTCAGCACCGTCGACCAGTTTCTGTCATAGATCGCTCTTTCCATTAACGGCGCTGTCCCTGCTGAGAAATGACTGCCCGCGTCCTGGTCGTCGATGATGTCGAGCTGAACGTAAAGCTGCTCGAAGCCAGACTGGCGGGCGAATACTACGAAGTTCTCTGCTGCTACGACGGCCCGACCGCCCTCCAACTCGCCTTTAAAGAACGGCCGGAAATCATCCTGCTCGACGTGATGATGCCGGGCATGGACGGCTTCGAGGTCTGCAAGCAGCTGAAGGCCGATCCGCGCACCGCCGACATCCCGGTCGTCATGGTCACGGCGCTCTCCGAGGCATCCGACCGGCTGCGCGGGCTCGAAGTCGGCGCCGACGATTTCCTGACCAAGCCGGTCAACGACACTGCCCTGTTCGCCCGCGTCCGCTCGCTGGTCCGGCTGCGCCGGATGATGGAGGAGCTGCGCCTGCGCGAAGAGATCACCGGCCGGTTCGGCAGCGAGGATGCACGGGTCAGCGCCGAGGGCTTCGCCCCGGCGGAAATCCTGTTGGCCGATGAACAGCTGTCCGAGGGCTCCCGGATCGCCGACGCGCTGGCGCCGATCGCCAGCGAGATCATCCGCACCGTCTCCGCCGCCGAGGCACAGGAGCTGCTCGACACCACCGCCGAACTGGCGATCCTCAGCCTGACCCTGCCGGATGGCGACCCGCTGCGCGTGGTTTCGCATTGGCGCGCCAGCGAGCATTTCCGCCAGACCGCGGTGCTGCTGGTCGGCGATGAGAGCGAGCTGCCCCGCCTCGGCAAGGGGCTCGACCTCGGCGCCAACGACTATCTGATCCGGCCGATTGATCGCAACGAATTGCTGGCCCGGGCCCGGACCCAGATCCGGCGCAAGCGGCTGCAGGACCGGCTGCGCGAAAACCAGCAGCGCAGCCTGTCGCTGGCGCTAACCGACGAGCTGACCGGACTGTTCAACCGCCGCTACCTCTTCGCTCACCTGGAAGAATTGCTCGCGCGGCGTGGCGAGGCCGGCTCCGACGTCGCGGTTTTGGTCCTCGACATCGATCACTTCAAGATGGTCAACGACCGGCACGGCCATCTCGGCGGCGACGACGTGCTGCGCGAACTGGCCGAACGCATGCTGCGCCAGGTGCGCAGCGTCGATCTGGTCGCGCGCTTCGGCGGCGAGGAATTCGTCGTGGTGATGCCGGAGACCAATCTTGCCGGGGCAGAAGTCGTCGCCGAGCGGCTGCGTCTGGCGATTGCCAGAGCACCGTTTCGACTGCCGTCGAGCGGTGAGCAGGTGCCGATCACGATCAGCATCGGAGTGGCCGCCGCCGAGAGCGCCGAAGACGGCGTCGACGCGATGCTGAAGCGCGCCGACGAAGCGCTGTACACGGCAAAGAACGGCGGTCGCGACCGCGTCGTCGCGCTGTCGGCGACACCCGAACGGGTGCGGGTGAGCCGCTAGCCTGGCGCGCTCTTAAACGCAAACGGCCCGCCGAGGCGGGCCGTGTCCTTTTCCGCCGCTGGCGGCGCGGCTATTTGATTTTCGCTTCCTTGAAGACGACGTGCTTTCGCGCCACCGGGTCGAACTTCTTCAGTTCGAGCTTTTCGGTCTTGGTCCGCGGATTCTTCTTCGTCACGTAATAAAACCCGGTGTCGGCGCTGCTTACGAGCTTGATGAGCACGGTGCTGGTCTTGGCCATCTCGGTCTCGCGCGTCAGGGAGTTCTGAAGCTGGAAGATAGCGCGCCGCCGGCCTCTGTCAAGGAAGGCCCGGCCGCCGGCCCCGCGCCGGGCGCGAGCCGCCCGGCGGCCCGGATCGCGTGCAGCGACGCCTGGTACAGTTTCGGGTCGGCAAGCAGCTGCTCGGCCAGCTTGATGTCGATCGCCGGCCGGCCGGACCGGCGGGGGCAGGCGCGCCGCAGCGCCGCCCAACCGTTCTCGTCGAGCGAGGCGCGCGCCCGCATCGCCGCACCGGACGCGGCCGGACCAGCGCGGGCGCGCTGCACCGCGCTTTGCAGCGCCTGGTCGTCGCTGCCGAGATCGGCGGTGCACAAGGTCGGCACGACCCCGTGGCCTTGGAGGAGATAGCCCGAGGGCGACAGCAGGTAGGCCCAGGTGACGGTCAGCTCCGCCTCGTTCGGCAGATGCACGACGGTCTGGATCGTGCCCTTGCCGTAGGAAGAGGAACCGATCACCACGGCGCGGCCGCGGTCCTGCAGCGCCGCCGCGACAATTTCCGAGGAAGACGCCGAGTCGCCGTTGATCAGCACCGCCATCGGGGTCTGCCCGGCGATGCTGTCGCCGCGCGCCGTGAAGTACTGGCGGCTCGCCGGGTTGCGGCCAACCGCGGCGCTGATCGGCCCCTCCGGGAGGAACAGATCGGCCAGCCCGACCGCCTGATCGAGCAACCCGCCCGGGTTGCCGCGCAGATCGAGGATGATGCCGTCGAGCCTGCCGCCAACCTTTGCCTCGGCGTCCTTGAGGCTCTCGGCGAGCCTGTCCCTGGTCGTGTGGTTGAAGTTTGTGACGCGGACGATCGCGGTCCGGCGGGCGTCGGTCAGCGTCACCGTCGGCGCCGTGATCAGGGCCCGTTCCACCCGGAACTCTCGCGGCTCGGGGAAACCGGCGCGGGCGATCGTAACGGTGACCGGCGTCGCCACGGCGCCGCGCATCTCCTGCACGATCTCGTCGGTCGGCCGGCCGGCGGTCGGCACGCCGTCGATCGCCGTCACTTTATCGTCCGGCCGGATGCCGGCGCGGTCGGCGGGGCCCTGCGGCACCACCTCGGCAATCCGGAACTGGTCACCGCCGTCGAGGGTCACGCCGATGCCGCCGAAGCCGTCGCGGGCGGCACGTCGGCTGCGGGCGAGATCGGGCGGCGAATAGCGCGAATAGCGGTCGAGCTTGCTGGTGAAGCCATCGAATACCGCCTTGTCGAGCCGCTCGGCCGGCAGCGCCGCGAGCGTCGGCGAGGCCTGCCGGGCCGCCGCGACCGTGCCAGCCAGCCAGTTACCCCACTCGCGGGCATCCTCGGTCGGCGGGCTTGCCGGCGCCGCGATCTCCCGTCCGTCGTAGCGCAGCGCGAGCTGCTCCTGCGCTTCTCCCGGTTGCCTTTCGGATAGGTCGACCGCGCCATCGAGCCGGTGCAATTGTCCTGCGCCGGCCAACGCCAATTGCCGCGCCGAAACCGGCGTTACGTAGAGCGCGGTGATCTCATCCAGCACGCGGGCGTAGAGCTTCTCGGTCGAGCCGGCGGTGAACAGGCTGTCGGGCCCGGCGGCGCAGGCGGCGACCGCGATGACCGCGGCGACGGCCCCGGCCCGCGGCAACATCAGTCTCGATCTGCGGAACGCCACCCCGACCCCACGCGGCTTACCGCCGGGCAGAGTAGATTGCCGCCTCTCGGCGATCAACCGGCCGCGCCGGTCAGCGCCGATTGCGCGGGCCCCGGCCGCGTCGAAACCCGCCATCCTTTCCGAAGTGGCGGCCGCGCTGACCCGCGGTGCGGGTCAGAGGGCCGATCGGGCCTTCGTCGAGGCCGAAGATCAGCCGGCCGCCGATCCCGTCCGCTGCGACAAGACGAACTCTGATCGCATCGCCGAGCGCGAAGACCCGCTCGGTGCGGCGGCCGACCAGCCGATGCCGCTCGGCCTCGTAGGCGTAGTAATCGCCGGGCAGACTGGAGATCGGCAGCAGTCCGTCGGAGCCGCTCTCCAACAGAGTGACAAACAGTCCGAAACGCGCGACCCCGGTGATGCGGCCCTCGAACACGCTACCCACTGCGTTCGCGAGCAGCGTCGCGCGGTAGCGGTCGAGCGCGTCGCGCTCGGCGGCGACGGCGCGCCGCTCGGTCGCCGAGATGTGCTGGCCGATCGGGGCCAGGTCCGCGGCCCCGGGATCATCGGATCGGCGTCCGCCCTGTTCGAGCGAGGCGATCAGCGCCCGGTGCACCAGCAAATCGGCGTAGCGCCGGATCGGTGAGGTGAAGTGGGCATAGCGCGGCAAGGCGAGGCCGAAATGGCCGATATTGTTCGGGCTGTAGACCGCCTGCGCCTGCGAGCGCAGCACCATTTCGTTGACGGCGCGAGCAGAGGGGGTGCCGGCGGCGCGCGCGAGAATGCGGTTGAACAATTCCGGGCGGACCACCTGACCCTTGGCCAGCGCCAGCCCCGGAACCCCGAGTTCGGTAAGGAAATCGCGCAGCGCGGCGAGCTTTTCCGGGTCGGGCGCGTCATGCACCCGGTACATGCAGGGCCGACGCCGCGCCTCCAGCTCCTCGGCGGCGGCGACATTGGCCAGGATCATGAACTCCTCGATCAACTTGTGGCTGTCGAGACGGTGACGCGGCACGATCGACGATGGACGGCCATCGCGGTCCAGCAGCACCCGGTACTCGACAAGATCGAGTTCCAGCGCGCCGCGCGCCTGCCGCCATTTGTCGAGGGCGGCATAGGCGCCGTACAGCGCATCGAGCCGCTCGACCGCGATCGGCACCGTGCCGGAACTGTCGCGCGCAGCCTGCACCTGTTCGTAGGTGAGCCGCGCCGCCGAGCGCATGATCGCCCGCTCGAAGCGGTGCCCGCGCGTGCGCCCGTCAGCGTCGGTCCAGAGATGCACGGCAAGACAGGCGCGTTCCTCGCCGGGTTTCAGCGAGCAGAGGCCATTCGACAGCGCCTCCGGCAGCATCGGGACGACGAGATCGGGGAAATAGACCGAGTTGCCGCGATTGACCGCCTCGCGGTCGAGCGCGCTGCCCGATGTCACGTAATGCGCGACATCGGCGATCGCGACGACGAGATGCCAGCCGCCTCGGTTCTTCGGGTCCGAATCCTGCTCGGCCCAGACCGCGTCGTCAAAATCGCGCGCGTCGCTGCCGTCGATCGTAACCAGCCCCAGCTCGCGCAGATCGACCCGGCCGGTCGGCTCGACCGGACCCGCCCGCGCCGTCTCGGCCAGCGCCGCCGGCGGAAATTCGGTCGGGATGCCGTGTGCGGCGATCGTCAAACGGCTGATCGCATGCGGCGCCTCGGCCGAGCCCAGCCGCTCGACGATGCGTGCCCGCTTCGGCTCGGAGCGCCGCGCCGGCAGCTCGGTCGCGACGACAAGCTCGCCGTCGACCGCGCCCTCGGCGGCGGCCGGCGAGACCCGGTACTCCGAGCGGTCACGCCGGTCGGCCGGGATCAGCACCGCGCCCTCGCGCCGCTGCCGGAACGTGCCGACGATGCGGCCGGCCGGTGCCTCGATCTGGCGCAGTAGCTCGGCCTCGACTTCGCCCGAATCGCGGGTGACCAGCCGCGCCGTGGCGCGCTCGCCGATCCCCAGCTCGTCGGCCGCGGTGGCGCCGGTCAGCCGATATACCGGCGCATCGCCCTCCCCCTGCCGCGCGACCGGGCGGACCAGCGGCGCGCCCTCCTCGTCGGTATCGACCCGCTCGACCGGGACAATTTCGGGCAGAGGCGCCGCGGCGGCGTATTTGCGGCCGGCGGTGCGGGCCAATCGGCCGGAGCGCTCGATCGCGCGCAGCAGGTCGCGCAATCGGGGCTCGTCCGCCCGTGATATGCGGAACGCCCGGGCGATCTCGTGTGCACCGACCGGCTCGGTGCTGCCGCCGATAAAGGCAAGGATCGCCGCCGGAGAGGGCAGCCCGTCAGAGGGTTCGGATTTACGGCGAGCGGTTGGCCGGCGCGCCATTCAATTCAGGCTTTCGGCGCCCGCTTTGCCTTTGCTTTCGCGGCCGGTTTCGCCGCGGCGCCGGCGCGCTTCTTCTTCGCCGGAGCCCGCCGCGTTGTGGTCTTCGCGGCGCCGCGGGCCGTGCTTGGCGAGGCGGGTGCCGCCCGGCGGGCAGTGCCGCGGCGGCCGCCCCCCCGCGTTTTGCCGCGCTCGGCCAGCAATGCGACGGCGGCGTCGAGCGTCAGCGCGTCCGGGTCGGCGCCCTTCGGCAGAGAGGCGATCGTGCGCTCGTGCCCGATATAGGGGCCATAGCGGCCCTGATAGAGCGCGACCGTGCCGCCCGCCGGGTGGCTGCCCAATTCGCGCAGCACCTGCGGCGCCCGCCGACTGCTGGCGGCTTCCGCCAGCAAGGTGACGGCACGGTTCAACCCGATCGTCAGCACATCATCGTCGGCGCCGAGCGAGGCAAAGACGCTGCCATGCTTCAGATAGGGGCCGAACCGGCCGATCCCGGCGAGGATCGGCTCGCCGCTTTCCGGATGACGGCCGATATCGCGCGGCAGCGACAAGAGCTTCAGCGCGGTATCGAGATCGACATCGGCCGGGCTGAGCCCGCGTGGCAGCGCCACCCGCTTCGGCTTGTCGCCGCCGTTGCTCTCGCCGAGCTGGACGTAATGCCCGTAGGGGCCCTTCTTGACCGCAACCGCAAGTCCGGTTGTCGGGTCATTGCCGAGCACCGTGTCGGCGATTGGCGCCGGCTCGCCCTCGCCGCCTTCGACCGCGAGCGGCCGCGTATAGCGGCATTCCGGGTAATTCGAGCAGCCGATAAAGGCGCCGAAGCGGCCGAGCTTCAGACTGAGCCTGCCGTTGCCGCAGACCGGGCAGACCCGCGGGTCGGTGCCGGCGCCGTTCTCGGGGAAGAAATGCCGCCCGAGATCTTCGTCGAGCGCCTTCAGCACATCGCCGATCGACAGATCCTTTGTCTCATCGACCGAGGAGGAGAAATCGCGCCAGAAATTGCGCAGAACCTCCTTCCAGTCGATCCGTCCGCCGGAGATGTCGTCGAGCTGGTTTTCCAGATCGGCGGTGAAATTGTACTCGACGTAGCGCTCAAAAAAGCTGCTCAGGAAGGCGGTAACCAGTCGGCCGCGGTCCTCCGGGATGAAGCGCCGCTTGTCGAGCCGAACGTAGTCTCGGTCCTGCAAGACCTGGATGATCGACGCGTAAGTCGAGGGCCGGCCGATGCCAAGCTCCTCCAGCTTCTTCACGAGACTCGCTTCGGAATAGCGCGGCGGCGGCTGGGTGAAATGCTGGCTCGGCGTGACCTCGCCGCGGCCGAGCCGCTCGCCCTGGCCCATCGCCGGCAGCCGGCGGCCTTCTTCCTCGTCGGCCGCGTCGTCGCGGTCTTCCTGGTACAGCTTCAGGAAGCCGTCGAACACGACGGTCGAGCCGGTCGCCGACAGGCCGATGCGGCCGGTCGGATCGGCGATATCGACCGACACCTGGTCGAGCACCGCCGAGGCCATCTGGCTGGCGACGGTGCGCTTCCAGATCAGCTCGTACAATCGGCGGTGGTCGTTATCGAGGTGGCGCGCGACATCGCCCGGTTTGCGCGCCGCATCGGTCGGGCGGATCGCCTCGTGCGCCTCCTGCGCGTTCTTCGCCTGGCTGCGGTAGACCCGCGGCTCGGGCGGCAAATAGCGCCCGCCGAACTCGGTGCCGATCAGCTCCCGCGCCCCGGCGATGGCCTCGGCCGCCAGGGTCACGCCATCGGTCCGCATATAGGTGATGAGGCCGACCGTCTCGCCGCCGAGATCGACGCCCTCATAGAGCTGCTGCGCCACCCGCATCGTCCGGGTCGCGCCGAAGCCGAGCTTGCGCGAGGCTTCCTGCTGCAGCGTCGAGGTGGTGAACGGCGGGAACGGGTTGCGCCGCACCTGCCGCCGCTCGACCTCGGTCACCGTAAAGCCGGCTGCCTTCAGGATCGCGTCGGCGGCGGCGCGTGCCTTGGCCTCATTGTCGAGATCGAAGCGCTCGAGCTTCTTGCCGTCGAGATGGGTCAGGCGCGCGGTGAAGCGGTCGCCCTTCTCGGTCTCGAACTCGACCTCGACCGACCAGTATTCGCGCGCCTTGAATACCTCGATCTCGGCTTCGCGTTCGCAAATCAGGCGCAGCGCCACCGATTGCACCCGGCCCGCCGAGCGGCTGCCCGGCAGCTTGCGCCACAGCACCGGCGACAGCGTGAAGCCGACCAGATAATCGAGCGCGCGCCGCGCGAGGTAGGCGTCGACCAGCTCGGTGTCGATCTCGCGTGGATGCTTGAACGCGTCGAGCACCGCGTTGCGGGTGACCTCGTTGAACACGACCCGCTTGACGTCGACATCCTTCAGTGCCCGCCGCGCCTTCAGCACTTCCCGCACATGCCAGGAGATCGCCTCGCCCTCGCGGTCGGGGTCGGTGGCGAGGAACAGCCGGTCGGCGCCCCGCACCGCCTCGGCCATCGCCTTGACGTGCTTCTCCGACTTGACGTCGACCTCCCAGGAGAGGGCGAAGTCGTCGTCCGGCAACACCGAACCATCCTTCGCCGGCAGGTCGCGGACATGGCCATAGCTGGCGACGACCCGGTAGTCGCGGCCGAGATACTTGTTGATGGTTTTCGCCTTGGCAGGCGATTCGACGATGACGACGTTCATGCGGAGATGGGAAAACTCGGCGCTAATGAGGACTTAGCGGAGCGAAACCAGATTGCCGGGATGACGCTCGACGCGGCCGGCGAGTTCCAGTTCTAAGAGAAGCGTGGCGACGGCCGACGCTGACAATTGGCACTGGCGTACCAGTTCGTCAACCGCGACCGGGGTCGGACCCAGCTTTTCCAGCACCAGGGCGATAGCGCCGTCCTCGCTGACCGGAGCCACCGGCGGCGGGATTTGCGCGGCGCGCTGGAGCGGCAAGCGCGGCTCTCGCCTGGGGGGAATCACCGCTCGCGGCGGCGGCCGACCCTGCAGCAGCGGCCCGAGCTGGTTGACGACATCCTCGGCCGCCTCGGTCAGCGTCGCGCCGTTGCGCAGGAGATCGTTGGCGCCGCGGCTGCGCGGATCGAGCGGCGACCCCGGCACCGCGAACACCTCGCGGCCCTGTTCGAGGGCATAGCGGGCAGTGATCAGCGAGCCGGATTTCGCCGCCGCCTCGACCACCACGACGCCGAGCGCGATCCCCGAGATGATCCGGTTGCGGCGCGGAAAGTGCCGCGCCTGCGGCTCGGTGCCGAGCGGCATCTCGGCGATCACCGCGCCATGCTCAACGAGCGCGTCGTAGAGGCCGCGATTCTCCTCCGGATAAACGATATCGATGCCGCCGGCGACGACCGCGACCGTACCGGTCGCCAGCCCGCCGGCATGCGCCGCCGCGTCGATGCCGCGCGCCATACCGGAGGCGACGACGATCCCGGTCTCGCCCAGCCCAGCGGCGAGGTCGTGCGCCAGCCGCCTGCCGTTCGCCGAGGCGTTGCGGGCGCCGACCACGGCGACCATCGGCCGGGCCAGCAGCCCGGCATCGCCGAGCACGCTCAGCACCGGCGGCGCATCCTCGACCGCGGCAAGCGTCTCCGGATAGAGCGGCTCGCCACGGCACAGGAGCTGACCGCCCAGCCGGTCCAGCGCGGCCAGCTCGCGCTCGGCCTCCTGGCGCGATGCCGGCGCCACCGGTTCTGCGGTGTCGCCGCGGCGGGCGAGCCGCGGCAGCGCCTCCAGCGCCGCCCGCGCCGAACCGAACCGGCGCAGCAGCGCATAGAAGCTGACCGGACCGACTGTCTCGGTGCGGGCGAGGCGCAGCCACTCGAGGCGCTCCTGCGGGTCGAGCTTGCGTCCGAGCATGTTGTTGGCCAGGACTTAGCTCTTGCGCAGCGAAATTCGACTTTCCGTTCCGGCCAGCAACCGCCGGATATTCTCGTGATGACGCAGGATCACCAGTGCCGCGATCAGCGCGATCACGATTGCGCGCTCGGTATCGACGACAAACCCGGCCGCCGCGGCCGCCGCGATCGCCGCAACCAGCGCCGCCAGCGACGAATAGTGAAAGATCAGTGCGATCGCGAGCCACAGCGCCGCGGCGCCGAGCGCCACCGGCCAGGCAATCGCGAGCAAGACGCCGAGCGCGGTCGCGACCGCCTTGCCGCCGCGAAAGCCGAGCCACACCGGAAACATATGGCCGACGATCACCGCCACCGCCGCGGCCAGCGCCGCCGCCTCACCCCATTCCCAGCCGATCAGCACCGCGGCGGTGCCCTTCAGCAGATCGAGCGCCAGGGTCGCCGCGGCGAGCCCCCTGGCGCCGGTGCGCAGCACGTTGGTCGCGCCGATATTGCCGGAGCCGATGTCGCGGATGTCGCCGTGGCCGGCCAGCCGGGTCAGCAGCAGGCCGAACGGGATCGACCCGAGCAGATACCCGACCACACCGGCGAAGATTGCAGCACTCATGTCATCGAGATTGCTTCGTCACTCCGCCTCTCGCAATGACAACAAGTTGCGCTGTCATTGTGAGCGCAGCGAAGCAATCTCGGTCGGGTGCCGCACCGAACTCACGTCTCACGCTCGAAGATCGTGCGGCCGTCGACCAGCGTCATCTGCACTTGCCCCTGCACCGGCCGGCCGTCGAACGGCGCGTTCTTCGATTTCGAGCGGAACTGCTCGGTGTCAATCCGCCACGCCGCGTCGGGATCGAACAGCAGCAGATCGGCCGGCGCGCCGGCGGTCAACCGGCCGACATCGAGGCCAAGAATGCGCGCCGGGTTCACCGTCACCAGCCGCAGCACGTCGAGAAGCGGCAGCCTCCGGTTGTGATGCAGCTCCAGCGAGAGCGGCAGCAGCGTCTCGAGCCCGACGATACCGCAGGCCGCCGAGCTGAACGGCAGCCGCTTCGAATCCTGGTCCCACGGCGCGTGGTCGCTGGCGATCGCCTCGATCGTGCCGTCGCTGAGCCCGGCGACGACCGCTTGCCGGTCGGCCTCGCTGCGCAGCGGCGGCGACAATTTGGCGAAGGTCCGGTAGTCGCCGATCGCGGTCTCGTTCAGCGCGAAATAGGGCGGGGCGGTGTCGCAGGTCACCGGCAGCCCGGCCGCCTTTGCCTTGCGGATCGCTTCGACACCGGCCGCGGTCGAGACATGCGCGGCGTGGTAGCGCGCGCCGGTGATCTCGACGAGGCGCAGGTCGCGCTCCAGCAGGATGACCTCGGCCATCGGCGTCATTGCCGGCAGGCCGAGCCGGGTCGCGATCTCGCACTCGCTGACCTCGCCGGCCTGCGCCAGGCTTGGCTCCTCCGGATGCTGGATCACCAGCTGGTCGAAGCTGCGGGCATAGGACAGGATGCGGCGCATCACCAGCGCATCGGCGATCGCCTTGATGCCGTCGGTGAAGCCGAGCGCGCCACTCCCCGCGAGGAGGCCCATCTCGGTCAGCTCGCGCCCCTTCAGCCCCTTGGTCGCGGCGGCGTAGGTGTGGACCTTGGCCAGCCGCACCTCGCGGGCGCGGCGGGCGATGAATTCGACGACGGCGATGTCGTCAACCGGTGGTTCGGTGTTCGGCAGCGCGACCATCGTCGTGACGCCGCCGGCCGCCGCCGCCTGGCCGCCGCTCTCGAACGATTCCATGTGCTCGGCGCCGGGTTCGCGCAGCTGCACGCGCATATCGACGAGGCCCGGCGCGAGGCAAAACCCCGCGCATTCGACGATCTCGGCGTCGGACTCTGTGATGTCGCCACCGACGGCGGCGATCCGATCGTCCTCGACCAGGAGGTCGCCCGGCGCGTCGAGACCGCTCTCCGGGTCGAGCAGCCGGGCGCCCCGGAACAGCCGCCGCGCCGCACTCATCGCCGTCGACTTCTCAATGCACCGGCGGGCCGTTGCCGAGATCGCCCGTCAGGATCTCGAGGCACGCCATCCGCACCGCGACGCCCATCTCTACCTGTGCCCGGATCAGGCTGCGGTCGATGTCGTCGGCGACCTCGCTGCCGATCTCGACGCCGCGGTTCATCGGTCCGGGATGCATGATCAACGCGTCGGGCTTGGCGAGCTTCAGCTTCTCGTAGTCGAGACCGAAGAAGCGGAAATATTCCCGCGTCGACGGCACGAACGAGCCGTGCATCCGCTCGAGCTGCAGGCGCAGCATCATGACGATATCGACATCCTGCAGCCCGGCCGCCATGTCGTGAAAGACCTCGACCCCGAGATGCTCGACGGCGCTCGGCAACAACGTCCGCGGTGCCACCACCCGTACCCGCGCACCCATCGTGTTCAGCAGGTGGATGTTCGAGCGCGCGACACGGCTGTGCAGCACGTCGCCGCAGATCGCCACCGTCAGCCCGCCGAGCTTGCCCTTGCGCCGGCGGATCGTCAGTGCGTCGAGCAGCGCTTGCGTCGGGTGCTCGTGGCTGCCGTCGCCGGCATTGATGACGGCGCAATCGACCTTTTCCGACAGCAATTGCACCGCACCCGATTCGGGATGGCGCACCACCAGCACGTCGGGGTGCATCGCGTTCAGCGTCATCGCGGTGTCGATCAGCGTCTCGCCCTTGCGCATCGCGCTGGCCTCGACCGCCATGTTGATGACGTCGGCTCCGAGCCGTTTGCCGGCGACCTCGAACGAGGTGCGGGTGCGCGTCGAATTCTCGAAGAAACAGTTGATCAGAGTGCGGCCGCGCAGCGTCGTCGCCTTTTTTTCGGCGCCGCGGTTCAATTCGACAAAGCCGTCCGCGAGATCGAGGATGTGGTTGATTTCATCGGGGATCAGCCCCTCGGTGCCGAGCAGATGCCGGTGCCGGAAAACCCCGGCCTCGCGAGTTGACCGGTCAGTCGTCTGGGCGGAGCCGTCCATCGGCCGAGGATCATAGGCAGGTGGCCGACCGCCAGCAAGGACCCAGCGGGGCCGGTAGTGACCGGCCGCCCGTTCCCATATGCTTGGCGAAAAGCAAGGGAGAAGGGCGTCGAGAATGCGCACCCTCACCAGTTACGGGATCGCCGTCATTCTGGTTTTTGCCGTCCTCAACGGGGCTGCATGGCTAGCCGGGAATCCGGCTCGGCTGCATGGTCTGCCTGTTTTCTCCGCTGGGTTCCTTCTGGGGATGCTCGGGATGTACACGGCAGCCTGGCTTTACGGCCATCACAAATAGGCGGCCTCAGACCGTTTTCGTTCCCCGCCGTCCGAGCAGGAACATGCGCATCTGGCCGTATTTCTTTGCCGCTTCGGTCATCCCGACATATTCGCAGCTATAGGCGTCGGAATTGGACAGCGCCAGCATCGCCGCCATCGTCTCTGTCACGTAGACGCAGCCCTCCGGCGTCACCGGCTCGATCCGCGCGGCGCGGCTGACATGCGCGCCGAAATAGTTGTCGCGCTTCAGGATCGGGTCGCGCGCCGAGTAGGCGGGACCGAGATGCAGGCCGATCCGCAGCCCCAAATCACCCGGCAGCCCGTTCGCGGCGACATCGATCCGGCTTACCGCCTCCTGCAGCTCGAGGGCGCAGTTCGCCGCTCTTGCCGCATCATCAAACACCAGAAACAGCCCATCGCCCCAGGTATTGGCGAGCAGCACGTCCTTGCGGTTGCGCTCGATGACCTCCGCCAGGCAGGCGAGGATGACGTCGATGAAGCGGGGCAATTGCTCATCGGTCAGTCGGCTGAACCCGTGGATATCGCCGAACAGCATCGCCCGAGTGCGGCGCTCCATGCCGCGTTGCGCCTCGGCGGGATACGCCGCCGGGTCGAAGCCTGTGCCGACCGAGATGATCTTCTGCGGCATACCGGTCCGCTGCCACGCCGCAACATCGATCGCGGTGCCGGCCGGACCGGTCGCCGGCTTGCCGTCCCAGATCGCGATCTGCTCGACCGCTGCCGAGACGTGTGTCGCGCGCAACAGTGCCAGACCCATCGCCAGCTGGCTGCAATAGCCGAACAGCTGGTCATCGCCGAGGTAGCGGTCCTCGGTGGCGTAGCGCACCGTGCTCGCCCGGCTCATGCAGGCATGGAAGCGCTTGACCCACTGCTCGCCCGCCGGCCGGACCGACACCTCGATGAATTCGTTGATGTTGAACGGCAGGATCAGCGCCAAGCCGGCGTTGCGGGCCAGCAGCTCTTCCGCGAACAGGATGTCGGCGCCGGCCGCCAACGAACCGTACCCGAACCCGACATCGTCGGCTGCCAAGATCGCGGCGATCTCCTGCCGGATTTCCTCCTCCTGTTCGGCCGGGAACCGGCCATGCCGTCCTTCCGGGGCGATGATGTGTCCGAGATAGTGAATGACCCGAGGCGGTGACAACGAGTCGAGCCAGTCCGGCGCAAGCCCCTTCGCCGCAATGATCAGCTGGAGCTGTCGGATCATCGCCGCCCGGCCGCGCGCGTCGGCGTAGTTGTCGCCGCGCATCATCGACGCGACCGCCACGAGGGTATCCCGCGCAGCCTCCATCTGGCCGAGGACGAGTTGCGCTTCCAGCGTGCTCGCTATCTCGTAAAAGCTCTTTTTTCGTGCCGGTACACGGTTGAGCTGGTCGAGCACCTCGCCGGCCAGGGCGAAGGCGGTCTGTTCCCGGCCCGCCAGCAGCGACAAGGTCGCCGCGTTGACGCCGGGGTAATAGGATTCGGTGTTCCCGCCCGCTTGGGCCTTCCGATAGAGGTCCTGGTAGGCCGTCGCGGCGGCGTGCAGCAGGGGGGCGCGGCCATTGCCCTCGGTCGCGATCGCCGCGTCCTTGAGCAGCCGCGGCCGCAGCGCCGCGAGATCGAGCGCGAGCGGCGTGTCGGGCGGCAGGTCGGCGACCTTGCCGAGCCCGAACTCGTCGTACAGCTCGCCCGCCTTGTGCGTCGCTCCGGTCGAGGCCAGGCACAGCACCGCCCGGTGTTGCAGGGCGAGATCGTCCGGAAACCGGACCAGCGCCTGCTTTGCCAGATCGAAGGCGCGGAACAGCTCCCCCTGGCGTTCGTAGGACCGCACATGCGCCAGCCATTCATGCGGGGTGAATATCGGCTCGGCGGCGATCTCCTCGTCCTCGTCAGCCATCTTTTCAGTCCGAATTTGATCGACCGGATCGGCCGAAATCGGGCCCGCTGGGGCTCGCGGCACCTGGCGCGGTGATGCTCTTTGATAGGCCCCCTCGACCGCTTCGCGATCATACGGACAGGGCGAGCCAGCAGCAAGTTGGCGAGATGCGCCGCTACGCCCACACGATGAATTGACGGCACGCTCGGCGCGCCTAAGGTTTCGGGCAGACAAATTGAACAGGGAGAGACGCGATGGCGCGCCGCAAGGCCTGCTCGGCAGGCCAAATCGCTCGGGCATTGTTGATCGCAACGGGGCTTGTCGCGCTGCTTGGCGCCCCGGCGCTGGCCCAGAAATCGGGCGGCGTGCTGCGGCTGTTCCATCGCGACAGCCCGGCCAGCGCCTCGATCCACGAGGAGGCGACGATCTCGGCCGTCGCGCCGTTTATGGGGGTTTTCAACAATCTCGTGCTGTTCGACCAGCACGAAAAGCAGAACCGGCCCGAATTCATCCGGCCGGAACTGGCGGACAGCTGGTCGTGGAACCCGGACTACACCCGGCTCAGCTTCACACTGCACCAGGGTGTCAAATGGCATGACGGCAAACCGTTCACCGCCGCCGACGTCAAATGCACCTGGGATTTGCTGCTCGGCAAATCGAAGGACAAGCTCCGGCTCAATCCGCGCAAGGCATGGTACCGCAACCTCGACGACGTCGTGGCCGAGGGCGACTACGCGGTGACGTTCGTGTTGAAGCGGCCACAGCCGGCCTTCCCGATGCTGCTCGCCTCGGCCTATGGGCCGGTCTATCCGTGCCACGTGCCGGCGGCGCAGATGCGCTCCCATCCGATCGGCACCGGACCCTTCAAATTCGTCGAGTTCAAGCCGAACGAATACATCAAGCTGACGAAGAACACCGATTACTGGAAGCCCAACCGGCCCTATCTCGACGGCATCGAGTGGACGATCATCCCGAACCGCTCCACCCAGACGCTCGCCTTCATCGCCGGCAAGGTCGATATGACCTTCCCGTACGAAGCGACGGTGCAGACGATGCGGGACATCCAGAAGGAGCAGCCGAGCGCTCATTGCGAGCTCGACCCGACGATGGTGTCGATGAACCTGCTGGTCAATCGCGAGAAGCCGCCCTTCGACGATCCCGACATCCGCAAGGCGATGATGCTGACGATCGACCGCAAAGCCTTTCTCGACATCATCATGGAGGGGCATGGCCAGATCGGCGCCGCGATGCAGTCGCCGCCGCCCGGTCTGTGGGGTCTGCCGCCCGACATCCTGGCGACGCTGCCGGGTTACGGCCCCGATGTCGAAAAGAGCCGGGCCGAAGCCAGAAAGCTGATGGAGAAGCACGGCTACGGGCCCGATAAGCGCCTCGAAGTGCAGGTGCAGACCCGGAATATCGCGCAGTATCGCGACCCGTCGGTGATCCTGATCGACCAGCTGAAGCAGATCTACATCGACGGCAATCTCGAAGTCGTCGAGACCGCCAACTGGTTCCCGAAAATCGCCCGCAAGGACTACACGATCGCCGGCAATCTGACCGGCAGCGGGGTCGACGATCCCGACGCCTATTTCTACGAGCACTACGCCTGCGGCTCGGAGCGCAACTACACCAACTACTGCAACCCGGAGCTGGAGAAGCTGTACGAGAAGCAGTCGATGGAGCCGGACCAGGAGAAGCGCAAGAAGATCGTCTGGGAGATCGACAAAAAGCTGACCGAGGACGCCGCCCGGCCGATCGTCTACCGCTACGACCTCGCGACCTGCTGGTACCCGCGGGTGCACGGGGTGACCGTGATGGTCAACAGCATCTTCAACGGCTGGCGCTTCGAGGACGTGTGGATGGACTGAGCGCGCTTACTTGGCGAGGCAACAATCACCATCTCCGTTTATGCCCGGACTTGGTCCGGGCATCCACGAGCATGGCCCAGACGGCAACAGATTCGTGGATGGCCGGGTCACGCCCGGCCATAAGCGGTTTGGGTGAGGCTTAGATGTTAACACTTGATCGAAGCGATTCGGCGCTGTTGTTGATCGATTTCCAGTCGCGGCTGATGCCGGCGATTGAAGACGGACCGGCGGTGGTCGCGAATGCGCGACGGCTGCTCGACGCGGCGCGCCTCCTCGATGTGCCGGTCGTCGTCACCGAGCAATATGCAAAGGGGCTCGGCCCGACGACGCCGGAACTCGCCCCGGGTCCGGACGGCGCCGTCTTTCACAAGACCAGCTTCGACGCCTGCCGCATGCCGGCTTTCCTCGACCGGCTGCCGCAGGGACGCGCGCTGGTGGTCGCCGGCTGCGAGACGCATGTGTGCGTGCTGCAGACCGCACTCGGCCTGCTCGATGCCGGCCGGCGCATTTTTCTCGTGCGTGACGCGGTCGGCTCGCGCCGCGCCGAAAGCAAGGAGGCGGCGATCCGGCGTCTGGAGCGGCACGGCGCCGAAATCGTCACCACCGAGATGGTGATCTTCGAGTGGCTGGAGCGGGTCGAGCACCCCCGCTTCCGCGAGGCATTGGCGCTCGTCAAATAGCGGGCCTCGATCGAAGCTCGTAGGGCGGGTGGAGCGCAGCGCAACCCGCCGATCGGACCACACCTGCGGCGGGTTACTCTCGGCTTCGCCAAGGTCCAGCCGCCCTACATCCGGCCCATCGCGTCGAGGCAGCCCTGCAGGATGTAGGCGGCGGCGACCCGGTCGACGATCTCGGCGCGGCGCTTTCGTGTCATGTCGTGCGCGATCATCTCGCGCGTTACTGCGGCGGTCGACAGCCGCTCGTCCCACAGCAGCACCGGCATCTCGCGCAGCGCCAGCACGTTGCGTGCAAGCTGGCGCACCGATTGGGTTCGCGAGCTGTCATTGCCGGCGAGCGCCAGCGGCAGCCCGATTACCAGTCCGCCGACCGCATGTTCGTCGATAGCGGCGAACAGCACCGCCGCATCGTCGCGGAACCGGCGGCGCCGGATCGTATCGAGCGGGCTGGCGATTACCAGCCGCGTGTCCGACAGCGCGAGGCCGATCGTCTTGCTGCCGACATCGAGCCCGATCAGCCGGGCGCCGGCCGGGATCGCGGCGCGCAGCTCCGCGGGGTTGCCGAGGATCATGCCCGATGATAACCCGGCGCGAACCCTTTATAACGCCCCGCCCGGCGCCACTTATCGGACGGGCTTGGAGACACATCGATGCCGTTGGACAAGACCACCGTGGCGCGCATCGCCACGCTGGCGCGCATCCGCCTCGCCGAGACCGAGCTCGAGCCGATGGCGGCCGGGCTCCAGGGCATCCTCGACTGGATCGAGCAGCTGAAGGAGGTCGATACCGAAGGCATCGCGCCGATGACCAGTGTCGCCGCGATGCGGCTGCCGATGCGCGACGATGTCGTGACCGATGGCGGCCGGCGCGAGGCGGTCGTCGGCAACGCGCCGAAGAGCGAGAAGGGCTTCTTCACCGTGCCCAAGGTCGTCGAGTGACGGCTCTTACGTCGCTCACCTTGGCCGAAGCGCGCGATGGCCTCGCCCGCAAGCAATTCTCGGCGCGCGAGCTTGCCCTCGCCTACAACGACGCGGTCGAAAAGGCGAAGCCGCTCAACGCCTACATCACCCCGACCCCGGATAAGGCATTGGCGATGGCCGACGCGGCCGACGCGCGCCTCGCCCGCAGCGAAGTGGGGCTCCTCGAAGGCATTCCGGTCGCGATCAAGGATCTGTTCTGCACCGAGGGCGTCTTGACGACCGCCGGCTCGCATATCCTCGACGGCTTCACGCCGCCCTATGAATCGACGGTCACCGAAAAGCTGTGGGCGGCCGGCGCGGTGATGCTCGGCAAGACCAACATGGACGAGTTCGCGATGGGCTCGTCGACGACGACCAGTTACTACGGCGCGACCGAGAACCCGTGGCGCCGGGCCGGCGACAATCGGCCGCTGGTGCCCGGTGGCTCGTCGGGCGGCTCGGCCGCGGCGGTCGCGGCCCGCGCCGCGCTCGGCGCCACCGGCACCGACACCGGCGGCTCGATCCGCCAGCCGGCGAGCTTTTGCGGCATCGTCGGGCTCAAGCCGACCTATGGCCGCTGCTCACGCTGGGGTGTCGTCGCCTTCGCCTCCTCGCTCGACCACCCCGGCCCGATGACCCGCACCGTGCGCGACGCGGCGCTGATGCTCGGCGCGATGGCCGGCCATGACCCCAAGGACTCGACCTCGGCGCCGGTTCCGGTTCCCGATTACGAAAAGGCGCTGACCGGCGACATAAGCGGCCTCCGCGTCGGTCTGCCGAAGGAATACCGGGTCGACGGCATGCCAGGCGAAATCGAGGCGCTATGGCAGCAGGGTGCCGACTGGCTGCGCGATTCCGGCGCCGAGCCGGTCGAGATCGGCCTGCCGATGACCAGATACGCGCTGCCGGCCTATTACATCATCGCCCCGGCCGAGGCCTCGTCGAACCTCGCCCGCTACGACGGCGTCCGCTTCGGCCTGCGGGTGCCGGGCGACAGCTTGGAAGAGATGTACGAGCGGACCCGCGCCGAGGGCTTCGGCGCCGAGGTCAAGCGCCGCGTCCTGATCGGCACCTACGCGCTGTCGGCCGGCTATTACGACGCCTATTACCTGAAGGCGCAGAAGGTGCGAGCGCTGATCGCCCGTGACTTCGCGACCGCCTTCGAGAAGGTTGATTGCATGCTGACCCCGACCGCGCCGTCGCCGGCCTTCCCGATCGGCGACAAGGCCGACGACCCGATCGCGATGTACCTGAACGACGTGTTCACTGTGCCGGCCGACCTTGCCGGCCTGCCGGCGGTCTCCGTGCCGGCCGGGCTCTCGGCCGACGGGCTGCCGCTCGGGTTGCAGATCATCGGCCGCGCCTTCGACGAGGCGATGGTGCTGCGGGTCGCCGCCGTGCTCGAAAGCGCCGCGGGATTTCACCACGGTCCCGCCTTTGTCGCGGGGACCATGTGACAAGTGTCGCCGAATGGCTCGGTACGATCGAAACGATGAACCTGCGGCGAGGCCTGGTGCGGCTCGCGATCGGCGTCTCGGCGCTGTGGTTCGTGTTCTGGACCTTCGCCTATGTGCTGCACCCGCCGAGCTCCTTGAACCCGGAGCCGGCCTTTACCGCTCGCGTCGCCGCGCCCGGCGTCGTCGTGCCGTGTTTGATCGCGCTTCTGGTTCTCGGCGCCTGGGTCTGGGTCGGGTTCCGCTCGGCCGAACGCAGCCGCTCTTGAAAGAACGTAGCAAGAACATATATCGAAGCCAGGGAGATTATTGGATTCCCTCAGAATCGCGAAAATTTCCCTGCTCTGAGGGAATTTCCCCATGGAGGTAACCTTTAGGCCGATATTTTGATGGATTGGCTCGTCGAAAAACTCGCCGCTGAATATCCGGAGATTACGGCGGTCTGGCTGATCGGCTCCCGTGCAATGGGTAGCGCACGGCCCGACTCCGACTGGGATTACGTTATTTTTGGCAGCAAACATGTTCTTAACTCCCCGCGACAGCGACGGGAGTTCAATCTGCCCAATGTAGACTTGCTGGTCGTACACGATGGCAATCGGTTCGCGAAACCGTGGCGAGACGAAGGAAGGATCAAGGCTGGTTCACTGTCCGATTGGGACTGGCAACCCACGTCTGAGGGAGAGGCGACCTATCGCGCGACCAAGTTTCGCGATGATGACGACTTCAATCGGAACACTAGTGTCGGCCGAGGGCGCCGGGTATGGCCGGAGCAAGTCCCGTCCGGTGACGGAGTGATCTGACATGGCCGAACTGCTGCAAGGCCGCACGGGGGAGTGGGAGGTCGTGATCGGCCTCGAAACCCACGCCCAGATCGTCGCCGACGCAAAGCTGTTTTCCGGCGCCGCGACCGCCTTCGGCGCCGCTCCGAACACGCAGGTCTCGACCGTCGACGCCGCCTTTCCCGGCATGCTGCCGGTGATCAACCGGCGCTGCGTCGAGCAGGCCGTGCGCACCGGCCTCGGCCTCAATGCCGAGATCAATTTGTTCAGCGTTTTCGACCGCAAGAACTACTTCTATCCCGACCTGCCGGCCGGCTATCAGATCTCGCAATACCAGCAGCCGGTGGTCGGCCGGGGCACGGTCGAGATCGATCTGCCCGACGGCAGCAGCCGCAAGGTCGGCATCACCCGGCTGCATCTCGAACAGGATGCCGGCAAGAGCCTGCACGACCAGCACCCGCGCGAGACCTATGTCGACCTCAACCGCGCCGGCATCGGGCTGATGGAGATCGTCTCCGAACCCGACCTGCGCAGCGCCGAGGAGGCCGGAATCTATCTGCGCAAGCTGCGCTCGATCCTCCGGTATCTCGGCACCTGTGACGGCAACATGGAGGAGGGCTCCTTACGCTGTGACTGCAACGTCTCGGTGCGGCGGCCGGGCGACCCCTACGGCACCCGCTGCGAGATTAAGAATCTGAATTCGGTGCGCTTCGTGCAGCAGGCGATCGACATCGAGGCGCGTCGCCAGATCGCGCTGATCGAGGCAGGCGGTAAGGTCGCGCAGGAAACTCGCCTGTTCGATCCGAACCGCGGCGAGACCCGCGCGATGCGCTCCAAGGAATACGATTACGACTACCGCTACTTCCCCGACCCCGATTTGTTGCCGCTGGAGCTCGACAAGGATTGGGTCGAGACGCTGCGCGCCGCATTGCCGGAATTGCCCGACGCCAAGAAGTCTCGTTTCGCGTCCGAATACGGGCTCTCGGCTTATGACGCCGGCGTGCTCGTCGCCGAACGCGCGACCGCCGAATATTTCGAGGCGGTGGCGAAAGGTCGGGACGCGAAAGCGGCCGCCAACTGGGTCATGGGCGATCTGTTCGGCGCCTTGAACAAGAAAGGGCTCGGCATCGAGGCGTCGCCCGTCGCCGCGGCGCAGCTCGGTGCCCTGATAGACCTGATCGCCGACGGCACGATCTCCGGCCGCATCGCCAAGGACGTTTTCGCCGAGATGGTCGAGACCGGCGGCGACCCTGCAGCGATCGTCGAGGCGAAAGGGATGCGCCAGGTCAGCGATACCGGCGCGATCGAGGCCGCGGTCGACGCGGCCCTCGCCGCCAACCCGTCCCAGGTCGCGCAATACGCCACCAACCCGAAGGTGCTCGGCTTCTTTGTCGGCCAGGTGATGAAGGCGACGGCGGGCAAGGCCAACCCCGCTCTCGTCAACGAGCTGCTGAAAAAGAAGCTCGGCGGCTGACAAATCGGAATGGGGCTATGCGCGTATATACGCTTGATCGCGCTGGCCGACGATGCCACTTGAGCGCGGAACCGATTTAGGGGAGTGCCATGAGCCTCAACCCGCAACAGATCGAGCGGTTGCCGCATGTCGAGGGCGTGCTGAACTACCTCGCCCCGATGGCGGAGAAACCCTACAATTTGACCTACGAGCCGGCGCCGGGCGAACCCCGTAGCAACGGCCAGCCGGAGCCGCATAAGGTCGCGATCCGCGACATGCGGCCGGTCGCCGACCAACTATCGCTCGATCGCGAGGGCACCGCCCTCGTCGAAGCGCGCACCGCGATGCGCGACTTTTACGACGAAGACGAGGTCAAGCGGGTCTATTACCCGGAATGCATCGACATCGTGCTGCGCGCCACCGGTGGCTATCGCGCCCAGATGTTCGACCACACGATCCGCCGCCGGATGTGGGGCGGCACCGACCGCGCCCCGGGCGTGCCGCGGCAGCCGGTGACCCGGGTCCACAACGACTACACGGTCAAATCGGGGCCGCAGCGAGTGCGCGACCTGATGAACGGCGAGGCCGACGAGTTGCTGCGGCACCGCTTCCAGATCGTCAATCTGTGGCGGCCGATCCGCGGGCCGCTGGTGGACGCGCCGCTGGCCTTGGCCGACGCCAGCAGCGTGGCCTTTGAGGATTTCATCGCCTCCGATCTCGTCTACCGCGACCGCAAGGGCGAGACCTACAACGTGCGCTACAACCCGGCGCATCGCTGGTTCTACGCACCTCAGATGCGGCAGGACGAGGCGATCCTGATCAAATCCTACGATTCGTCCGAACGGGCCGCGCGCTTCGCGCCGCACAGCTCGTTTGAGGACCCGACCGCGCCCGCCGACCTGCTGCCGCGCGAGAGCATCGAGGTGCGGATGCTGGTGTTTCACCGCGACTGAGACGGTGACTGTTTTCGCGTTGTAGGGCGGGTGCACCGCGGCCAGGCCGCGGGTAACCCGCCATCGTTCGCCGATACGGCGGGTTGCGCTGCGCTTCACCCGCCCTACGGCTCGGCTGGTTCGAACCTAAGCAAGTAGACGCCGCGCAGATTGCGGTAGCGCTCGGCGTAATCCATGCCGTAACCGACGACGAATTCGTCGGGGATCGTGAAGCCGGCATAGGCGACCGGCAGCCCCGCGGCGCGGCCGTTGCGCTTGTCGAGCAGCGCGCACAGCGCGAGGCTCGCCGGCCCGCGCCGGCGTAACCGGTCGAGCAGCGCGGTGCTGGTCAACCCGGTGTCGAGGATGTCCTCGACTACCAGCACGTCCCGGCCGGCGATGCCGATTGCATCGGTATTTCCGAGCGCGACCTCACCGGACGACCGCATGTTATTCCGATACGAGGAGGCACCGACGAATTCGAGCGCGAACGGCACCGTCAGCTCGCGCATCAGATCGGCGGCGAAGATCGCGGCGCCTTTCAGCACCACGATCAGCGTCAGCGGCTTGTCGGGGTAGTCGTGATCGATCCGGCGTGCCAGCTCGCGGACCCGGCGTCGGAGCCGCCGCTCCGAGATCAGCGGCCGCAGCGAATCGGTCGAGCGCCGCTCAGTCGCGACGGTAGGGATAGCAGCGGCTGCGTTCGAGCGGCATCCCGAAATGCTGGCCGAGCGCGCGGATCGCCTCGCCCTGCTCGGGATAGGGATCGGCATTGCCGACGCCGACGATGATCGGCCGGAAATTGCGGTCCTCCTGGCCGCTCGGCGGCAGCATGGCGGTGGCGAGCGGCTCGCCCGTGTCGTCGCGCAAGGTCAGGAACAGCGGCATCTCGCGCTGTATGTGCGCCTTCAGCCCAATCTCCTGCTCGAACGACACCTTCGAGATCGGCTGGAACGACTGGACCGCCTTCTCCTGCTCCTTGCGGAAATATTTCTCGACGGCGTGGCGCATCGTCTCCGATTCGGCCACGGCCTCGCCTTCGGTCTCTAGCCGAAACCAGGTCTTGCCGCCGGGAGCATCGCAAACATACTTCATGGCTCCTCCCAAACTCTCATCCGGGTGTGCCGGCATCGCGAAGGGTGGGATGCGATGTAGGCGAAAGCAAAATCCGCAAGCCGCGGTCTGTCAACTGCAACCTCGGACCGGCAACGATCGATCGGTCTTGGGGCGATCAGGCGCGGCGCGGACGCCGCGAGCGCAGCGCCGGCACCCGACGCGCCGAGCGGTGGGGCAGTCTCTCCTGCGGCGGATCGGTCCATTCGCGCCACAGCGCGATCAGCGCCGCCATCACCGCCGGACCGAGGAAAAGGCCGAGAAAACCGAAGCTCTCCAGACCGCCGAGGATGCCGAGCAGCACCCACAGAAACGGCAGCCGCACTGCGCCCCCGATCAGCACTGGTCGGACGAAATGATCGGCGATGAAGACGATGACGCTGCCGGCGATGACGATCACGATGCCGCCGATCGTATTGCCGCCGGCGAACAGGTAGAGGGCGCAGAGGCAGTATACGACCGGCGCCGCGAACGGAATGATCGCCGCCACCCCGGTCAACATGCCGAGCGAGGCCGCGTAGGGCAGGCCGACCGCGACATAGACGATGCCCAGCAACAGCCCTTCGCCGAGCCCGACCAGCACCAGCCCGGTCACGGTGCCATGTACCGCCGCCATCATATGCGCCGCGATCTGTTCGCCGCGCTCACCAAGCAGACGGTCGCTCAGGCCGCGCAACCGCGCCGCGACATCCTCGCCGTGACGAAATAGAAAAAACACGGTCAGCAGCGTGAAGAAGAACAGCACGACGCGGTGGATCACCTCGCCGGCGTATTGGCGCGCCGAGCCGCTCAGCGCGCGGGTGCCAATCCGGCCGAGCAACTCGTCGACGGTATCGGGATCGCCGAGATTGCTCTGCCACCAGCCGCTGGCGCTGGCGCCGACCAACGGGATCTCGGCGAGCCAATCGGGTGTCCGGAGCCCATGCAGCCGGGCTTCGGCGATGAACCGCATCACGAAATGCGCTTCATGGGCGATCGCGATCCCCAACAGCACGAGCGGTACAATGAAGACGATCGCGATCCCGGCCGTCAACACCGCCGGCGCGATGATCGGGGTATGCGGTTCGGCGAGCACCGAAACGAGCCGGCGATTGAGCGGCCACAGCGCAATCGCGAACACCGTTGCCCAGGCCAGCGCATCGAGAAAATGGTGCAGCGTCCAGGCCCCGGCGAGAAGCAGGGCGGCGATCATTACGATGCGTGCCACCCGTTGCGTCGGCGGCGATGGATGAGGCGGCTCGGGGATTGTCACGGTTGCGTTGGCCTGCGCAAGGTTCCGGGATAAAGTCTAACGGAGGAGTCGGTCGCAAGCACCCTGTCTCGCGGGGCTCCGCGCCGATGTCGGATCGAGGAGGTCAATTATGGGGTACACGCTCGCCGAATTTTCCGCCGATTGTCACCGCATCCTTGCCGCCGACCCAGGGCCAGAGGGTCGCAAGAAGGTTTCCGCACTCGTCGGGAAAGCGTGCGCCGACGCGGATTTCGTGCGCGAGCACCTGCCTGAGAACGGGCCGGAGCGGAAAATCCTGTACGAAGACCCCGAACTCAGCTTCTGCATCCTCGGCCACGTCTACCACGGCGCCAAGGAAAGCGCGCCGCACGACCACGGACCGACCTGGGCGATCTACGGCCAGGCGGTCGGCGAGACGATCATGACTGAGTATCAGAAACTGGCACCCGCCAGCGAAGGCGTGCTCGGCAAGGCGCAGCCGGTTCGCGACTACAAGCTCACGCCGGGCGATGCCTACGTCTACAATGAGGGCGATTTGCACTCGCCGCGCCGCGCCGGCTCGACCAAGCTGATCCGGATCGAGGGTGTCAACGTCGAGAAGATCAAACGCTACCCGTATCAGCGGGTTGAGAGCGCCGCGGCCGCGGCGCAGTAGGCGAAAAAGCGCCGGAAACGGCGCTTCTGCCTCGACGATCAGCCGCCCGGCACGCCCTCGGTGTTGACATAAACAGCGTAGAGCGACTGGCTGGCCGCCATGAAAAGCCGGTTGCGTTTGACCCCGCCGAAACAAAGGTTGGCGCAGCGTTCGGGCAATGCGATCCGGCCGATCATTGTGCCGTCGGGGGCAAACACGACGATGCCGTCGAGCCCGGCGCCGGTGCCCCAGCCGCACCACAAATTGCCGTGCACGTCGCATCGAAAGCCGTCGGGCGCACCCT
Organism: Allostellaceae bacterium; assembly: GCA_036264235.1. Lineage (GTDB taxonomy): Bacteria > Pseudomonadota > Alphaproteobacteria > ATCC43930 > CGMCC-115725 > DATARH01. Next base: position 56,680 of record DATARH010000051.1, read on the forward strand.
CGCCGACATCGGTGAATGGCCGGGCGTTGGAGAGTTGGGTCCCATCCTCGCTCACGTCGTAGACGCGGATCGCCCGCGGCCGGGAGCGCGACTCGACGATGTAAATGCGGCGCTCGTCGGGCGAGAAGCACAACCCGTTCGGGCCGTTGATATCGTCGGCGACAACCGTGGCGCGGCCGCTGCGCGCATCGACGCGGTAGACGTTCGTCGGCAATTCCGGCTCGGCTCGCCCGCCCTCGTAATTCGACAGGATGCCGAAGGGCGGGTCGGTGAACCAGATCGAACCGTCCGACTTCACCACCACGTCGTTCGGCGAGTTGAGCGGCTTGCCGTCGACACCGTCAAAGCGGTTGCAGATCACCGTGATCGAGCCGTCATGCTCGGTGCGTGTCACTTGGCGGGCGCCGTGCTCGCAGGTAACGAGCCGGCCCTGCCGGTCGCGGGTGTTGCCGTTGGCGTAATTGGACGGCTTGCGGAATACGCTGACCGCGCCGGTCTCTTCATCCCAGCGCAGGATGCGGTTATTCGGGATGTCGCTCCATAAAAGACAGCGCTGGCCGCCGAACCAAACCGGCCCCTCGCTCCAGCGGCAGCCGGTATAGAGCCGCTCGACCGCTGCATTGAAGGGCGGCCGGATCGCCTCGAACCGCGGATCGAGGGTGATGATTGCCGGATCGGGGTAGGACTGGGCCGGCTGCCAGGCACTCGTCATCGCGGCGTCTCCCGTTCATGCTCCCGAACGAGGGGAGCATGGCGGGATTCGCCGCAGCGCTCAAGCTGCGGTCAGAGGCTGCTGCCGACCGTGCCGAAGATGCCCGAGAGGTTCGTGCCTACCGTCACTGCACCCGCGAAAATCAAGATCGAAATCAAGCTCGCGATCAACGCGTACTCGATGACCGTGGCTCCGCCGGTCTGGCGGGCCAGTGATCTTAAAACGCTCATACCGCCACCCGGAGTGGTTGCACCGAAATTGTCACTTTTATGCGCCTGGCACCGTACCTCTGGTAGGTACGCAATGAAACCTACATTCCTTAAAAGAGTCGTAAAATCCAATCGCTCCCCCGGGAGCTTGCCCCCGGCCGAAGATGCCGGACTCTGGAGGCAGGATGAGCAGTCTCGATCCGATCCCCTATTCCGACGCGCAGATCCGCTCGATCCTCGAGCGGGTCCGCACGATCGCGATGGTCGGCGCCTCGTCGAACTGGAATCGGCCGAGCTACTTCGTGATGAAGTACCTGCAGGGCAAAGGCTATCGGGTGATCCCGGTCAACCCGGGCATCGCCGGCCAGCAACTGCTTGGTGAGCCGGTGTACCGCTCGCTCCGCGACATTCCCGAACCGGTCGACATGATCGATGTGTTTCGACCGGCGAGCGAGACTCCGGCCATCGTCGAGGACGCGATCGCGATCGGCGCGCCGGTTCTGTGGATGCAGCTCGGCATACGAAACGACGAGGCCGCGGCGGTGGCCGAGCGCGCCGGCATCGAAGTCATCATGAACCGCTGTCCGAAAATCGAGTTCGGGCGCCTCGGCGGCGAGTTGTCGTGGAGCGGCGTCAACAGCGGCATCATCCAGAACCGCGCGCCACAGGCGCCGCGCGCCCGCCCGATCCGCGAGCGGCCCGCCTCGGGGCATAATCAGAGCTACGGCTTCGAGACCCGCGCGATCCATGCCGGCGCCGCGCCAGACCCGGTGACCGGCGCGCGTTCGACGCCGATCTACCAGACGACGTCCTATGTTTTCGACGATGTCGATCACGCCGCCTCGCTCTTCAACCTGCATAATTTCGGCTACATCTATTCGCGCCTGACCAACCCGACCGTGGCGGTGCTGGAAGAGCGCGTCGCCAGCCTCGAGGGCGGCCGCGCCGCGGTCGCCGCGGCCTCGGGCCACGCGGCGCAATTTCTCGTTTTCTTCACCTTGTTGCAGCCGGGCGACGAGTTCGTCGCCTCGCGCAACCTCTACGGTGGCTCGCTGACCCAATTCGGATTGTCGTTCCCGAAGCTCGGCTGGAAATGCCATTTCGTCGACCCGACCGACCCGGAGAATTTCCGCCGGGCGCTGACCCCGAAGTGCAAGGCGATCTTCCTTGAATTGCTCGCCAACCCGGGCGGCGTCATCGTCGATCTCGAGAAGATCGCCGCGATCGCGCATGCGGCCGGAATTCCACTGATTGTCGACAATACGTTGGCGACGCCGTACCTCTGCCGGGCGTTCGAATGGGGCGCCGATCTGATCGTCCATTCGACGACTAAGTTCCTGTCCGGCCACGGCCACGCGCTCGGCGGCATGGTCGTCGAAAGCGGCCGCTTTGACTGGTCGCAGGGCGGCAAATTCCCGTCGCTGACCGAGCCGGAGCCGGCCTATCACGGGCTGAAATTTTACGAGAATTTCGGCGATTTCGCCTTCACCACTAAGGCGCGTGCGGTGGCGCTCAGGGATTTCGGCCCGACCCTGTCGCCGATGAACGCGTTCCTGACGATCACCGGCATCGAGAGCCTGCCGGTGCGCATGGACCGGCACGTCGAGAACTCGCGAAAGGTCGCCGAATACCTGGCGCAGCACCCGAAAGTGGCATGGGTGTCCTACGCCGGGCTGGAGTCGAGCCCCTATTACATGCTCGCCCGCAAATATGTGCCGAAGGGCGCTGGCGCGGTCTTCACCTTTGGCGTCAAAGGCGGCTACGAGGCCGGGGTCAAGCTGGTCGAGAATGTGCGGCTGTTCTCCCATCTCGCCAATATCGGCGACACCCGCAGCCTGATCCTGCACCCGGCCTCGACGACGCACCGGCAACTCTCGGACGAGCAGCGCATCGCGGCAGGCGCCGGGCCTGATGTGGTGCGCCTCTCGATCGGGCTCGAAACCGCCAAAGATTTGATCCGCGACCTCGACGAGGCGCTCGCGACCGCATAACTGCCCGCCGGTGTGCGGTGTTGAAGGTCAGGGCCGGCATGCTAGGGTCGCGATGGTCTATTCAGCCCCCAACCCCGGAGGAAAAACATGGCGCAATCGCAACCGACTTCGGCGCGCGACGCGGTCCGCAACGTCGTGCCCGACCTGATCGGCTACACCGAGAAATGGCTGTTCGGCGAAGTCTGGGAACGGCCCCAATTGTCGAAACGCGACCGCAGTCTGATTGTCGTCGCGACGCTGATCGCGCTCGGCCGCGAGAAGCAGCTGGTCGGCCACCTCGAACGCGCCCTCAACAACGGCTTGAGCAAAGAGGAACTCAGCGAGGTCATCACCCATCTCGCCTTCTACGCCGGCTGGCCGGCGGCGATGACCGCGGCGCTGGTCGCCAAGGATGTGTTCGAGAAGAAGTAAGGGCAACAAACCCTCTCCCGCACTGCGGGAGAGGGTTTGTCCAATTCGGGAGATTTATATGAAAGTCGGTTTTATCGGGCTGGGCACGATGGGTGCCAGCATGGCGGCGAACTTGCAGAAGGCCGGGCACGAGCTTGTCGTGCATGACGTGCGGCGCGCCGCCGCCGAGCGTCACCTCGCGGCCGGCGCGGTCTGGGCCGACAGCCCGAAGGCGCTCGCCGAACAATGCGAGATCATCTTCACGTCCTTGCCCGGACCACCCGAGGTCGAGGAGGTGGCGCTCGGCGCCAATGGGCTCCTCGCCGGGATGAAGGAGGGCAGCGCCTATTTCGACCTGTCGACCAACTCGCCGACCCTGGTCCGCGAGATCAACCGCCGCTTCGCCGAGAAGCGCGTCTATATGCTCGATGCCCCGGTCAGCGGCGGACCGAAGGGTGCCGCCTCCGGCCGCCTCGCGCTGTGGATCGGCGGCGACGAACAAATCTTCAACAGGCACAAGACGGTGCTCGACGCGATCGGCGATCAGGCCCGCTACATCGGCCCCATCGGCGCCGGTTCGGTCGCGAAGCTGGTGCACAATTGCGCCGGCTACGCAGTCCAGTGCTGTCTCGCCGAGGTGTTCACGATGGGCGTCAAGGCGGGGGTCGAGCCGCTGGCGCTGTGGGAGGCGGTGCGGCAAGGCGCCGGCGGTCGACGTCGCACCTTTGACGGCCTGGTCGATCAGTTCCTGCCGAACAAGTACGACCCGCCGGCCTTCGCGCTGCGCCTCGCACACAAGGACGTGACACTGGCGACGCAGCTCGCCCGCGAGCTCAAGGTGCCGATGCACATGGCCAACCTCGCCCTCGACGAATTGACCGAAGCGCTGAACCGTGGCTGGGGCAACCGGGACTCGCGGGTCGCAATGCTGCTGCAGCAGGAGCGCTCTGGCGTCAAGATCGAGGTGCCGGAAGCCGAGCTGAAAGCGGCGATCGAGCGCGACGGCAAAGTGTAATTAGCGCAGCATTCCCTCCGGCAGGAAATGCGTCGGCGTCGGCGGCGGCCGCCGGTGCAGACGCCGCAGCGCCCAGGCCAGCGCGATCGCGACGACGATCAGCCCGACCCCGATCAATGGCCGGTGGGCAATCCACGCGGCGGCGATCACCAACAGCGTCAGCGGCACCGAGACGATCAGCGCCAGCAGAAAGGCGCCGGCGCCGACCAGCGTCTCGAACAACGGGATCACCCCGACCAGCACCGAGAGTGGGCTCGCCATCAGCAGAAACCCGATCAGCATCAGCACGAAGCCGACCGCGCGCAGCATCCAGGTGATGATGCTCTCTTCGTGCGCCTTGTCCTTGAACATCGCCGCCGCCGGGACAAAGCCGGTTTCGGCGAGCGCGATCTTGTAACCATCGGCGCCGCGATAGGGCGTCAGCACGCCGCCGCCGTTTTGTGCCGCGACAAAGCTGATCATCTGCGCCGGTACGGCCTTGTAACGGACGCGGATGTCGCCGATCGCCGGCGACGATTCATCATCGCCTCGGTACAGCGCATCACCAGTCTTGCGATAGCCGGCGGGGAGGTTCGACGGCGCTGCATCGAAGCTGGTGAAGGCCGAAACCTCATCGAGCAATCCGCGGTCGACGCGGTACGGGCCGAGCCGCGCGTCCGAGCTGTCGAAGGTCTGCGAACGCACCGGCAGGGGCGGATTATGGTGGCCGTTCGCCTCGCGGAAATGGCTCGAATCAACCGGGTGTTCGGTCCATTCCTTGCGATAGCTGTAGGTCGTCTCCTTGGTTTCGGAGCCTCCCAAATTCTTGTGCGTTGTCGTCGATTTCTGCTCGGTCCACTGGAACATTTCGACGGTACGCTTCAGGCGCAGCAGGTCACCGCCGCCGACCCCGAACACATCATCGCGCGCCGGCGCTTTCGTCGCGGTTTGACCCGATACATGCACGAGCTTGCCATCATTGCCCGGATCGACCGCGTCTGCCTTCGCCTCGACCACCATATGCGCGCCGCGATCGAGAGCGCGAATTGCCTCGACCGCGCGGCCCTCATTCCACCACAGCAGGATGATGCTGCCGATCACCAGCACGATCCCGATCAGCGCGCCGACAAAGCTTTGCCCGATGCGCTGCAGCCAGCCCGTCGTCGTCACATCGGTGACGCTGTCCGGTCCACCGCCGGAATTGGGTATGAAATTATCGTCGCTCATAACAATGTTTCCGAACTGTCCCCACCGTCTCGATCATATCACCGCAGATTGCAGAGGAAGGAGGGTGTTAGCCACGGGCGAGTGACCTCTCCCGAGGTGAGATGGGCCGCAAGAGGCCCCATAATGCGGGCCTTTGATGGTGGCTCGTCTGATCCGCATAGGGCGGGCGTCGGAGCTTATTAATCCTTGTCAATGCGAGCGGCGGCGGGAACACAAAAACTCCGGAACCGGGGGCACCGTCGTGCCTTCGTGTTGCTAGAGGCGTCTTTCCGAGGGTGGCGAAAGCGTGCCTGTGCTGCGGTTGTGTGGCCGCGATGTCACACCCATATTACAGCGCAGAAGGGCCGTAGCGACTGCCTTTATGGGGTGCCGCGGCCGGTTCAAGGGAGCTCGCGATGGATTTGGAAAAATACACCGAGCGGTCGAAGGGATTTCTCCAATCCGCTCAAACCCTGGCGTTGCGCAGCGGTCATCAACGCCTGACGCCGGAACACCTGCTTAAGGTCCTGCTCGAAGATGCGGAAGGCCTCTGCGCCAATCTGATCCGCGCCGCCGGCGGCGACCCGAAACTGGCGTTGGCTGCGACCGACGCCGATCTCAATAAGCAGCCGCGGGTCGAGGGCGGCGGCGCCGGCCAGGTCTATATGGCGCCGGAGCTGGCGCGGGTCTTCGATTCGGCCGAGAAGATCGCCGAGAAGGCCGGCGACAGCTATGTCACAGTCGAGCGGTTGCTCTTGGCGCTGGCGATGGCCGGCGAGACCGCGGCGGCGAACGCGCTGGCCGCCGCCGGGGTCAACCCGCAGAGCCTCAACGCCGCGATCGAAGCGGTGCGCAAGGGGCGCAAGGCCGACAGCGCGTCCGCCGAGGAAGGCTATGACGCGCTGAAGAAATACGCGCGCGACCTGACCGAGGCGGCGCGCGAGGGCAAGCTCGATCCGGTGATCGGCCGCGACGAGGAGATCCGCCGCACGATCCAGGTGCTGTCGCGCCGGACCAAGAACAACCCGGTGCTGATCGGCGAGCCCGGCGTGGGCAAGACGGCGATCGTCGAGGGGCTGGCGCTGCGCATCGTCAATGGCGACGTGCCGGAGAGCCTCAAGGACAAAAAGCTGCTGGCGCTCGACCTCGGCGCGATGGTCGCCGGCGCGAAGTACCGCGGCGAATTCGAGGAGCGGCTGAAGGCCGTCCTGCAGGAGATCACCGCCGCGGCCGGCGAGATCATCGTCTTTATCGACGAGTTGCACACGCTGGTCGGCGCCGGCAAGGCGGAAGGGGCGATGGACGCCTCCAACATGCTGAAGCCGGCCCTGGCGCGCGGCGAGTTGCACTGCGTCGGCGCGACGACGCTCGACGAATACCGCAAGCACATCGAAAAGGACGCTGCGCTGGCGCGGCGCACGAAGAACAACCCCGTGCTGATCGGCGAGCCCTCGGTCGAGGACACGATCTCGATCCTGCGCGGCATCAAGGAAAAATACGAGCTGCACCACGGCGTGCGCATCACCGACGCGGCGATCGTCGCAGCCGCGACGCTCTCGAACCGCTACATCACCGACCGCTTCCTGCCCGACAAGGCCATCGATCTCATCGACGAGGCGGCCAGTCGCGTGCGAATGGCCATCGACGCCAAGCCCGAGGAACTCGATGAAATCGACCGACGGCTCGTGCAGCTAAAGATCGAGCGAGAGGCGCTGGGTCGCGAGACCGACGCGGCTTCGAAGACGCGGCTGGTCAAGCTCGAG
>DATARH010000053.1:0-1714 GCA_036264235.1 Allostellaceae bacterium
GAAGTCGCGGTCATGGCTGATCAGGATCACCGTGCCCTCGTAGTCGCCGAGCATCTCCTCGAGCACGTCGAGGGTTTCGAGATCGAGATCGTTGGTCGGTTCGTCGAGCACAAGAAGGTTGGACGGCTTTGCTAGCGCGCGGGCCAGCATCAGCCGGCCGCGCTCGCCGCCGGACAACACTTCCAGCGGCGTGCGCATCTGCTCCTGCGCGAACAGAAAATCCTTCATGTAGCTGACCACATGCTTCGGCTTGCCGCCGACCATGACGTGATCGCCGCGGCCGCCGGTCAGGGCTTCCGCCAGCGTCGATTTCGGATCGAGGCTTTCGCGATGCTGGTCGAGCGTCGCCATCTCGATGTTGGCGCCGAACCGGATGGTGCCGGCATCAGGCGGATTGGCGCCGGTCAGCATTTCGATCAGCGTGGTCTTGCCGGCGCCGTTCGGCCCGACGATGCCGATACGGTCCCCGCGCTGCACCCGGATCGAGAAGTCGTCGACGATCTTGCGATCGCCATAGGACCGGCCGATGTGTTTGGCCTCGATGATCAGCTTGCCGGACTTGTCCGCTTCGGCCGCCGCAAGGTTGGCATTGCCGGCGGCGCCGCGATAGTCGCGGCGCTGCTCGCGCAGGGCAAAGAGATTGCCGAGCCGCTTGACGTTGCGCTTGCGGCGGCCGGAGACGCCGTAGCGCAGCCAGTGTTCCTCGTTGACGATCTTGCGGTCGAGCTTGTGCTGGTCGCGTTCTTCCTCGGCCAGCACCTCGTCGCGCCAGGCCTCGAACGCGCTGAAGCCGCGGTCGATCTGCCTGATCTGGCCGCGGTCGAGCCATGCGGTCGCGCGCGAAAGATTGGAGAGGAAGCGGCGGTCGTGGCTGATGATGACCAGCGCGCTGCGGCGGCTGGCGAGTTCGCTTTCCAGCCACTCGATGGTGGTGAGATCGAGATGGTTCGTGGGCTCGTCGAGCAGCAGGATATCGGGCGAGGGCGCCAGCACCCGCGCCAGCGCGGTGCGGCGGGCCTCGCCGCCCGACAGATGCGCCGGGTCTTCGTCGCCATGCAGCCCGAGCTGCTCCAGCACATAGCGGGCCTGATAATGATCGTCGCCGGGGCCGAGGCCATCCTCGACATAGGCCAGCGTGGTCGCGAAGCCCCCGAAATCCGGCTCCTGCGGCAGATAGCGCACGGTGGCGCCGGGCTGCACGAAGCGGCTGCCGCTGTCGGATTCGACGGTGCCCGCGGCGATCTTCAGCAGCGTCGACTTGCCGGAGCCGTTGCGGCCGATCAGGCAGACGCGTTCGCCCGCCGACACCGACAGCTCGACGCCGGACAATAGCGGCGTGCCGCCAAACGTCAGCTTGATGTCTTTCAACTGGATCAGCGGAGGCGCCATGATTTATTTCAACTCTGCTGCTGCGCCGATTGCTCGGCGCGCTGGCGCTGGATGCGGCGGATGGTCTGGTCGAGTGCCGACAGGAATGCCGAGCGGTCGCGCGGCGCGAACGACCGGGGACCGCCGGTGACTTCGCCCGAGGAACGTAGATCGGTCATCAGGTTGCGAACCGCAAGGGTCATGCCGATCGATTGCTCGGTAAACGGCTTGCCATTCGGCGCGATCACCTCGGCGCCGGCCTTCACGCAGCGGCTCGCCAGCGGAATATCGGAGGTGATCACGATATCGCCCTTGCCGGCGCGCTCCGCGATCCAGTCGTCGGCGG
>DATARH010000081.1:0-26695 GCA_036264235.1 Allostellaceae bacterium
CCCATCCGGGAGGCAACGTGACCGGTGTCAGCATCCTCGCGACCGAACTGGATAACAAGCGTCTCCAAATCTTGTCGGAGCTTGTCCCTGGAACGAACCGCATCGGCGCTCTGATCGACCCGAAAACGACGGCTGCCGATCAGGTCGAGACATTGATCACGGCCGGGCGGGGCTTGGGAGTCGAGGTGTCGATCTTTCGCGCCGCTGTTTCGGACGAGGTCGGACCGGCTATCGACGCTGCAATAAAGGGCGGAGTGCAGGCCCTTAATGTCCTCGCTTCGGCGCTCTTCAATGTCAACCGGGCGACGATCTTGAAACGCGTCGCCGAAGCGCGGCTTCCAGCGATGTATCAGTGGCCGGATTACGGGGCGGAAGGCGCACTCGTCTGCTACGGGCCGCCGCATGACGACCTGCACCGCCAGGTGGCTGGAGTACTCCGCAAAGTGCTGTCAGGCACTAGTCCCGCAGACATTCCGGTCGAGCAGCCGACCAAGATCGACCTGGTGCTGAACCTCAAGACCGCCAAGGCGCTCGGCCTCACCGTGCCGCAATCGATCCTCGTGCGCGCCGACGAGGTGATCGAGTGAACCGCCGCGATCTTCTCGCGCTGCTTGCCGGAGTTGCCACCGTACCAACCGTTGCGTTCGCGCAGCAGGCGCCCGTCATCGGGTTTCTCAGCGGACGTGGCGAGGGCGAATCGCGTTACCTGGTTGCGTCGTTCCGCGACGGTCTGCGCGAGGCGGGCGTCGTCGGAGGGCAGAACCTCGTCATCGAATTCCGCTGGGCGGACGGCGGATACGATCGCCTGCCGGCGCAGGCTGCCGATCTTGTCCAGCGCCGGGTCGCTGTGATCGTCGCGGTCGGCGCGGTTTCGGCGATCCGTGCCGCGCGCGCGGCAACGTCGTCGATCCCGATTGTTTTTGTCACCGGTGACGATCCGGTCAGGCTCAAATTGGTCGCCAGTCTGAGCCGGCCTGAAGGCAATGTCACCGGTATTACTCCGTTCACTCAGCAGATCGAACCGAAACGGCTTAGCATTCTCGACGACTTGCTACCCAAGCCGGCGAAGATCGCCGTGCTGCTGAACCCCAACAGCCCGGGCACCGGTGTTCGCTCGAACGAGATCGAGGCCGCGGCACGCACGCTGGGGCGGCAGCTCGACCTGCTGAGTGCCGGCTCCGCCGGCGAGATCGATGCGGCGTTTGCGGTTCTCGCCCCGCATGGAAACGGCGGGCTGATGATCGGCGGCGACCCGTTTTTCAATGCGCAACGCGATCAGCTCGTAAGCCTGGCGGCACGACACAAAATCCCGACTCTCTATTTCGCCCGCGAATTCATCGAGGCCGGTGGCCTGATCAGCTATGGCGCCAGCATCGCGGCCAGCTACAGGCAGGCGGGTATTTATGCCGGTCGAATCCTCAAAGGCGCACAACCTGCCGACCTGCCGGTTCAGCAACCGACCAAATTCGAGCTGCTGATCAACCTGAAGACCGCGAAGGCTCTGGACCTCGCGATCCCCGCATTACTGCTGGCGCAGGCCGATGAGGTCATCGAATGAACCGCCGCGATCTCCTTGGCCTGATCGGTGGTGCTACCGCGTTGTCTCCGCACTTCGCGCTTGCGCAACAGAAACCGATGCCGGTGATCGGCTATTTTCACCTCGGTTCCCCCGGGCCGTTTGCGCCGTTCACCGCGGCCTTCCTGCAGGGCCTGAGCGAGGCCGGCTATGTCGAGGGCCGCAATGTCGCGATCGAATACCGCTTTGCCGAAGGACACGAGGATCGGCAGCCTGCATTGGCCGCCGAGCTGGTCGCGCGCAAGGTCGATCTCATCGTGACTGTCGGCGCGCCGACGACGCGGATCGCCGAAGTGGCCGCCACATCGATCCCGATCGTCTTCTTCACCGGCGATGACCCTGTTGCGGACGGTCTCGTTGCCAGCCTGGCCCGGCCTGGCGGCAACGCGACCGGCATCACGCTGTTTGGCGACGAACTCAACCCGAAGCGTCTGGAGCTGCTGTCGGAGCTGGTTCCGCAGGCCCGAACCGTTGCGGTTCTGGTGAACCGCAGTAATCGCGCGGCTCTCCCCGGCCTGCCGGAGGCTGCGCGGGCCAAGGCCATTCGGATAGAAGAAGTGCCGGCCGGTTCCGCAGGCGAGATCGACGGCGCGTTCGCGGCGCTCGCCGGGCGGAAGACCGATGCGTTGGCCATGGCGCTGATCGTCACCTCGAATGTGCTGTTCTTCAGCCGCCGCGAGCAGATCGTCGCCGCAGCAGCGCGCATCGCCATTCCGGCGATCTATTACCGGCGCGAGTTCGTCACTGCCGGAGGCCTGATAGCCTATGGTCCGAGTTACGCTGCCGGCTACCGCCAGCTCGGCACGCTCACCGCCAAGGTTCTCGGCGGCGCCAAGCCGGCCGATCTGCCGGTGCAGCAGCCGACCAAATTCGAGCTGGCGATCAATCTTAAAATCGCAAAGACGCTCGGTCTCACCGTGCCACCAGTGCTGCTGGCGCAGGCCGACGAGGTGATCGAATGAACCGCCGCGACTTTCTGGCGGCGCTCGCATCGGCGGCAGCCGCGGGTCCGGTTGCCGCGCTTTCGCAGCAGAGACCGCCGGTCATCGGATTTATGAGCGGTCGGTCGCCCGAGGATTCGGCGTATCTGGTCGACGCCTTCAAACAGGGATTGGCCGAGGGCGGCTTTCCTGGCGACAGCGTCGCGATCGAGTATCGCTGGGCGGAGGGTGATTACGCGCGCTTGCCGGCGCTCGCGTCCGAACTGGTGAAGTTGCCGGTCGCTGTGCTGGTCGCTGTCGGCGGCAATCCGTCGGCGATGGCGGCACGGCAGGCGACCTCGACGGTCCCCATCGTCTTTGGGATGGGCGGCGATCCCGTGGGCGCGGGGCTTGTCGCCAGCATGAACCGGCCGGGCGGCAACGTGACCGGCTTTACACTTTTGACCAACCAGATGGAGGCGAAGCGGCTCGGTCTGCTCCATGACCTCGTGCCGCATAGATCCGTCATCGGCGTGATTCTTGACCCCAACTTCGCGCCGGCCGCAAATCAAATGACTCAGGTCGAGAACGCCGCCCGAACGATTGGCCAGCCGCTATTCGTCGCCAACGCCGGCAATGATGCAGAATTGACAACTGCATTCGAGGGGCTTCTCCAACACAAAATCGGTGCGATGCTGGTGGCTGCTTCGCCGTTTTTCGATACGCGGCGTGAACGGATCATCGCTTTCGCTGCGGATCACCAAATCCCGGCGATGTACCAGTTTCGCGAATATGCCATCGCCGGCGGGCTGCTTAGCTATGGGCCGAGCATCACCGACTCCTATCGTCAGGCCGGGATCTATGCCGCGCGTATTCTCAAGGAAGCCAAACCGGCGGAACTGCCGGTGCTGCAGCCGACCAAATTCGAGCTGGTCATCAACCTGAACACCGCGAAGGCGCTTGGCCTTACCGTGCCGCAACTGCTGCTGGTGCAGGCCGACGAGGTGATCGAATGAACCGCCGCGCCCTGTTCGCGCTGATCATCACCGCCACGGCATGGCCGCTCACCGCAGCAGCGCAAAAGCAGGACATGCGGGTGGTCGGCCTGTTGTCGCCGTTCACGCGCGAAGAGTCCGAGCCGTGGCATGAAGCCTTTCGCCAGGGCTTGCGGCAGTTCGGCTGGATCGAGGGGCGCAACGTCAGGTTCGAATACCGATACTCGGATGGCCACAACGAGCGCCTGCCGGCGGTCGTCGCCGAACTGCTGACACTAAAGCCGGAAGTGATCCTCGTTTCCGTCAACACCGACGCATTGCCGGCCGCGAAGGCGACCAAGACGATACCGCTCGTAATGGCGTCGCCGGGCGATCCCGTCGCGACCGGGCTGATCGAAAGCCTCGCGCGGCCCGGCGGGAATGTGACCGGCCTCTCGCAAATGGCCACCGATCTCGCCGCCAAGCGCCTGCAACTGCTCAAGGAAGCAGTGCCGGCAATCAGCCGCGTCGCGGTGCTGTGGGACCCGCATGGTCCGGTGTCCAGCCTGGCATGGCGGGAGATTCAGGAGCCGGCGCAAAGGCTGGGCGTAACACTGCACTCGCTCGAACTGCGAGATCGCAGCGACATCGAGACCGCATTGGCGCGTTCGGTCGGGGACGGGGACAATGCGTTGATGGCGTTACCGGGGCCCAATTTCCTCGTAAACCAAAAGCGTGTCGCCGAATTCGCGATCGAACACCGCCTGCCGTCGATGGCGCATTTGCCGGAGTTTGTCAGGGCCGGCGGATTGTTGTCGTATGGACCGGATCGCGCCGATCTGTTTCGCCGCGCCGCGAGCTATGTCGACAAGATTCTTAGGGGTGCAAATCCGGGCGACTTGCCGGTCGAGCAGCCCAGCAAATACCAGTTCGTCGTGAACCTGAAGACGGCGAAAGCGCTCGGCCTCATTGTGCCGGACTCGATCCTCGCCCGGGCCGACGAGGTGATCGAATGAGGCGCCCGCGATTGTCGCGGAGAGTTTGCCGATCGGCCGCAAGCGGCCTATTGAAGTCCCCGGGTGGCAACGGCCAGTGCGCCGGGTAGACTTTGGGGGACAATACAGATGCGTTTCATCGTCATTCGTGCCGCCGTCATCGTGCTGCTCCTTCTTCCGCTGTCGCCAGTGGCGGCGCAAACGCTGCAACGCTCGTCGCTGGTCGGCACCTATGACGGGCACCAGATGGAGATGGCGGCCGGTCTCGAGCTCAAAGCCGATGGCCGCTTCCGTTATGGCTTGTCCTATGGCGCGCTCGATGAAGAAGCCGTCGGGAAATGGACGGTGAGCGGCAACACCGTAATCCTCACCAGCGATCCGGTGCGGGCGCCCCGCTTTGTCGTGGTCTCGCAAGGCAGGGGCGCGGACGGCACGCTGCAGCTCAATGTCGATGCCCCAAAGGAATTGTCGCAGCAGTATTTCTCGGCCGTGATCCTGCAGAGGAATGGGCAGGCGCAACGGCAGCAGTTGACCGATGACGGTCTTTCGTTGCCGTTCACCGGTGACAATTCCCCGACCGCCGTCCGGATGCTGTTTCCGGTCTTCAGCGTGATCAGCGAACCGCTGGTGGTCGATCCGACCCGCGGCTATGCGGTTCGGTTTCGCTTCGAGCCGAATGACCTCGGCAAGGTCGATTTCCAGGCGACACCGCTTAGAATTGTCAACGGCGAGCTTTTGCTCGACCGACACGGGCGAACGATCAGCTTCAAACGCTCCAGGCAGTAGCCGTCGAGAGAGCGCCTCAGCCCTGTCGCCGTCCCAGGAGTTCCGGGTGGCGTATCTCGACGGCGCCGGTTTCCAGATCGTCGGCGATATCGTCGTAATCGCTTGCCATCAGCCAAAGCTGCGCGCCGACCGTGGTGTCATGCGTCGCGCGCGCCAATCGGCGCGCCTTGTCGGCCTGTCCACGATAATAGGGGGCGTCCTGCATCGAACCGAATTTTTGCTAAAGGAGCGGAGCGTTCCGGGGTCGCGCCAGATTAGCGCGCCGGCGCGGAACTAACACCAGCCGATCTCCGACAGCCTGCGCCATTCTTCCGCGCTAGGCAGGCTCTTCGGGTCGGCGCCGAGCTCGATCGCTTGCGCGGTATATTCCTGCCCGAGCGCGACAACCTGCCGGGTGAAATCGCTGTCGCCCACTTTCAGTGCCAGTTCGTAGAACCGGGTGACGTTCTCGATCAGGTGATCGAGATGGCTAACAGCCTCGGAAGGCAAGCTCCCCGGCCCAGCGGAATGTCCTTGCACGGCGGCGCCCCATCGGAATGGTTTCCGGATCCGTCATTGGCAAACTAACCCGGCGGAGGTTATCAAATGGTTGATCAAAATTTCCGCGGGGTCTTGCCGCTCCCCTGGATCGGAACCAACCGCTTTCCTTATCGGGCCCAGGCTCGCCGGGGCTATCCTGAAGGGGCCGAGGTCATCGAATAAGCCGCGGGATTTCTGAGCATGGTCGTTGAGAACAACATGCATCACGTGCGACACCTCACCGCCGCGGCGCTGTGCCTTCTGCTGTCCGCCTGTATCCCGCCCTATGCGATGGGGCCGTTCGGGGCCGGCGATCTGCAGAGCGCCCGTAAGGCCTGCAACGAGGCCTATCCGCCGCGGATCGGCAACTATTTGCCGCATGCGCAATGCGTCAACGCCGCCGTCGAGGCGCATGCGCTGCCGGCGGCGCGCTATCCGGACTTGATCCGGCTGCAGGAGCAGGTCCGAACGACCCTATCGGACAAGGTCGATCGCCGGCGCCTCAGCGTGCGGGCCGGCGAGCAGCAGATGGCGCAAGCCGACAAACTGGTCGCCGAGGCGGAGCACGAGCGGGACGCCGGCCGTCTTGCCGTCGCCTCGCGTCGCATCGCCTCGGTCGAGGCGATGCTGCGTTAGCGCACCCGCAATCAGACCTCGGCGGCACCGGAGCTAGGCAGAAGTAAAAGCAACTCTTTGGCAAAATGCATTCCAAATTGCTGCCGTAGTCTCGATGAAAGAAAAATCCAATTAAGCTCTTGGTAGGCACTTCGGCACGAGATTGGCCGCCGCGATTTCATGGCAAAAGCAGCCTGGCTATGTTTGATGGTTCTTCCTACACGGCGCGGTCCTTATGCCCGACCAAGAGCGAGCTGCGGTCGTTGGAAAAGGCGCGGCTCGATCTGTGCACCAGATACCAGGTTCAGCCGACCGCCGGTCTGGCGCGGATGATCCAGCAGCTCGAGGCCGAAATCTCGTTTCGCAAGCGGCCGCCAAAACCGCCGAAGCAATAGCGGCTCGCCCGCACCGAGAAATCGTCATCGGTCACTCGGGCAGCGCCCGAGCCAGCGCGCAGAATTCCATCACCGACAGCTCCTCGGCGCGCGCCGTTCCCGAAATGCCGGTGGCGGCGAGCAGCGTCTCGACCGGCACCCCCAGTGCCTTCAGGCTCGAGCGCAGCATCTTGCGACGCTGACCGAACGCGGCAGCGGTCACCCGCTCCAACGTGACCTTGTCGGCTGGTGCTCGTGGTGACACCAGCGGTGTCAGTGACACGACACTCGATTTCACCTTCGGCGGAGGCGTGAAGGCGCGCGCCGGCACATCGAACAGGATTTTCGGTTCGGCCAGCCACTGCACAATAACCGACAGTCGGCCATAAGCCGAGCTGCGTGGCGCCGCGACCATCCGCTCGGCGACCTCGCGCTGAAACATCAGGGTCAGGCTGTCGTACTCCTGCACCCGGTCAAGCCAACGCAACAGCAGCGCGGTGGCGATGTTGTACGGCAGATTGGCGACGATCTTCCGCGGTGCCGGCGCCAGTGACGTGGGGTCGAGATCGAGCGCGTCGCCTTCAACCAGATCGAGCCGGCCGGGATAGGCTTCCGCCAGTTCCGCCAACGCAGCGAGGCAGCGCGTGTCGCGCTCGATCGCAACGACCCGCCGTGCCCCTTCCGCCAGCAACGCCCGGGTCAGCCCACCGGGCCCGGGGCCGATTTCGATAACGGTGCGATCCCCGAGCGTGCCGGCGGCGCGGGCGATGCGGCGCGTCAGATTGAGATCGAGCAGGAAATTCTGGCCGAGGCTCTTCCGCGGCGCGATGCCGTGCCGGGCAATGACCTCGCGCAGCGGCGGCAATGCCGCGCGATCGGCGGTGTCGCTCAGGGTCGGCCGCGCCGCGCCGCCATCTCGGCGGCGAGCCGCAGCGCCGCGATCAGGCTGTCCGGCCGCGCCTTGCCTGTGCCGGCGATGTCGAAGCCGGTGCCGTGATCCGGCGAGGTGCGGATCAGCGGCAACCCCAAGGTGACATTGACGCCGCCGTCGAAATCGATGGTCTTGATCGGGATCAGCGCCTGGTCGTGATACATGCACAACGCCGCGTCATAGCCGCGCCGCGCCGCGGCGTGGAACATCGTGTCGGCGGCGAGCGGCCCCCTGGCATCGATGCCGGCCTGGCGCAAGGCGGCGATCGCCGGCGCCACGATGTCGAGGTCCTCGCTCCCGAGGCTGCCGCCCTCGCCGGCATGCGGGTTCAGCCCGGCCACCGCCAATCGCGGTGCCGCAACGCCGAAATCGCGCTTCAGCGCCGCGTCCGTCACCTGTCCGGCATGGACGATTGCGTCCGTCGTCAGCGCCGCGATCGCCTCCTTCAGTGCGAGGTGGATCGTCACCGGCACCACCCGCAACTCCGGGCAAGCCAGCATCATCACCGCCCCCTCGCGCACCCCCGCCAGTTCGGCGAGGTACTCGGTATGGCCGGGATGGCGGAACCCGGCGCGGTACAGCGCCTCCTTGTTGATCGGGTTGGTGACGACCGCCGCCGCCCGGCCGGCCCGTGCGTCGGCGACGGCGGTGTCGATCGCCCGCAGCACCAGCGTCGCGTCCGCGAGGTCCGGCTGCCCCGGCGTAGCCTGCACCCGCCCGCCGACCGGCAGCACCGGCAGAGCCCTGGGGAACACTGCAACTGCCTCGTCCGCCGCTGCGATCGCCTGCACCGGCACCACCCAGCCGAGGCGCCCGGCCAGCACCATCAGCCGCTCAGGGTCGTCGATGGCATAGAAGACCGGCACCTTGTCGCCGCGCCGCAGCCACGCCTGCAGCGTGATCTCGCCGCCGATCCCGGCGGGCTCGCCCATCGTCAGGGCGAGCGGCAGCGTCATTGCCTCACACCCTCACATCGACATAAGCGGCGCGGCGCAGGTCGCGTATATAGCGGCGCGCCAGCGTGTCGAGCCGCAGCTTGATCAGCTGCTCGGTCGCTTCTTGCCGCGTCACCTCGCCGGCCGTCTCGGTGCTCTTGTTGCAGATCATAACGATGCCGACGCCGTTCTTCTGGACGATCGGCACCGACGCCTCGCCAACCGCCAGCTTCTCGATCAGATTGCGCAATTCCGTCGGCAGCGCACCGGCGCGCAGCTTGCCCTCGCTCGAATACTGCGGCGCCTTCTCCTTGCCGATCTTCAGCATCGTCGGACAGTCCTTGAAGGCGGGCCGCAGCTTCTCGGCGTCGGCGATCGAGGCCCGGCGGACCGTTTCGCTCGCCCCCGCCGGCAACGGCAAAACCACCTGGACGATGTCGTAGATTGTGTCGGAGGCCCCACCACCCCCGCCGCCGGCATTCCGCCGGTCCAGCACCAGCAGCAGATAGAAGCCGCTGCCCGAGCGGATCGGCGGCGACAGCTCGCCGGGTTTGAGGTTGACCACCGCCTTGCCAAGCTCCGGCGCCATCTGGTCCGGCCGCACCCAGCCGAGATCGCCGCCGACCGCCGCCGTCGCCGATTGCGAGAATTGCCGCGCCACCTGCGAAAACCGCGCGCCCTGCCGCATCTGCTCGGTCAGTTTCTCGGCGAGCTTGCGGATCTCGTCCTCCTGGTTGGGATTGTCGACGGCGAGCAGTATCTCGGCGACATGGCTCTGCGGCTCGGTCGCGTGCTCCTTCATCCGCTTCATCGCGTCGTCGATTTCGTCATCGGAGATTTCGGTACTTTGCGCCGCCTTGCGCCGGACCAGCTTAGCCCAAATCAGCGATGCTTTGACCTGGTCGACGATCGCGCTGCGATCGACGCCGCGCTGCTTGAGGAATTCGTCGAGTTGGCCGCCTTTCATGTTGTTCTGCTTCTCGATCTGCTCGAGCGCGGCTTTGATCTCCTCCTCGGTCGCGGTGACGCTCTGCTTCTTGCCCTCCTGCAACTGCAGGCGCTCGTCGATCAGGCTGCGCAACACCTGCCCGGCGATCCGCTGGCGAACTTCCGGCGTGTCGGGCAGGTTCGACGACACCGCCACCATGTGGATGCGGGAGGCGAGGTCGTAGGCGGAGATCACCTCGTCGTTGACGACCGCGGCGATCCGCATCTCGCCTTGCGGCCGGTCCGGCGGTGCCGCTTCTGGCGCCGGCGTTGCGGCGGTACGCTGGCGCGGCGCCGACAGGGCCCCGGCGGAGACGCCGGTCAGCGCGATCAGCAAGAGACACGCAGTACGCAATCGAACCATCGAGCCGTGAACCCCCACAGTCGCTATCGGGCGCGGAGCCTACACCGAAGCGACAGATTTGTCCCTCCGGTGCGCCGGAGCATCATTACGGGGTGCCGGTACCGGCGAACGATGCGACCGTGCCGCCGATCTCGCCGAGGTTCTTGAAGACGACGCTGAACAGCACCGAGACGCCGGGAGTCACGTCGCCGCTGCGAATGCCCGATTGGGTGACCGAGCCGATGAATGCCATGCACTCGTCCTGATAAATAGCGGACAGCGTGGCATAGAGGCTGGTGTTGTTCGACTGCGGCGTGGCGATGCCGTTGACCAGATTTGTCGAGTTGGCCAGGTTGATCGTTTCGCTACCGCTCAGCGACCAATACTGGGTCAGCCTTGCCGTCGCGTTGACGGATAGCTGCTCCCGTTTGCCCAACAGCACGGTCTGCCCGGTCGCCGGGTTGGTTACCACCTGGTTCAACTGCTGCGGCGGGATCAGCAGGAAAGCGGCGCCGACCCGGAAACTTTGCGGCCCGCCATTGACCGCGACCTCCTGGGTCTTGTTGGCGAGCGTCGCCCTGTCCAGTCGGAAGCGGTAGATCATGTCGAGATAGGAGGCTGGCGACAGCACAACCCGCCCAACAACGTCCGACAGACGCTGGTCGGCTCCCGACCCGGGCGGCAGAAACGGGTTCGGCTCGGCGCGATAACTTTGGCCGATCAAAAACCGGTAGCTGCCGCCAGTATCGTTATAGAGCCCGCCCTTCAGGCCGTAATCGACCCGCTGGCCGGTATCGAGGATATCATAGCCAGAAAGGCGGTCGGGTCGGAACAGATCGGTGTCGTGGAGTTCGAAGCCAAGGCTGTCCTCGTCTGGGATCTTGCGCTGATTGCCGCCGGACGGCCCGACATAGACGGCAGTGATCGGCTCGATCAGAGCGTTCATGGTCTCGCTGCGGTGGACCAGCGGATAGCTCCATTGCAGCCCGACCTGCGGAAACGCCCGCCCCGCCAGAAAGGTGGTGCGGATCGGGTCGGTCGGCGGGGCGCCGTTGACCGAGAAATAGGCGCTTGGCAGTTCCGGGTTGGATTTCGGGCTGAGATTATTGATCGAATAAGCGTCGCCGCGCAGGCTGGCGGTGAATTTGTACTGGCCGCCGATGCCGTCGCGGAACGTCTTGTCCCACAGGGCGCCCATCGACAGCCGCCGCGTCTGGGTCCCGGTTTCGCGGACAATGTTGAGCAGGTTCGCATTGAGATGGGTGACCCCGCCCCAGGGATCGGGCTCGCTTTGCCAATTGCGGTTGACCACCGGCAGCACGATCGGCTGGGTCTGGTCCCCCAGCCCGGGCAGCAGCGGCTGGAAGATGTAGGCATTGACGTCGGTCTCGGCGCGCGGCTGGAAGCCCTCCAGATAAGCGCGGCTGATCAGCGCGTTGAGCAGCGGGTTGCCGAAGCCGAAGCGCAACAGGTAGGTCTGGTCGGAAGCCCGCTGGATCTGCAACCCGGTGCGATAGGTCGGGTCGAGATCGAGGATTCCGCTGGCGTTGATATGACCGCGTATTTGGCTGCCGGTATCGGTGACATTGCCACTGCCCAAATTGCTGTAGTTCAGGCTGCCGATCGCATCGAGCTCGCCGTTGCTGAAACGCTGCCGGTATTCGCTCGCCATGATCGGGCCGGCGCGGGTGGTAATCCGCGGTGACAGCGTCAAATCCTTGTCCGGCCCGAGAACCAGAAAGTACGGCACGGTCAAGTGCACACCGAGATTGGTGGAATTGCCGAAGCTCGGGGTCAGAAAGCCGGTTGCACGCTTGACCGATGGATCGGGCTCCGACAGATACGGGCTGTAGAAGACCGGAATCCCGTCGATGTCGAGCGTGACATCCTGGAATTCGATGATCTTCTGCTCCTTGTCGTGCCGGATCTCGCGTGCCTTGAAATCCCAGGCCGGCGGCGCGGTCGGATCGTTCTTGCACAGATCACAGGGCGAATAGATCCCGCGGCGCAATTCCAGCACTTTGCCGTTCAGCCGTCGCGCTGTGTTCGCCGCTAGCCGCGAACGGTCGGCGAGCAGCATGCGGACGTTTTGCGCGAACCCGGTGCCCATCGAGTCGCGCAGCTCCATGAAGTCGCTGAACACGACCTCGCCGGTCGGCGTCAGGAGGCTGACATGCCCGGCAGCGGTCACCGTATCGGTGTGCCGGTTGTAGCTGACCGTGTCGGCCAGCAGCACCTGGTCGTTTTGCGAAATCTCGACATGGCCCTTGGCAATGGTCAGGCCATGCTCATCGTCGTATTGGACCTCGTCGGCCTGGAAGACGACCGGCGCGTTCTTGTTGGTCTTTTGGCGGTCGCCCTGAAACCCGAGCTGCGCGAAGGCGGCGGCGCCGGCGATGCAGAGCACCAGCGCCGCGGCGATGAAGCCGGCGGCGATCCGTCGCATGCTCTGGCCAGCCGGGTGGAACCCTGCCATCGCCCCTGCCATCGCCATTGGGTTGTCGAATTCAGCCGTCTTCGAGGTGGAGCAGCATCGAGGTGCCGAAAATCAGACTGACGCCGGTCGGCGTCCATGCCGCCAGCAATACAGGAACCTTGGCGGAGAGGCCCAGGGCAAAGACGACGTCGGACAGAAAGTACAATAGGAAACCCGCGGCCGCGCCACCCGCGATCATTGCCGTAGCGCCGCCGCGCCGCTGCATTCTGAGGCTGAAGGTTGCCGCTACCAGCACCATCGCACAGAACAGAAATGGCCGCGCCAGCAGCACGTTGAAATGCAGCCGATGCCGCTGCGCCGAGAAGCCCGAGGCTTCGAGAAGACCGATAAAGCCGGGCAGCTCCCAGAACGACATCGTATCGGGCGAGCCAAGACTTTCCTCGATTTTGCTCGCGGTCAGCTGCGTCGCCAGCTGCAGCTGCGCAAACGGCTCCGGCGGTTGGCCCGGGCGGAAGCGCTGGCCGTCCTCGATGTCCCAGAAGCCGCCGTGCAGCTGAGCCGAGTGCGCTTCGATTCGTGAGTTGAAGGCGCTCGCGCCGTCGAAGAAAAACACCGATACGTGCTGCAGTTGCAGGTCCGGCGCGCCGGTCTTCTCGCCATGCATTAGGATCTGCTCGCCCTCGGCATCGCTCTGGCGCAGCCATAAGCCGCTGTTCGACAGCGTCAGCTGATCCGCCGCTTGCTTCAGGACGCGGGTATCGAGCTTCTCGTATCGTGCCTCCAGGACCGAGGCGATTGGGTTGAAGATGGTCACGGCGACGACCCCGGCCAGCAGCGCGACCAGCACCGCCGGCGTCAGGAATTGCCAGACCGACACACCAGAGGCCCGCGCCACAATCAGCTCGTTGCTGCGGGTCAGCCGCCAGAATGCCAGCATCGTCCCGAACAGGATCGCGAAGGGCATGATTTCCTGCGCGGTGTGCGGCAGCTTGAGTGCCGCCATCTCGAGCAGGGTACTCCAGTTTGCCTGGACCTTGCTGCCGCCCCGCCGCAGCAATTCCAGGTAATCGAGCAGAAACGTGACCGTCGCCATCGCGGCGAAGACCCCGCTAAACCATTCGAAGAACTGGCGCGCGATATAGGCCGAGAGTGTCCTAGCGAGCTGCACCGACGACCGCCCCAATCAGCGCGCGGCGACCGCCGGGACCCATGGCCGCCGGAAGCCCAATCGAATGCCGCCCTTCATCAGGATTCCAAACCCGAGCGCCAAGGGCAATAGGTCGATCAAATACATCAACGGGATCGTCTGGATAAACCGGGCCGCCAGGTTGCGGGCACCGAGATCGAGCGCCTGGAACAGAAAGGCCAGCCCGATCGCCAGCAGCACCCGCTGCAATTGTCCGCGGCGATTGAGTTCGCCCGGCAGCAGGCAGGCAAGCGGGATGATGATAAAGCTGAACGCTGATAGGGGTACCAGGAAGCGCTGGTGCAACTCAAGGATGAAGGTGCGCATGATCATCGGATCGAGGCCGGGCGGCGGGAAGAGCAGGTCGCCGAGGTAGCGCTCCTGCGCCTCCGGAAAGCGGACCTCCGGCGCGTCGCGCATCTGATCGAGATCGAGTGTGTAGCGGTCGAAGGTCAGGAGCGACAATTTGCCAGTCGTGCGGTCATATTGCTGGCGATCGCCGTTGACCATGACGATCCGCGAACCGCCGCCGCTTTCGGCAAAGGCGCCACGTTCCGCGGTTATCGTCACGGGTTTCTGGGGATCGCGGTTATCGTTGACGAGAAGGCCGGTGACCTCGCCCCGCCGGTCGCGGCCGCCGATGTAGATCGTCAGTTGGTCGGAGATATTGGTGAACGTGCCTTCCTGTAAGAGGCTGGCGACGAACCGGTTGCGGATTTCGAACTGCAAGTCCTTGAACTCGCGGTTCGACGCCGGCAGGAAATAGGCCGACATGGCCATCAGCACGAGCGCGGCGAGGCCGGCCAGCACAAACACCGGCTTTGCCAGGGCCAGCGGCCCGACGCCGGCGGCCCGCATCACCACCAGCTCGCTTTCCGAGGTCAGCCGGTTGAACACGAACAGCACCGCGATAAACCCCCCGATCGGCAGCACGATGTCAAGAAAGCGCGGGAGAATCAGGATCGCCAGATATGCGAAGATTTCGAGCGACAGGCCGCGGTTGACGATCAAGTCGACGAGCCGCAGCGACTGCGCCAGCCACACCGTCACAGTTAGAACGCCGGTCACGAACAGCATGACGCTGAAGGACTGGCGCAGGATATATCGATCGAGGCTCGTCATTGCCTGCCGATCATAAGACTCGCCGCCACCGTCGGCTATAGCTGCGCCCGACTTTCCCCCGTGTCGGGTTGACCGCTGCCCGTGCCGATCTAATCATCCCGGACCGGTTCTCGGCTCTTATTTCAAAGCTAGCGGCCGCCTTCGGCAAAGCCCACAAACCGGGCACCCCTCGCGACCGCTCTATAGTGCGCGTCTATAGCGCGCGACGGCCCCCGCGTTTTGCCGGTAGGCTGTCTCGGTCGAAATTCCAACAGATCTTCGATGCCGAGCGTCCAAACCTTGATGCCCAGCCTGACCGGGCGCGCCGACAAACCCTCCAGCGCTGCGGCCGCTTACGGCCTGTGGACCGTGGCGGCGGTAGGGATCCTCACCGGCCTCAGGCTGGCCTGCCTGTGGACACGGCCGGTTGGGCTCTACCCCGACGAGGCGCAATACTGGTTTTGGGCGCAGCACCTTGCTTTCGGCTATTATTCGAAGCCGCCACTCGTCGCCTGGACCATCGCCCTGACCACGAGCCTGTTCGGCGACGGCGAATTCGCGGTTCGCCTGGCGGCACCGCTGCTGCATGCCCTGACAGCAGCTCTTGTCTTTGCCATCGGGGCACGGCTTTACGAGCGGCGCACCGGCTTCTGGTCGGCGCTCGCTTATGCGAGCCTGCCGGGCGTATCGCTGTCGGCCTTCATCATCTCGACCGATGCCGTATTGCTGCCGTGCTGGGCCGCGGCTCTCTACGCCTTCATCCGGGCACGCGAGCCCGGCGGCGGTCGGTGGTGGGCACTCGCTGGGATCGCCGCTGGGCTTGGTCTGCTCGCCAAATACGCGATGATCTATTGGTTCATCTCGGCATTCGCTCTGGTGCTGTTGATACCGGGTGAGCGGCGCCATCTGAAGGCGCTCTGCGCCGCGTCCGCCTTGGCGGCGTTGCTCTACCTGCCGAATTTTTGGTGGAACTGGAGCAATGGTTTCGTCAGCTACCTCCACGTCCGTGACAACGCGGACTTGGTGGGTAGCCTGTTTCATCCGCTCGAATTGCTCAAATTCGTCGCCTCGCAATCCGGCGTCATCGGGCCGCTGTTCTTTCTTTGGTTGCTCGCGCTGATCGTCCGGCCCCGCACCCTGGCGCAGCAACCGGCATGTCTGCTGGCCGGCTTCGCTCTGCCCGCGCTGGCATTGGTGACGGTGCAAAGCCTGTTGTCGCGCGCCGAGCCGAATTGGGCGGCGCCGGCATACGTCTCGGGCATTGTGCTGGTCGTCGCTTGGGTCCTGTGCCGCGGCTGGCGGGCTTGGCTCACGGCGGCGGTGGCAATCAATTTATTGGCGGCGGCGCTCCTCTTCGGGATGACCGATGCGCTCTCAGCGGTGGGCATCGCAGTCCCCGCGAAATACGACCCGTTGCACCGCATGCGCTACTGGCCCCAGTTGGGAGATCGGGTAGCGGCGCTGTTGGCGTCGCAACCCGGCCTTACTCTTCTTGCCGACGATCGCGAGCTTTTGGCGGCGCTGATCTATTACGTGCGACCGCATCCGCTGAACGCGGTCGAATGGAACCCCATACCGGGGATTACCGATCAATGGCGACTGGTCAACAATATCGGCAACCACCGCGGGGAGGATTTTCTCGCCGTGACGGAGCACAATTTGGTGGACGAAATGCGCCCCGATTTCGCGCAGTTGATCCCGCTAACGACGATCACCGACCCGTCGCGAAGCGGCGGGTCACCCTACCATATCTACATAGCGCGGGATTTCCGCGGCAGCAGCCGTCAGCACCGGTAGCAGCGAGGCAATTTCCTGCGGCGGCCCATCAAGTCTCGTTTCGCCGCAACCCTGCTTTGCCGGCGGCGGCCATTCACGGCGACACTGTCCGGAACAAGCCGGAACTTGTCTGGCATGGATCGCGAAAATCGTTCGTCGGACAGGCGATGCCGCATTGCCTTCGACGCGGGTTCTGTGGCCCGATCCGGTTAACCTCGAAATGCCGCACGAAAGACCCGCCGAATGAAAATCAGCTTCGCCGAATTCGAGCTGCCGAAATCCGCCGCCGTCATTGTCGGCGCCTATGACGGCCGTGTGCTGACCGCGCCGGCACGGCAGCTCGACGAGGCGACCGGCGGTGCGGTGTCGCGCGCGGTCGCCGCAGCGGCGCGTTTCCGCGGCAACAAGAACGAGCTCCTGCCGATCATCGGCCCGCCCGGCCCACCGCTCAGCCGCATCGTCGTCGCCGGGCTCGGCAAGCCCGATTCGGTCGATGCGCGCCTCCTCGAGGACCTCGGCGGGGCGGTCGCCGCGCATCTGAACGGCGCCGGCGAGACCACGGCGCTGCTCGCGATCGAGCTGGACGAGGGCGCCAAGGTCCCGCCGGCCGAGGCGGCCGCCCGGGTCGCCTTTGGCGCCGCGCTGCGCGCCTACCGCTTCGACAAGTACCGCACTAAGGAGAAACCCGAGAACAAGCCCTCGCTGTCGGCGCTGACCGTCGCCGCCGCGGCCCCCGATGCGGCCCGCCGCGCCTACCGCGCGCTCGGGGCCGCGGTAGAGGCCGTCGCCTTCACCCGCGACCTCGTCTCCGAGCCGGCCAACACGCTGTACCCCGAGACCTTCGCCGACCAAGCGGCCCGGCTGACGGAAGTCGGGCTTGAAGTCGAGGTGTTCGACGAGGATAAGCTGCGCGACCTCGGCATGAACGCATTGCTCGGGGTCGGCCAGGGCAGCGCCCGACCCTCGCGCGTCGTCGTGCTGCAATGGCAGGGCGGTGCCGCCGGCGCCGCGCCGCTCGCCTTTATCGGCAAGGGCGTCACCTTCGACACCGGCGGCATTTCGATCAAGCCGGCCGCCGGCATGGGCGACATGAAATGGGACATGGCCGGCGCCGGCGTCGTCGTCGGGCTGATGCGGCTCCTCGCCGCGCGCAAGGCCAAGGTCAACGCGGTCGGCATCGTCGGGCTTGTCGAGAATATGCCGTCCGGCACGGCCCAGCGGCCGGGCGATATCGTCCGCTCGCTGTCCGGCCAGACGATCGAAGTGCTCAACACCGACGCCGAGGGCCGCCTCGTGCTGGCCGACGTGCTGTGGTACTGCCAGGACCGCTTCAAGCCGAAGCTGATGGTCGATCTCGCGACCCTGACCGGCGCCGTCATGGTCGCGCTCGGCACCGAGTTTGCCGGCCTCTTCTCGAACAACGAGGAGTTGGCCGAGCGCCTCATTGCCGCAGGCCACGCGGTCGGCGAGAAATTATGGCGCCTGCCGCTCGCCGATTCCTACGACCGATCGATCGACAGCGACGCCGCCGACGTCAAGAACATCGCCGGCGACCGCGGCGCCGGCAGCAGCATCGGCGCCCAGTTCCTGAAGCGCTTCGTCAATGAGGTGCCCTGGGCCCATCTCGACATCGCTGGTGTCACCTGGTCGAAAAAGGACGCACCGACGGTGCCGAAGGGGGCCACCGCCTTCGGTCTGCGCCTGCTCGACCGCTTCGTCGCCGAGCACTACGAAAAGGGTTGATCCGCCCGCGGCAGATACCTTCCTAACCGCGCAATGGAGGGCCGGTAATGCATAGGTCCAAGGTTTGCGCAGTCCTGTTGGCATTCGGGCTCGTCCTCGCCGCTTCCAGCCGCGTCGTCGCCGAGGATTACGGCCAGGCGACGGTAAACCCGGCGACGCTGGCGGAGCAGGATTTGGCCGCCGAAAGCCGCGGCGACGTGGCTGCCGCGCTCGCCCTCTATAGCGAGGACGCGATCGTCCAATACGGCGGGTTGTGCTGGACGCCCTGCGTCGGGAAGGCCGCGATCCAGAAGGAGCTGGAACGCCGCGTCGAGGCCAAGAACAAGTTCAAGGTGATCGGCAAGTACGTGTCCGGCAATGTCGCGGTGGTCCAGACCGAGCTGCAGATCGGCTATATCGAAGCGTCCGGCGTCGATCGCGTCGTGGTCTGGAACATCTACGAGGTGAAGGGCGACAAGATCGCCGTCGCCACCCTGGTCGGTCAGCGCACCGACCCGCAGACGGCGCAGTTCATCAAATGGATTACCGCGCAGCCGAAGTGACCCGCCGCCGCCCCGCTCGCTAAGGCGCTATGGCCGAGATCGGTTTCTATCACCTGCTGGCGACGCCGCTCGAACGGGCCTTGCCGCGCCTCCTCGAACGCGGCCGGGCGGCGGGCCACAACATCGTTCTCCGTGCCGGTTCGCCCGAGCGGGTCGAGCACCTGAACGCGCTGCTATGGACCTATGGCGATGCCAGTTTCCTGCCGCACGGCTCGGCTCGCGACGGCAACGCCGACAAGCAGCCGATCTGGCTGACCGACGGCGCCGACACCCCGAACGCCGCCTCGATGCTGGTACTGGTCGATGGCGTTGCGGCCGCCGACCTCGACGGCTTCGTCCGCATCGTCGATCTGTTCGACGGCAATGACGAGAGCGCCGTCGCCGCCGCCCGCGAGCGCTGGCGCCAAGCCAAATCCGCCGACCACAGCCTGACCTACTGGCAACAGACCCCGACCGGCTGGGAAAAGAAAGGCTGAGCGACAACGCGATCAGGCTCAAAGCCTCGCCGTGAACGCGTCCAGCTCCTCCAGAGACTTCAGATGAACGACGGTCTTTCCGTCCGCCTCTGCCGCCGTCGCGAGTTCGCGGAGCTGAGGCAGCCAGTTGTGCTCAACCTCCCAGATGGTCTCAAATAGGCCTTTGGTCGGCGGCATCTCGCTGATCCCGGCCGGTGGGCCGCCGACGCTGCCCGCCGCCCATGCGATCTGCCGTTCCGCGGCCAGCCAGAAATGGACCCAAAGCGGCAGATCGATCAGCACGATGTCGGTCGCCCGCGCCACCCGGGCGGCCACTGAGTCCTGTCGCCCCAAACCGTCGATGACCCAGCGGTCTTGCGCGATGATCCGTTCGTGCTCGGCGCGGTATTCTGCTTCCGGCGCCAGCCGCCAACCCTTCCGCCATAAACGCGGTCGATCTCGACATAGGGCAGCGCGAAGCGCGCGACGATGCGGCGGGCGAGCACCGATTTACCGCCGCCGCTGTTACCGATCACCGCGACCCGCTGCATGATTTCCGGTCCTCTTGAGGTCCTTTGCTGCGGCAGCCAGGGCAATTGCCGCTCCAAGCCGACGCCGCTATAACCCGCGCTCCCCCGCAAAGCCCGAGCGAAACTCATGGCCATCGAACGCACGCTGTCGATCATCAAGCCCGACGCGACCCGCCGCAATGTGACCGGTACGATCAACGAGCGGTTCGAGAAGGCCGGCTTGCGGATTGTCGCGCAGAAGCGGCTGCGGCTCTCCCTCGAGCTGGCTCAGCGCTTCTACGCCGTCCACAAAGAGCGGCCGTTCTTCGCCAGCCTGACCGGCTTCATGAGCTCGGGGCCGGTCGTCGTCCAGGTACTGGAGGGCGACAACGCGGTGGCGAAGAACCGCGACATCATGGGCGCGACCGACCCGGCAAAGGCCGCCGCCGGCACGATCCGCAAGGATTTCGCCGAATCGATCGAGGCCAATTCGGTGCACGGCTCCGACTCACCGGAAAATGCGACGCAGGAGATCGCGTTCTTCTTCGCCGAAAGCGAAATTTGCCCCTAGGACGCCGCTTCGCGCTCCTTGATCCTGGCCTGAAGCCAAGCGCTGTCGTCCTCGCGGCCGGCTGCAACCAGTCCCTGGGCGACCCAGCGTAAGTCTGCCGTTTCGAGGCCAGCATAGTCCGGCTCCGACCAGACGGTCTCAATCCCGCGCGCCCGCGCGGCGCGCAGCAGCCGACGGACCGGCGCGTCGTGCCGCACATAATCGAGCCATGCCAGCGACGGCCGGTCACCTGGCAAAAATTCGCCGATCAGCGCCGGCATAATCGAATGACCCGAGGCCCCGTTGGTGAACGCCACAACCGCATTGCGGGCTCGGATCGAGCCGACCGTGAAGCAGGTAAAAGGACCGTTGTCGCCCCAATGAAAAAAAGTGCCTTCCGCCGGTTCCAGGCCCCAGCCGAGACCCCAGGCGACGCCCGTCGTCAGGCGCTCGTCGAGTGTCCCCAAACACTGGGTGCCGGCATGATCGATGACGATCTGCGGCTGGAGGCGCGCGGCAGCGGTTTCCGCTGTCAGTCCCTCGCCGTCCAGCACCGCGCACAGAAAGCAGGCGAAATCGGCCGCCGTGGTTTGCAGCGACCAGGCTGCGTTCGCTTCACCCGGCTTGTTCCCGAGGGCTGGCCGGCCGAATGCATCGTGCGGATAGGCACGGTTCGATGCGAAACGCCGGTCCCAGATCAGGCTCGATCGCGTCATGCCGAGCGGCGCGAAGACGAGCCGCTCGGCGATCCGGTCGATTGTCTCGCCGGTCACTCGTTCGATCGCCCGTTGCAGATAGAGATAACCCTCGCCGGAATAGCTGAACCGTTCACCCGGCGCGAAATAGGTCTTCAGCGGCAGATCGGGATTGCGCCAGTTCGGCAGGCCGGAGCTGTGGCTCAGCACCTGCCTTGCCGTGATCGATGAGGCGCGAGGATCGCTCGCAACATAGTCGGGGAGATATTCGCCGAGCGGAGCGTCCAGCGACAGCGCCCTCCGGTCGGCGAGCTGCAGCACAATTTCTGCGAACACCGGTTTGGTCAGCGATGCGGCATCGAATACCGTGTGTTCGTCGACCGGAGCGAGTGACTGAACGCCGCGCACGCCACAGCAAACGAATTCGCTCAGGCGGCCGCCGGCAATGGACGCGATCGCGATTCCCGGAACGGCGGCTTCTGCGATCAGCCGCTGAAAATCGCGTCCGGACACGGCTTTTGTCGGTCAAAGCAGGAACAGTGCCATCCCGATGAGGATCAGGATGATCACGACCAGCGAGATCTTGACGAATTTCGTGAAGGCGATCCAGGTCCGGTAGTGCCGTTGGAAATCGGGATCGACCGCCGTCATCTTCGCCTCATCGGTTGAGCACGCGCTGCGGCGACGTATAGCCTAACCGACGCCCGAGTCCAGTGCTCAGCCCAGCGGCTCCGGCGGGTTCAACAGGATACCGGTCTGCGCCGCCGCGCCCGCGACCATCACCCGGCCATCGGCGATCGACAGTCTGCCCTCGGCATAGAGCCGCACCGCCATCGGGTAGAGCCGGTGCTCCGCCTCCAGGATGCGGGCGCTGAGCCGGTCCTCGTCATCGTCGGGCAGCAACGGCACCACGGCCTGCGCGACGATCGGGCCGGTATCGACCGCGTTGCGCACGAAATGCACGGTGCAGCCGGAAAACTTGACCCCGGCGGCGAACGCCTGCCGCTGCGGGTGCAGCCCCGGAAACGCCGGCAACAGCGAAGGGTGGATATTGACCATGCGGTCGCGCCAGCCCTCGACAAAGCCCTCGTGCAGGATGCGCATGAACCCGGCCAGCGCAACCAACCCGACCCCGGCGCCGCGCAGCGCGTGATGCGCCTCGGCGGCGAAGTGCTCTCGGTTCTTGTCGGCGATGATGCGGCCCGGAATGCCGACCCGCCGGGCCCGGTCGAGCCCCGCCGCGTCGGCGCGGTTGCTGATGACCAGTCCGATCTCGGCCGGGTAAGCGGGATCGGCAGCGGCGTCGATCAGCGCCTGCAAATTCGAGCCGCGGCCCGAGATCAATACGCCGACCCTCAGCCGCGGCATCGCGCCTCCGCCCCGATCACCGTCGCCCCACGGAATTTGCGGCGGGATTTGCACGGGCTCTCGATGGCATCCTCCCGAGAACTGCGGTATGACAGGCGTTGCGGAGGGGAGCCGCGACGATACGGGATCAGGGGCGGTTTGCAATGACCTTGCCGGAGGCGCCGGCGGTCGCGGTATACGGCAGCGGGCCAGGCTACAAATCGGGTTTCGCGACGGCGCTGGTGCTGTTGGCGCTCCTGTTTGGGGTGTCCGCCCCCCCGGCGCGCGCGGCCGATGACGATCCGTTCACCGTGACGGTTCCGGTCGATGCCACGGCCGACAGCATCGTCAGTGCCCGCGACAAGGCCCGACACGATGGCGAGCACCGCGCCCTGGCGGCGATTGCCGAGCGCGTCGCCGCCGGGTCGGGCGCGTCGCCCAAATTGGCCAAGCTCGATGACAACGCGGTGACCAACCTCGTCGCCAGCTTCGAGGTCGCCAACGAGCGCATGTCGGCGGTGCGCTATCTTGCCGATTACACCTTCCACTTCCGCCCGGCCGAGACGCAGCGCGTGCTGAAAAGTGCTGGGATTTCGCCCAGTGCCGCCGCCGCCGACGCCGCCGCCGGGCCTGGCGGCAAGCCGATCGTGATGCTGCCGGTCTACCAGGCCGGCGGTCGCGCGGTGCTGTGGGACGACCCGAACCCGTGGCGCCAGGCTTGGGCCGAGCTGCCGCCCTCTTCCGGCGCGTCGCCGCTCGCTGTGCCGCTCGGCGATGTCGGCGACATCGCCGCGATCGATGCCGAGAAGGCGCGTACCGCAGATGCCGGGGCGCTGGCCGCGATCGCCAAGAAGAATGGCGGCGAGGACGTGATCGTCACCCTCGCCACGCCGCGCGCCGCCGGCAAGCCGGAAACCGCCGGCAAGCCCGATATCGCCGGAATTGTCACGACAACGCCCGGCTCCCCGGCAGGGCTCGACGTGACGGTGCGCCGCTATCGCCAGGGCAGGCTCGCCGAGACCCATGTCGCACCGGTCGAGGGCAAGCCCGGCGAGGCCCCCGACGCTCTCCTGCAGCGCGCCGCGGCGACGATCGCTGCCGGGATCCAGACCGGCTGGAAGCAAGAGACCGGCGACAAATACGATCAGCGGGGCAGCCTGACCGCGACCGCGCCGATCACCGGGCTTGACGATTGGATCAAACTGCGGGACAGCCTTGCCTCGCTCGGTACGATCCGCAAGGTCGATTTGATGGCCCTGTCGCGCCAGGAGGCAGTCGTCGAGATCGACTATGTCGGCAGCGTCGACCAGTTGCAGGCGAGCCTTGCCGCGCTGGGGCTGGCGCTGGCCCGCGGCGATACCGGTGGCGACCGGTCCTGGCGGCTGGCGCGGTCCGAGACGCCGGCGTCGCGTTAGGCCCCGATGGTACAGCGCACCGATATCGAGGGTGGCGAGGCGCTGATTGGGCCCGCCTTGACGATCCCAAACCTGATCACCTTTGCCCGGTTGCTCGCCGTGCCGGTCGCGGTGTGGCTGATCCTCGACGGCGATGATGCGGCCGCGTTCTGGGTCTTTATCGCCGCCGGCGTTTCGGACGCGGCCGACGGCTATATCGCCAAGCATTTCGACAGCCGCAGCCGCCTCGGCGCGCTGCTCGACCCGTTGGCCGACAAGGCGCTGCTGACCAGCGTTTATGTCGCGCTCGCCGTCGCGGGGCAGCTACCTGGCTGGCTGGTTTCTCTGGTGGTGTTGCGCGACAGCCTGATCCTCGCCGGGTTCGTGCGGATACAGGCGACCGGGGCACCCTACCGCTTCGACCCGCTGTTGATCAGCAAACTCAATACCCTGTTGCAGATCGCGCTGGTTGGCTTCGTGCTCGGCGATCTCGGGCTCGACATCCATACCGGCATCGTAATTCCGCTGCTGACCGCCGCGGTGGCGGTAACGACAATCGTCTCGGGGTTCTGGTATCTGGGCCGATGGGCGCGAGTTTTGGTCAGTCCCCATACCGCCCGCCCGGATCCCCGTTTGTGAGCCAACGCGCCTATCGCCTGCTGTTCTGGGTCGGCCTGATCCTGATCATCGTCGTCGCGCTCGGACTGCTGCAGGGCATCCTGCTGCCGTTCGCCGCCGGCTTCACGATCGCCTATGTGCTGGCCCCGGGGGTCGGCCGGCTCGAACGGCTTGGCGTCAACCGCAGCCTCGCCAGCCTTGCCGTGCTGGTCACCTTTTTCGTCGGTTTCGCGCTGATCCTGGTGCTGCTGGTACCACTGGTGCAAGGCCAGATCCTGCAGTTGATCGGCAAGGTGCCGTCCCTGGTCACGGCGCTCCAGGACCAGTTCGGCCGATTGGTTCAGCTGCTGCAGGAGCAGTTGCCGGCGGAAGATGTCACCAAATTGCGTGATCTCGTCGGCGCCAAGCTGGGCGAGGCGGTGGTGTGGATCGCCGGCGTGCTGCAGAGCATGGTCACCAGCAGCATTGCGATCCTGAACATCCTGTCGCTCCTCGTAGTAACGCCGATCGTCACCTTCTTCCTGCTGCGCGATTGGGACGCGATGGTCGCACGTCTCGACTCCTATGTGCCGCGCCAGTCGCTCGAAACGGTGCGCGAGCAGGCCACGCTGGTCAGCGACACCCTGGTCGGCTTTGTCCACGGCCAGGCGCTCGTCTGCCTGATCCTCGCCGCCTATTACGCCACGGCGCTGTCGCTCGCCGGTCTCGGCTCGGGTTTGGCGCTGGGGTTGCTGATCGGGGTGCTGGGGATCATCCCGATGCTCGGCGTCGCCACCGGCCTGCTGATCGCGGTCGGTCTCGCGGCATCGCAATTCGGCACCTGGACGGAGGTCTTCGTCGTCTGCGGCATTTTTCTCGTCGGCCAGCTGGTCGAGGCCAATTTCCTGACGCCGAAGCTGATCGGCGACCGCATCCATCTGCACCCGGTCTGGGTGATTTTCGCGCTGTTCGCCGGCGGCACGTTGTTCGGCTTTGTCGGCGTCTTGATCGCGGTCCCGGCGGCGGCGGTGATCGGGGTGCTGATCCGCTTTGCCTTGACTCGCTATCGGACCAGTACCCTGTACGATTCGCGCCAGATCGAGCCCATGAACGACACCGTGCGGCCGCTGCAGCGGCTGCCGTGACCCAGCTCGCGATCGACCTAGCGTACCGGACGGCGTTCGGCCGTGCCGATTTCCTTGTCTCGGCCTGCAACGCCGATGCCCTCGCCTTGGTCGAGCACTGGCCCAACTGGCCGGCCTCCGCGCTGCTGATCCACGGCCCGACCGGCAGCGGCAAGACGCATCTCGCACATCTGTGGCAGGCGCGCTGCGGCGGCATGATTGTGCCGGCCGCGACGCTCGATGCGCTCGAACCGGTGCTGCAATTGGCGGAAACGTCACCCGGGATCGCGCTCGATGACGCCGATCGGGCGCCGGAGGCGCCGCTGCTGCACCTCTACAATTGGTGCGGCGAACGGCGCACGTCTCTGCTGCTGTTGTCGCGCCTCTCGCCTGCCGCCTGGACAATCGGTCTGCCGGACCTCGCGTCCCGGGTGCGGAGCCTGCCCTCGGTCGAGATCGCGGCGCCCGATGACCGGCTGCTCGGTGCCGTGCTGGTCAAGCATTTCGCGGATCGCGGATTGCGCGTCGAACCGCGGGTGGTCGCCTACGCGGTGCGCCGAATGGAGCGGTCGTTCGATGCGGCGGCGGCGCTGGTCGGCGCGCTCGACGCAGCGGCGATGAGCAACGGCAGCGCGGTTACGATCGCGCTCGCCCGGCGCGTCCTCGCCCCGACGGCGGTTTGAGGGGGACCACATTGCTTCGGGCTGCATCGGCGATCGCGGCGAGCAGTGCCTCGGCCAGTTCGGCGCGCTGAAACGGCTTGTTCAAGACGCGCAGGCGCTCGATTGACGGCTCGCTGGTGTCGATCTCGGCATAACCGGTGATGATGATGAAGGGTATGTCGGGCCGTTTTGCGCGAATCGCTTCGGCTACCTTTACGCCATTCATCCCCGGCATCGCGAAATCGACGACCGCGAGGTCGATCCCGGGATTGCCGTCGAGGGCCGCGAGCCCGCTCTGGCCGCTTTCCGCTTCGACGACCTTGCAATCGAGCTCCTGCAGCAATGCGGCGCTGACCTGGCGCACATCCTCGTCGTCGTCGATCAGCAGCACCGTGCGGCCGGCGAGCGCGGCGAAATCGGCTGCGGCCGCCACCGGAGTCTCGACCCGCGCCTCGGCCTCGGCCGCCCGCGGCAGATAAACCCGCACGGTCGTCCCCTCGCCGAGCCGGCTTGTCATCGCCACCGCGCCGCCGGACTGCCGCGCCACGCCATACACCATGCTGAGCCCGAGGCCGCTGCCCTTGCCGGCATCCTTGGTGGTGAAGAAGGGCTCTGGCGCCCT
>DATARH010000147.1:0-14918 GCA_036264235.1 Allostellaceae bacterium
CGACTCGCGATCGTAAACCACCTCTTCCATCAGCGCCTGGCCGAGCCCCTGCGCGACGCCGCCATGAATCTGGCCCTTGAGCCCGATCGGGTTCACCACCGTGCCGACATCGTCGATCACGACATAGCGCACGATCTCCAGCGCGCCGGTATCGGGATCGATTTCGACCTCGCAGACGTGGCAGCCATTGGGATAGGTGTTGTCGTCGGGCGCGAAGGTGCCGGTCTCGTAGAGCCCGCCCTCGAGCCCCGGCGGTAGCCTGCCGGCCTGGAACGAGGCCTTCGCGACATCGGTGATCGAAATTCGCCGGTCGGTGCCGGCGACCGCAAAACTGCCGCCATTGTCGGCGACGGCGAACTCGATGTCGGCCTCGGCCGCCTCCAGCAGATGCGCGGCGATGCGCCTGCCCTTGGCGATGACCTTGTCGGCCGCGATCCACAGGGCCGAGCCGCCGATCACAGTCGAGCGCGAGCCGTTGGTGCCGATGCCAAAGGCGACGCGGTCGGTGTCGCCGTCGATGTATTGCACCACCGCCGGGTCGAGCCCGAGCTTCTCGTTGAGCACCTGCTTGAATGTCGTCTCGTGGCCCTGGCCCTGGTTTTTCGAACCCATCAGCAGGGTCGCGTTGCCGCTCGGGTGGAAGCGGATTTCGGCGAATTCCTGACCCGGCCCAGCGGCCTTCTCGATCGGGTTGGCGAGGCCGATGCCGCGCAGCTTGCCGCGCGCCTTCGCTCCGTCGCGCCGCTTGGCGAACCCCGCCCAAGCGGCCTCCTCCAGCGCCTTCTTCTGATTGGCCGGGAAGTCGCCACAATCGTAATTGAGGCCGAGCGCGGTCTTGATCGGCAGCTTCTCGGGCGGGATCAGGTTCTTGGCGCGCAGCTCGACCCGGTCGAAGCTCAATTCGCGCGCCGCGTCGTCGATCAGCCGCTCGATGACATAGGTCGCCTCGGGCCGGCCGGCGCCGCGATAGGGTGCGGTGCCGTTGGTGTTGGCCATCACCGCATAGACCCCGACATGGGCCGCCGGGATGTCGTAGGTGCCGACCAGCGTGCCGACATTGCCGAAGGTCGCCAGCAGGTTGCGCTCCGACGAGATGTAGGCGCCGACATTGGCCAGCGTCTTGACCCGCAAGCCCAGAAACTTGCCGTCCTTGTCGAGCGCCAATTCGGCGTCGCTGACATTGTCGCGGGCGTGCTCGTCGGCCTGGATCGCCTCGCTGCGCTCGCAGGTCCATTTGACCGGCCGGCGCAGCTTCTTCGCCGCCAGCAGGACCAGCCGGTGCTCGGGA
This sequence comes from Allostellaceae bacterium, assembly GCA_036264235.1. GTDB lineage: Bacteria > Pseudomonadota > Alphaproteobacteria > ATCC43930 > CGMCC-115725 > DATARH01. The sequence continues at coordinate 1,289 of DATARH010000147.1, forward strand.
TATTGCCAGCCCTTGGTGCCGAACCCGCCGCCGACATCGCCCGCGATCACACGGATGCGGCTCTCGGGGATTTTGAAGATGCGCGTCGCCAGCGCCTGCCGCACCCGGTGCGGATACTGCACGTCGGCGTAGAGCGTGAAGCGGTCCTCACCCGGATCCCAGACGCCGATCGCGCCGCGCGGCTCCATGAAATGCGCGTAGACCCGGCTGATCACGTAGCGCCGCTTGACGATGTGCGCGGCGTTGGCGAAGGCGGTGTCGGCGGCCGCCTTGGTACCGGCCTCGAACAGGTTCGAGATGTTGTCCGGACACTCCGGCCACACCGCGATCTTGCCGTCGGCGGCCTCCGCGGTGTCGGTGACCGAGGGCAGGATGTCGAACTCGATCTCGACCAGCTCAGCGGCGTCCTTCGCCTGTGCCAAGGTGTCGGCGACGACCAGCGCGATCGGCTCGCCGACATAGCGCACCGTGCCCTGGGCCAGGCCAAGATGGGCGCGCGCGAACATCGGCGATCCGTCCGGCCGCTTGCGCTGGAACGGCACGCCCATCGCGCCGAGCTTGGCCGCCACGAGATCGTCGCCGGTCAGGATCAGCCGCACGCCGGGCGCCGCCTCGGCCGCGCTGAGGTCGAGCTTGCGGATATTGGCGTGGGCATGCGGCGAGCGCAGCACATAGGCGTGAGCCTGGCCCAGCAGGTTGTTGTCGTTCTGAAAGCGGCCGTTGCCGCTGAGGAGCCGCTTGTCCTCGAAGCGCCGCACCGGCTGCCCGATCCCGAACTGGCCCATGGCCTAACCTTTCCTGACGCGGGGGACGCGAGCGAGGGTGCCCGCGTCGCGGATTCCCGCCCGCCGAGATTTGCTTGCCGGATGATCTGCCGCGGATTTGAATCCCGTCAAGGCCGCGGCAGGGTTTCCACACTCGATGCCGCTTGGCAGAGAGGGTCAGCCGCGATGCGGAACATAAAGCGAAAGATGGGCTTCGTGCTGTCTGCCTCGGAACACGGGCCGCTGATCGTCGACCGCTTCGATCGCCACGGCGTCGGTGATCAGTCATACGGCGTGGGCTACCAGATACTTGAGTGTGGCGGCTGGGATGCCAGGGAGATGGAGGTGCTGCTGTTCATGCTGCGCTGCCGTCGGCAGTATTTTGGGGATGGCGTCGTCATGCTCGATTGCGGCGCCAATGTCGGAGTCCTGACGATCGAGTCGGCGATCGAGATGACCGGCTGGGGCTCGGTGCTCGCGATCGAAGCGCAGGAGCGGTTGTTTTATGCGCTGGCCGGCAACATCGCGCTGAACAACTGCTTCAACGCCCGCGCCTTGCATGCCGCGGTCGCGGCCGAGGACGGCACGCTGCGGGTGCCGCAGCCCGATTATCTCAGCTTCGCGAGTTTCGGCAGCCTCGAGCTGCGGTCGCGGCCGGGCAACGAGTTCATCGGGCAGGACATCGACTATTCCGACGCCGCGACCCAAGAAATCAGGATGCTGAAGCTCGACTCCTTGGCGCTCGACCGGGTCGACCTCGTCAAGGTCGATGTCGAAGGCATGGAAACCGAGGTGCTGGCCGGCGGCACCGGCCTGATCGCCAGGCATCGGCCAATCCTGCTGGTCGAATGGATCAAGTCGCCGAAGGAGCAGCTGCGCGGAATGCTGGAAGGCCTCGGATATCGGGTGTTCGAAGGCGCGATGAACTTCCTGGCCGTCCACCCATCCGACGGCAGCCTCGCGCATGTCGCGCAGCGCCAGGCGAACCAGCCCGCCGGCTGATCCCGAGATTAAGACCGGATCCCCGCTTCCGCCGGGATGACAAGGTATGGGATGCTCGGGCAAAGCGGGAGGGCGCGTATGGAACGCATCGAAGTGGGCGGAATTTCGCTCGAGGCCTGGGTCGGGGGTAGCGGGCCGCCGCTCTTGTTCTTGCATGGCGGCGATTATTGGCTGCAGAACCGTGCCTGTCTCGATCGCCTAACGCAGCGCTTCCGGGTCGTGGCGCCGCGCCATCCCGGCTTCGGGTCGAGCCCCCGCCCCTCTTGGTTCCGCACCGTCCACGACATCGCCTACCTCTATCTCGACCTGATCGACCGGCTCGCGCTCGACCGGCCGTTGGTCGTGGGCTCGTCGCTCGGCGGCTGGATCGCGCTCGAAATGGCGGTGCGCGACCCCGGCCGGATCGGCCGGCTGGTGCTGATCGACAGCGTGGGCGTCAAATTCGGCGCCCGCGACGAGCGCGACTTCGCCGACATCTATGCCTTGCCGGCGGATGAGGTGCTGCGCCGCACCTTCGCCGACCCCACCGCCGCACCCGATTACACCAAGCTGTCCGACACCGAACTGGAGGACATCGCCCGCGACCGGCAGGCGACCGCGCTGTACGGCTGGAAGCCCTATCTGCACGATCCGGCGCTCGGCCATTGGCTGCACCGGGTCAAGGCCGCGGCGCTGGTGCTATGGGGCGAACAAGACGGCATCGCGCCGCCGGCCTATGGCGAGCGCCTCGCGGCAGCGCTGCCGAATGCGCGCTTCACCGGCATCGCCGCGGCTGGACACTACCCGCAGATCGAGCAGCCGCAGGCGGTCGCCGACGCGATCACTCGCTTCGCCCAGGAGAACCGGCCATGACAGCAAATGGCACGAACGGCATGCAAGTCTGGCACTTCAGCGAGATGGCCTATCACCCGGCCTGGCCGCAGCTCGAGGACACCTATCGGGTGACTGTCCCGTCGCGGCTGTTCGACCCGAAAGTGGGCGCCGACCTCTACCACCGCTATCTCGACGAGTGGGCGCTGTGCGACGAGCTCGGCATCAACATCATGACAAACGAGCACCACGCCACCGCAACCTGCGCCGACAGCGTCTGCACGATCCCGATGGCGATCCTGGCGCGCGAAACGAAAAAGGTGCGCCTCCTCGCGCTCGGCATGCTGATCGGCAACCGCAACGACCCGATCCGCGTCGCCGAGGAATATTCGATGATCGACGTGCTCTCGCGCGGCCGCGTCGAAATGGGCTTCGTCAAGGGCGTGCCGTTCGAGATTTCACCGGCCAACACCAACCCGGCCGATCTGATGGAGCGCTTCTGGGAAGCGCACGATCTGATCCTGAAGGCGATGACCACGCATGACGGCCCGTTCAACTGGGAGGGCACGCATTTTCAGTACCGCTCGGTCAATGTCTGGCCGCGCCCCTACCAGCAGCCGCACCCGCCGGTGTGGATGCCGGTCGGCAGCGAGGGCAGCGCCCGCGAGGCGGCCGAGCGCGGCATCACGATCGGCGTCCTCAATACCGGCTGGGTGCGCACGCCGGCGATCTTTCAGGCGTACCGCGACACGGCGGCGAAAGCCGGCCGTGAAATGTCACCGAAAAACCTCGCCTATATGGCGCTGATCGGCGTCGGCGAGACGCGCGAGGAGGGACACCGCCGCGCCGACCATATCCTCGGCTACAGCCGCACCTCCGGGATTGTGTCACCGCAATTCGCCAACCCGCCGGGCTATGTGTCACCGGCGATCAACGCGCAGATGCTGAAATCGGGCGGTGCATCGGCGGCGCGCGCAACGCGGGTGCAGACCAAGGACGGCCACCCGATCAACCCGCGCACGATGAGTGTCGAACAGGCGGTGGACGCCGGCCTGTCGTTCGCCGGCACCCCGGACGATGTCTTCGACCAGCTGAAGGCGTTCTATCATCACGTCGGCGGCTTCGGTCACCTGTTGATGATGGGTCAGGGCGGCACCCTCGACCACGCCGACACCGTCGCCAACCTGACGCTGTTCTCGAAGGAAGTCCTGCCCCGGCTGAGCGAGTTGGGTTGACTGCCATCAGCGATTGATAAGTCGTAGAGCAGCACTATCTTGAGGGGCTCGAACGCAGGGCAATGTGATGGCAACACGCGGCAAGGGAGGATACCTTGGGGGATCAACGCTGATCTCTCCAAGAGACTACAAAAAATGGGGATCGACTGCTCTGCCCAAGACCGGAAAGCTGTCTAAGCGCCGCCGAGTTGCTGACAACTTGGATAAGACGGCAACCGCACTCCAGCAAGCAGCAAAGATGAGATTCGACGCTCTTTGGGTTAAAGAGCAGACCCCATACCTGACCGGAACATCGCCCCGAACCAAAGCTTCGGAAGAAGGTTATACCCAAAACATCTGTCAGCATTAGGGCCGCGATCGAGAGCGACAAGAAACAACGGCAGTCAGCGAAACAAACGCTCAAAGCAAAAATGGAAAAAATGAAGCAGACAAATGATCCGAAATTCTGGAGATGAACCAGTGCGTAGGATGGGGCTGAGCGGAGCGAAGCCCATCAAAATCGTGGGAGCTGGTACGGGTACGGTGGGCTTCGTGTTGCTCGCCCACCCAAATGGCAGAATAAGTAATTCCGGTCAGCAGCGGGTGACATGGGCCGAAACGCAGAGCCACTTGCCGTTCTGGCGCGCCCAGACATCGGTGTAGCGGCCGGCTCCGGCGCGGCCGTCGGCCGTTGTGTAAGTGGTGCGAGCGTGAATGATCGCGACGTCGCCGAACAGGCGGATCTCGACATCGTGCGCGGCGAGGTTCGCGATCGTTACCGGCCGCGCGGTCTGCGCCAAAAAACCGGCGCGGTCGACGAGCGACCCGTCCGGGTTGGAGCAGCGGAAATCGGCGGCGAGGATTTCGTCGAAGCGGCGGACATCGCCGTTTTGCACCGAGTCGATGTAGTCGCGGTTAAGGCGCGTAAGGATTTCGCGGTCGGCTGCGGTCACGGAATCGGGCATCTGCTTGCCTCCCTTATGCTGGATTGCGTCATGAGGTACGCGCGCGGCGCCGGGCCATCGATTATTGTCGATTGCCGTTAGCCGGAACAGGTTCCGGGCGCGAGAGAGAGTGCAGGGAGGGGTGCCGATGAGCGAGACGACCTCACACGAGCCCGGATTGTTCGAGATCATGCATACGACGCGGTCGATGCGGCGGCTCAAGCCGGACCCAGTGCCGGAGGCGCTGATCCGCAAAATTCTCGAAGCCGGCACCGCCGCGCCGAGCGGCGGCAATTCGCAGCGTTGGGCCTTCCTCGTGGTCACCGACCCCGACGTCAAAAAGGCCGTCGCGGCATACTATAAGCGCGCCTGGGACGAACAGGTGGGGCCGCGCTACCGCGCCGGCGCGCCGCCGGCCGGCACCAGCCCCGAACGTTTCGCCCGGATGCTCGATGCGGCGCAGCACCTCGCCGATCATCTGCACGAGGCGCCGGTCTGGATCGTTCCCTGTATGGCAGACGGCCCGACGCCTCCTGGCCGCACCGCCGGCTCGTCGATCTACCCGGCAGTGCAGAACATACTGCTCGCGGCGCGCGCGCTCGGCCTCGGCGCGACCCTGACGACGCTTTACCTGCTGTTCGAGCGCGAGGTCGACGATTTGTTCGGGTTGCCGGCCGGTGTGCGCTCCTATGCGCTGCTCCCGATCGGATACCCGCTGGGGCGCTTCGGGCCGGTCCGGCGCAAGCCGCTCGCCGAGGTCGTGTACCGCGACCGGTGGGGCCAAAGCTACGTGTAATCCGAAGTGGGCACAGCCTTCGGGGCGACACGCCGGGAGTGATCCTTGCGGCTGCTGACATCTCCGTGAACGACCGTTCGCGATCGGCAGAGTTACGGTAGGATGGGGCGGGTTCGGGAGGCATGGCATGGCGAAGTTCGTGATCGCGCCGCATATGCGGCTGCACGAGTGGGTGGCGCGGAACAAGGGCTATTTCGACCGCGAGGGGCTCCTCTACGAGTTCCGCGACGAGCTGAGCGGGCCGGACGGCAAGCGGCACGACCTCGGCGACAAGGTCGGCGCCTACCAGACCTTCGAGCGCGGCCGCAACTCCGACATCAGCTGCGCCTGTCACTGGACCGTCAATGTCGCCGCCTCGACCGGGCACGGCAAGCTCTACCCGGACGCCTATTCGGTGGCGCCGGCTGGCGTGTTCGTGCCGCAGGACAGCGACATCACGCATCCCGAGCAATTGGCCGGCGTGCCGATTTCGGTCGGCTACCAGTCGGGCAGCCATTACGCGACAATCCAGGCGCTGGAACAGTATCTGCCGCGCGACCGGATCAACCTGTCCTTTGCCGACGGGTTGTTGTTCCGGCGCATGGAGCTGCTGGTCGACCGCCAGGTGCCGGCCGCGTCGCTGTTCAGCGGGCCGTACTATTTCCTGGAGCAGCTCGGCTTTCGCAAGGTCATCGACATCACCTTCATGATGGCGTCGCTGATCACCGGTGCCCCGGACCCGGCGGATGTGCAGAAATACTTCCGCGCCCTGCGGCTGGCGCAACGCGACATCGATCTGCGGCCGGAGCTCTATACGCATTATTACCGCGAGGAATTCCCCGAGCGGTTCCGCGACGAGATCGACACGCGCCGCTGGGGGCCGGGCGAGCGGATCGTGTTCGAGCCCTACACCAAGGAGACCTACGACGCCGCCTTCGCCTGGATCGCCGAGCGCGAGATTTTCCCGCAAGGCGGCATGGGCGCCGGCCGCTACGAGGACGCGATCCTCAGCGTCCCCGCTTAAGCCGGGCCCAAAGGCCTATTCCGCTGCCACCGGCAAGTCGGGGACCATGCCGAGGGCGCGCTTGTAGACGTCGAGCAGGGTCTCCTGCTCGTCGAGATCGTCCTTGTCCATCCGCCGCAGCCGGATCACCTGACGCATGATCCTGGTGTCGAAGCCGCTCCCCTTGGCCTCGGCATAGACCTCCTTGATGTCCGCGGCGAGCGCCTGCTTCTCCTCCTCCAGCCGCTCGATCCGCTCGACGAACGATTTCAGCCGCTCGCCGGCAATTCCCCCCACATCGGGCATGCTTCCCCCATTCCCCCTAAAAAAATTAATGCTTGTGCTGCTGCCCCGCGAAGGCGGCCTTCTGCTCCGGGCTGGCCTCCTTCTGGTGCTTCTTGCGCCATTCGTCATACGGCATGCCGTAGACGATCTCGCGCGCCTCCGGGTCGGTCAGCGGGACGCCCTTCCCCTCGGCCGCCTCGCGGTACCAGCGCGACAGGCAATTGCGGCAAAACCCGGCCAAGTTCATCAAATCGATGTTCTGCACGTCGGTGCGCTCGCGCAGATGCGCCACCAGGGTGCGGAATGCCGCCGCCTCCAATTCGGTGCGGGTCTTTTCGTCGATCTGTTTCGCCATCGGGACCTCCTTCGTCTCAGGCTTATGTAGCACCCCGATCCGCGGTGTTGAACCGGCCCGCCGACTGCCGGCGTAAGTGCTTACTGGACCGTCGATTTTGCGGTCGGGACGATGCGGGTCACGACCATCTTCTCGCGATCGAGCAGGTCGGGTATCTGCGGCCCGATCTTGGTCTTCCAGAAATCGGTGTCGTAAACCGCCTTGTAGAGCGCCTCGCGCTGCGCCTCGCTCTCGAAGCGGCGCAGCCAGACATAGACCGACTCGTCGCTCTCGCCCTTGAAGCTGCCGGTGATCACCATCCCCTTCGACACCTGGAACGGAATGATTTCCTCTTCCATCAGCTTCAGCCAGGCCGCCATCTTGCCCGGCCGGACGTGGTATTGCCGCAATTCGTAGAACGCCATTATTCCCTCCCATGAACCCTGAAGGCGGCACGAGATTGCTTCGCTTCGCTCGCAATGACAACACAACAGTCAGGCGAGGAGCGGAACGACGAAGCAACCTCGTCGATCTGGTCTGCCATAGGCTGGGCGAGGGGACGGCGCTGCCAAAGCAGCATCGGATGCCGCAAGCAGTCGCTGCTTCGCAGCGTCGTCCAGAAAGGCGGCGCGGATCGCGTTCTTGTTCATCTCGACCAGTTCCGCGGCCGAGAGATCGAGCACAGCAGCGGTCTGTTCGATGCAATGCGACAGATAACCGCCGAAATAGGCCGGGTCGTCGGAGTGGAGCGACACCGCGACGCCGCGGCGCAGCAGGCGGGCGATGTTGTGGTCCTCGAGCGCGGCAAAGACGCCGAGGCAGATATTCGAGACCGGGCAAACCGTAAGAGGAGTCCCTTCGGCCGCAAGCCGCTCCAGCAGCACCGGGTCGTCACCGGCGCGAACACCGTGGTCGATCCGCTCGGCGCCGAGTATGTCGAGCGACTGGGCGACGTAATCGGCCGGCCCTTCCTCTCCGGCATGTGCGACGGTGTGCCAGCCCTGCGCGCGGGCGAACTGAAAGTGCCGCTCGAAGAGCCTCGGTTCATTTCCCAGCTCACCGCCGTGCAAGCCGACGGCCAGAATGGCATCGCCGCAGGCTCGCAGCTCCGCCAGCATCTCCAGCGCCTCATCCGGCGGGCGATGCCGCACGCAACCGGCGATTATGCCGCCCGTCATTCCAAACGCGTCCCGCGCTTCCCGTAAGGCACTCGCGACCGCGTCGATGCAGGGCGCGATCTCAAGACCGCGCGTTTTGAAGCCCTGCGGCGACAGAGCGATTTCGACATGGACGACGTTTTCGTCGTGCACGCGCTGTAGATATTGCTTTGTCAGCTCATAGTGATCTTCGACCGCGCGCAATGTCTGGGTGTTAACGGTCATTGCCGCAAGGAACGTTGTAAGGTCGGTAAACTCCCTTCCGGCGCGGACCTGTTCGATCGAGTCGTATGGAAACGGCACGCGGTTCTTTCGCGCGAACTGCAGCGCCATCTCCGGTTCGAGACAGCCTTCGAGGTGAACGTGAAGTTCGACCTTCGGCATGGCGGCGATGAGGCCGGTGATCGCCGTGGTCTGCACATTGCCGTACGCGCGTATGGTCGTGCCCCTCTAACGCCGTTTTCCTAAACCGAAAAGTATTTCGCCTGCGGGTGGTGCACGACGATCGCCGAGGTCGATTGCTCGGGGTCGAGCTGGTCTTCCTCGCTGAGCGCGATGCCGATCTCCGCGGCATTGAGCAGCTGCAGCAACTGCGCCTGGTCTGCGAGGTTTGGACAGGCCGGATAGCCGAAGGAATAGCGGCTGCCGCGATAGCCCTGCGCCAGCATCTCGTCGTGGTCGCGCGCCTCCTCGGCGGCAAAGCCCAATTCGCCGCGGATGCGCTTGTGGACATATTCGGCGAACGCCTCGGCCATCTCGACCGAAAGGCCGTGCAGGTACAGGTAATCCTGGTAGCGATTGTCGGCGAACCACTCGCGCGCCGCCTCGGAGGCGCGCCGTCCCATCGTCACCACCTGCAATCCGATCACGTCGCGCTCCGGATCGTCGACATCGCGGAAGAAATCGGCGATGCAGAGGCCGCCTTCCTTGTTCTGACGCGGAAACGAGAAGCGCGTCAGCTCACGCTCTTTGCCGCCGGCACCAGTGTCGTCGAACAGGATCACGTCGTTGCCCTGCGCGGCGCAGCGCCAATAACCGTAGGCGGCCTGCGGCGTCAGGATATCTTCGCGGATCGCGATGTCGCAAATGCGCGCCAGCACCGGCCGCAATTCCTTTTTCGCCCACTCCTTGTATTCGGCGAGCGAGCGCCCGTCCTTCCGAAAGCCCCACTGAAATTGGTACAGCATGCGCTCGTTGAGGTAAGGCACGATCGCCTTGGCCGGGACGCGCGCGATCGTCCGCGGACCCCAGAACGGCGGCTGCGGCACCGGCACGCCGCGATTGAGCTCGGCGCGCCGGATTTTAGCCTCTCCGAGATCGACCGGACGCTGCGGCCTGGCATCGCCGGCGCGGCCGAGCTTGCGGCTCTGGTTCACCGGGCGGCCGGCATTCTTTTCCTGCACCTCGCCGAGATAGCCGTCGAAATCGTTGCCGACGATACGGTCCATCAGCGCCAGCCCGTCGAACGCGTCGCGGGCATAGGCGACACGGCCGCAGGCATAGGATTTGACGCAATCGTCCTCGACATAGCGGCGGGTCAGCGCGGCGCCGCCGAGCATGACCGGGATGTCGAGCCCCTGGCGGCTCATCTCTTCCAGGTTCTCGCGCATCACCACCGTGGACTTCACCAACAGGCCGGACATGCCGATCGCATGCGCGCGGTGTTCCACGGCGGCGTCGAGAATGTTCCCGATCGGCTGCTTGATGCCGAGATTGACGACACGGTAGCCGTTGTTGGTCAGGATGATGTCGACGAGGTTCTTGCCGATGTCGTGCACGTCGCCGCGCACGGTGGCGAGCACGACGGTGCCCTTCTCCTGGCCCTCGACGCGCTCCATGTGCGGCTCGAGGTGACCGACCGCGGCCTTCATCGTCTCGGCCGATTGCAGCACGAATGGGAGCTGCATCTTGCCGGCGCCGAACAGATCGCCGACCGTCTTCATGCCGCCCAGCAGGATGTCGTTGATGATGTCGAGGGCCGGATAGCTCTGCAACGCAAGATCGAGGTCGGCTTCAAGGCCGGTACGGTCACCGTCGACGATGCGCTGAGCGAGCCGATCTTCGAGCTTTTCCGGCCGGCCCTTCTTCTCGGCCTTCTCGATCGTGCGGTCCTGGAACAGCGCCATGAACGCGTGCAGCGGGTCGTAACCGTCACGGCGCCGGTCGAAAATCAAATCCTCGGCAACCCGCACCTCCTCCTCGGCGATACGGTGCAGCGGCAGGATTTTCGAGAAATGTACGATCGCGCCGGTCAGCCCGCGGCGCAGCGCGTGGTCGAGAAATACCGAATTCAGCACCTGCCGCGCCGGCGGGTTGAGGCCGAACGAGATATTCGACAGGCCGAGGATGATCTGACACTCGGGCATCGCCTCGGCGATGCGCGCGATCGCATCCAGCGTGTTGAGGCCGAGCTTGCGGTCGTCCTCGTTGCCGGTCGCGATGGTGAAGGTCAGCGGGTAGAACAACAGGTCGTTCGGCGGCAGGCCGTGCTTGCGGCAGGCGAACTCGTAGAGCCGGCGCGCCACCGACACCTTGTGCTCGACCTCCTTGGCCATGCCGGTTTCGTCAATGGTCAGCGCGATCACCGCGGCACCGAAGCGCTTGGCCAGGCGTAGCCGCTTGTCGGCGGCTTCCTCGCCATCCTCGAAATTGATCGAGTTGATGATCGGCTTGCCGCCATAGAGCTTCATCGCGGCTTCGAGCACCGGGTATTCGGTCGAGTCGATGACCAGGGGCGCATTGACCGCGCCGCGCATCCGGGTCACCGCCTCGGTCATGTCGGCGACCTCGTCGCGGCCGACAAAGGCGGTGCACAAATCGAGTGTGTGCGAACCTTCCTTCACCTGCTCGCGCGCCATCTCGACGCAGCCATCCCAATCGCCCTGTTCCTGCATGCGGCGGAAGGCCCGCGAGCCGTTGGCGTTGCAGCGCTCGCCAATCGACAGATACGCGTTCTCCTGGCGCAGCGGCACCTGCCCGTAAAGAGATGCGACCGACGGCGCCCAGGTGACGCTTCGCGACTTCGGCAGCGGCCGCGGGCGATCTCGGCCTATCCGGCGCAGCATCTGGTCCAGCGCGGCGATATGCGTCGCCTCGGTGCCGCAGCAGCCGCCGATGATGTTGACGCCGTCTTCGAGGACAAAGCGCTCGAGCCACTGCGCCAATTCCTTCGGCGACAGCGGATAATGGGTACGGCCGTTGATCAGCTCCGGCAGGCCGGCATTCGGCTGCACCGAGATGAAGCGCGGCCAGGTCTCGCCGAGCCATTTCAGATGCTCCGCCATCTCGCGCGGACCGGTGGCGCAGTTGAGGCCGATTACCGGCACGTCGAGCGCGTCGATGATCGTCGCCGCGGCGGCGATGTCGGCGCCGACCAGCAAGGTACCGGTGGTCTCGACCGTCACCTGCACGATGATCGGGATGTCTTTTTCTGCATCCTCGCGAGCGCGCTTGGCGCCGTTGACCGCTGCCTTGATCTGCAGCGGGTCCTGGCAGGTCTCGATCAGGAACGCGTCGACACCGCCGGCGACGAGCCCGGCGCACTGCACGGCCAGCGCGTCTTCGAGGTCTTGATAAGCGATGTGACCGAGCGTCGGCAGCCGCGTCCCCGGCCCGACCGAGCCAAGCACGAAACGGGTGTGGCCGTCACCAGCGACTTCCTCGATCGCCTCGCGCGCCAACTCACCGGCGCGACGATTCAAGTCGAACGCCTTGTCGGCGATGCCGAACTCGCCAAGCGTGACCGGTGAACCGCCGAAGCTGTTGGTCTGGATCGCATCGGCACCAGCGCGCAAATAGCCGAGATGTACCTCACGCACGAAATCGGGCCGGCTCTCGGTCAGGATCTCGGTGCAGTTTTCGTGTCCGTGAAAATCGTGCTCGGTGTGAAAGCTGCGCGACTGCGCCTGCGTACCCATGGCACCGTCGCAAAGCAACACCCGGTCTTTGAGATAATCGAGCAGATGCGTCATCGGAGGATCAAACCGTCGGAGGGGCCGCGGGACGCGGCGCACGGACGCCAAGCAGGTGACAGATCGCGACGATCAAATCGGCGCGGTTCAGCGTGTAGAAGTGGAATTCGTGGACGCCGTTGGCGTGCAGCCGCCGGCATTGCTCGGCGGCCAGAGAGGCGGCGACGAGGCGGCGGGTGTCGGGATCGTCATCGAGCCCGTCGAAGTGGCCGCCCATCCAGGCCGGGATCGAGGCGCCACAGCCGGCCGACATGCGCTTCAGCTGGGCGAAATTGGTCACCGGCAGGATGCCGGGCACGATCGGCACGTCGATGCCGGCCGCATGCACGCGGTCGCGGAACCGCAGGAACACGTCGACATCGAAAAAGAACTGGGTGATCGCGCGATTGGCGCCGGCGTCGAGCTTCTGCTTCAGATTGTCGAGATCGTGGCCGGGGCTGCGCGCCGTCGGATGGGTCTCGGGATAGGCGGCGACGCTGATCTCGAAATCGGCGACCTTCTTCAGGCCCGCAACAAGATCGGCGGCATAGGCATAACCGTCGGGATGCGGTGTATATCCGGTGCCGATGCCGCTTTGGGGATCGCCGCGCAATGCGACGATATGGCGGACCCCTGCCGCCCAGTAATCGCGGGCGACGGCGTCGATCTCCTCGCGAGTCGCCGCGACGCAGGTCAGATGCGCCGCCGGTTCGAGCGGCGTCTCCTGGCGAATTCGATGCACCGTCGCGTGGGTGCGCTCGCGCGTCGAGCCGCCGGCGCCGTAAGTAACCGAGACAAAGCTCGGCCGCAGCGGTTCGAGGCGCTTGATCGCGGCCCACAGCCGCTCCTCCATCTCCGCCGTCTTCGGCGGAAAGAACTCGAACGAGACGCGCGGCGGGCCGGCGTCGAAATCGCTGATCGGGTCGGCGGCGAGGAGGCCGCGCGGTGGGGCCGAGGCGGCTCTCATCCCGGAACTCCTTCGATAAGCGGCACAGGCACGCGGCCTGCGCCCGCAACGGGCAGACGGGAGGCGTCGTCGCGACGCGCCGTCCAGATCACCACGGTCAACGGATCGCCGGGCAGCCGGCGGGGCGGTTCCAATTCGAGTCCGGCGGCCTGGCACCACTCCGTGACCTCGGCATCGGCGAAGCCAAGCCGGCGGTGGGCGTGCTCGTCGCGCAGGAATTCGAGCGTGTGCGGCGCGAAATCCACCAGCACGAAGAGCCCGCCGGGGCGCAACACCCGCGCCGCCTCGGCGATCGCCGCGACCGGGCGGTCGGCGTAATGCAGCACCTGGTGGATCACCACCGCGTCGAATGAGGCGTCGGCCAACGGCAGCTGGTACATGTCGCCGAGCCGGACCATGCCATGCTTGAGCCCGGCCTCTTCGAG
>DATARH010000171.1:0-2253 GCA_036264235.1 Allostellaceae bacterium
CTGCAGTGCCGACGCGCGACGATTGCAGCTGCGGCTCGGCCACCGAATTCCAGCTCCGCCGCACGTAGCAGCCGGGCCAGAGACAGCGCGTCGCGTCGGTTGGTCTTCACCCGCTCGCCTGGTCGACGTGGGATCAGCGACGGTGCAACCACCGTGCAGCCATGTCCCATGGCCAGGATCTGTCGATATAGACCATAGCCCGTGGGTCCAGCTTCGTAACAGAAGTGCAGCGTCTCATGGCGGTCACCCAGTTTGCGCACCAGCTTGGCAACTGCATCGGGTGTATTGTCAAACTCGCCGAGATACCGAACCTCCCCCTGCCGACCAGCCTCGGCGACCGCAACGGCATTCCTCGCCTTGGCGGTATCGATCCCGACAAATACCTCCCTACATCTCCTCATGGCTCGTTCCCTGTGCGTTGAGGATAGGCCCGGACCATCCGGGCAACCCTCGCTCATTCCCGCACATGCGGGACGAGCCACCTCAAGCGCTCAGCGGACATGCGGTCTTACCACCAAGAAGTTGCGCGATCTGGAACTGCGTTCAGGCCAACCGGAGCGGCGCGGTCAGCGTGGCACTGCCTATAGCTACAATCTGAACCGAGTCCGTCGTGAGGAGCGACGACGTGCCGAACTCGCCGAAACAGCCTATCGACGACAAACCGAAGGATGGACACGGCGGCGCAAAGTGCCCACAGGTGTACCGCCTGCAGTTGATGGGACACCGAGTTGAAGCCTAAGCCGCCTCGGCGACTGTTTGAAGCTGTCTCTGTCGGAATTCGGCCGGTGACATGAAGCCGTGCCGCTCGATCAGCCAAGTGGCATTGTAGGTCTCACGGAATTCGAGCAGTGCCTGCCGCAGTTCCTCGATGGTTTGGAAGTGCCGAACCCACAACAGGTTCTCCTTCAAAGTTCGGATGAACCGTTCAGCACAGCCATTTCCTTCGGGCGCACGGACGAAGGCGGGTGAGCTTTCGATGCCGAGGAACGCGATCTCCCGTTGGAAATGGTCCGACACGTACTGCGAACCGTGGTCGTGCCGCACCACGAGGCCATGCGCGACGTTGCCGGCGAAGCCGCCGAAGTATCGGCGCACGCCCTGGCGGATCGGTTCCAGAGCCTCGAAGCGTGTGGCTCGCGCATGGGCGTGAATGCCGACGCACTCGGCGGAACAATGATCCACCGCGATGAATACCGCCGCCGACCCTTCACCGGTGAAGGTGGCGGTGAGGTCGGTGCCCCACATGGTGTCGATGGTGTCCGGAACGATGGTGCCGTCGTGGCTGCGTGGGCCTCGCGGAGAGCCGACCCGGCCGGGCGCCAGCAGGTCGTGCTCGCGCATCAGCCGAAGCACCCGGCGCAACGAGGTGCGTATGCCGGCGTAGCGCAACCGCGCCCAGACCTTGCGATGGCCCTCGCCATGGAACGGGCTGGCGGCGAGCACGGCCCTGATCGCTCCGGTCAGCGCGGCATCCGACAATGCGCCCATCGGTCCACGTCGTCGCGGTGTCGAGGACGACGGCGTGCAGTGGCGGTAAACGCCAGAGCGGGCAATGCGCCAGGCACGGCACACCGCCGCCAGTCCATAAGGTTTGCCGGTTGCCGGCGAAGCCACCGTGCTCATGGCCTGAACGTCCGTCGCGACAAAGGGCGGTTGGCCTCCAGCACGGCGATCTTCTCGTGCAGCAGATCGCGCTCGATCAGCGCCGCACCGAGTTTGGCCTTCAGCCGATCGCTTTCCAGTTCCTCGCCCGTCGCTGGCTTCGTCGCCAGAGCTGCCTCGCCGGCGGCGAGAAATGCATCACGCCAGCCGCTAAGCGTCGCCGCCGTGACGCCGAGACCGCGAGAGACGGTCTCAAGATCCTCGCCCCGCAACAACCGCAACACCGCTGCGGTTTTCCGCTGCCGCGACATCCTGCCACCCCGGCCGGACGACGCTCCGCCAGACTCTGGCGGTCGCTCCGCGTCGCCCGGCCTCGCTTCAATGTTCTGCTGCTTGTCCATCTGACACCTCTCAGGCGGAAATCGTCCGCTTACGGGGTGTCCCAATCAACCGTGTAGCGGGGGACAGGTGCCACCGATTGACCCTCGTCAGCACTTGTCGGCGGAACGCATGAGCCGGCAGGATGGCTCGCGGCCTTGCCCGCCGCGAGAGGACTGCCCTACGACGCTCACGAGGAGGAACGGTGATGCCGCACTTTCAGAACGGCAACGTCCGCATCCGCTATGAGGACACAGGCTCCGGGTTTCCGCT
>DATARH010000214.1:0-14894 GCA_036264235.1 Allostellaceae bacterium
CTCGAGAAGCTGCACAACCTCGAGGCGCTCCCGCCCGATGGCTTCATCGTCAGTTGCTTTCCGGTGAAAATCCGCGGCGCGTCCGCCGGTTGGACGCGCGCGGTCGCGATTATCGACTAGCCGAACCTGCGCGGTCGGCTACCGGCCATCCGCTGGCGCTACGCCGCCTGCTTCTCTTCCTTCGGGCGCAAATAGGCGATGGCGGCGTGGGTCGCGCAATAGGGCTTCCCGGCAATCGGCTGGTCACCGCAGAAGTGAAAATCGTCCTCGCCCGGGTGGCCGTGCGGCCACATGCAGGCCGGACCGGTGAACTCGAATGGGTTGCGCTTCGGCGGTGGTTTCTGGGTGATCACCCGCGGCTGCAAGCCGATCCGGTGCACCTTGCCGATCACCGCGTTCTTGGTGACGCCAATCATCCGGCCAATCTCGGCTGTCGTAACCCCCTCTTCCCAGAGCTGCTTCAGTCGCTCTATGCGCTCCTCGGTCCAGGTCCCATCGGCTGGCTCGAGTTGCGGCTCCTCAACCGGCGGCAGATACCAGGTGCCGTCCATAACTCCCCCCGTATTCTGTGGCCTAACAACGTACCCCCACAAAATACGTAGCACCCTTGTGGCGCGTCGCCAATGAATATCTACATGTTGTGTCGATTTTCTCCCGAAGCGGTTCGACGATACGTCAACACCTTCGAGAAATAGGCAAGATCGCTCGCCTCTCGGGTGAATTCCGATCCGAGCACGGCATCGAAATTCTCGGCCAAATAGCTGCCGTAATAGGGCTCGTGGAAGCCGACCGGGAAGAAATCCAGGAGCCCGTCGTAATCGGGCACATCGCCAGACTGCAGCGAATCCACCAAGATCAGCGTGCCGCCTGGCTTCAGCACCCGAGCGATCTCGGCGGCGACCTCGCGGCGCGTGCGCGGCGGCAATTCGTGCATGAGATAGATGCAGGTAACGATGTCGAAGACGGCCGCTTCGAATGGCATGTCCTCGGCCGCGCCTTCGGTCAATTCAACCCGCGACCAGTCGGCGAGACGGCGGCCCGCCACGGCGAGATAGGGCGCCGACAGATCGAGCCCGGTCACCGCGAGGCGTGGGTGGTTGCGCTTCACCTCGCGCAGGAGCGCGCCGGTGCCGCAGCCGATGTCGAGCAGCCGCGCCGCCCTCGCCTCGCCATTACGGCGCAGCAACGCCGTTCGCAGCGGTACCAGCGCCTGTCGCCGCATTGCCGCGGCGCCGCCGCCGAACAGCACCTCCACCTGATGGTCGTAGCGCTCGGCCGAAGCTTCGCTGAGATACCCGTCGCTCTGAAAATGGAAGTTCTGCAGGTAGTAACGAGGATAACGGCCCTCGGGCGCGCCGTGCAGCACCCGGTCCTTCGCCTCGCCATGGCGGCGCGCCTCGACGGCGCCGAGATCGGAGAAGAAATCGACGGCACGACGCAATTCGGCGGTTAGCCCGCCCTCTAAATCCTCGGGCATCGCATAGAGGCCGGCCTCGATGTTGCGCCAGTCGCGCTCCAGCAACTCGCGCAGATCGGCGACCAACCGCTCGCGGCCCGGCATGTCGCGGCCCCGCAGCCGCTCCGGCAGCTTGACCGGCTTGGCAAGCCGCTGCGCCAGCAGCTTCTGGCCGGTGTACCAGCCGATCCGCACCCGCTGCGCCGCCTCGAATACGATCTTGTCGAACGGGGTCGCCATCACACTACCAGTTATCGCAGCCCGCCGGCTTTGCAAGCGTCGGCGCGTCAGCTTAAATCGCGGCGCCAACGGAGGAGAGCCCATGCCGCGGTTCCGCACGCTCGACGATCTCGATGTCGCTGGCAAACGCGTGCTGCTGCGCGCCGACCTCAATGTCCCGGTCAAGGACGGCAAGGTCACCGACGCGACCCGGATCGAGCGGCTGGCCCCGACCATCGACGCTCTGATCAGGAAAGGCGCGAAGGTGGTGGTGATGTCGCATTTCGGCCGGCCGAAGGGACCTGACAAGGCAAACTCGCTGCGCCCGCTGGTCGAACCGTTGAGCCGGGCAATCGGCGGTCGCAAAGTGCAGTTCGCAGCGGATTGCATCGGTCCGGAGGCAAAGCGGATCGTCGATGCGCTGCAGCCGGGCGAGGTCGCGCTACTCGAAAACCTGCGGTTTCATCCCGAGGAAGAAAAGAACGATGCGGCCTTCGCCAAAGCGCTCGCCGCGCTCGGCGATGCCTATGTCGACGATGCCTTCTCCGCGGCGCACCGGGCGCATGCCTCGATAGAAGCGCTCGCGCATCTGCTGCCGGCCGCCGCCGGCAAGAATATGCAGGCCGAATTGGACGCTCTCGGCGCCGCGCTCGACAACCCGCAGCGCCCGCTGATCGCGCTGGTCGGCGGCGCCAAGGTCTCGACCAAGCTCGACCTCCTCAACTTCATGACCGATAAGGTGAACAAGCTCGCGATCGGCGGCGCGATGGCAAACACGTTTCTGTATGCACAAGGCAAGCCGGTCGGCCGCTCGCTATGCGAGCGCGACCTCGCCGACACCGCGCGTGGGATTCTGAAAAGTGCCGATGAGCGCGGCTGTGAGATCATCCTGCCGGAAGATGCGGTCACCGCGGAGAAGCTGGAACCCGGCGTGGTGACGCGCACCGTTGGCGTCAATGCGGTGCCGACCAACGCGATGATCCTCGATGTCGGACCGGAGACCGTCGCGCGCATTGCCGCCGCGCTCGAAGTGTCGCGTACGCTGGTCTGGAATGGACCGGTCGGCGCGTTCGAGACGCCGCCCTTCGACCGCGCCACCGTCGCGATCGCAAAAGACGTCGCCGGGCTGACCCAATCCGGTAAATTGATGAGCGTTGCCGGCGGCGGTGACACCGTCGCGGCGCTGCACGCCGCCGGTGTCGCCAACCAGCTCAGCTACGTGTCGACGGCCGGCGGTGCCTTCCTCGAATGGCTCGAGGGCCGCGAACTGCCGGGTGTCGCGGCGCTGGTACAGCCATGACCAACGGCTCGAAATGATCGGCACCCCCGTGACAATGACGGTGCCGCTCTAATTTCATGCTGCAGGGCGGGGTTGCCGCCCGGCTACGCATCCGCAAGCCGACCGTGATCGTCGCAGTGGTCGCCGTGCGGGTGATGGAGATGGCCGGCGACGCGATAATCCATGTGGTCGCCATGCGGCACCCCCTCATGCCCGCAGTTGGGGCCGTGGACATGGCCTGCCTCATGCCCGCCACAGCGATGATCGGCGGTGCAACGGTCCGGGTTCTCGCCCGATACCTCAAGCACGTGCTCATCGACGTGACCTGCATGCGGATGGTGGAGGTGGCTATCGTGCAGATAATCGGTGTGGTCCCGATGGCGCACGGCGGTATGACCGCAACCAGGTTTATGCTGGTGGGTGTGGTCGGTATGTGTCGGGGCAGAGCAAGTCGTCATCGGGGTCAATCCTCTTCCTGGTTAAAGGCGGCCGCCGCCGCGTTGCGGCTTTCACCCGCATGGTCGATGGCGTTGTGGATCAATTGCAGGACGTGCTCGTCGGCTAACGCGTAGAACACGTGCTTGGCCTCCCGGCGCCGGCTGACCAGCCGCACCCCGGATAAGACCCTCAACCGCGCCGATACCGTGGTGAGCTTCTCCGCCTCATCGTCAGCCAGCTCCGACACGCAGGCCTGGCTGCCGGCAAGGCGCAGCAACAGCCGCAGCCGTTCCGGGTCGCCAAGCGCGCGAAAAATCTCGGCGGCGGCGTCAATCTGAGCCCGCGACGGAAGGGACGGACGTGGACGGGGCGGATGCCCGCCATGTGTACCGGATCGGCGCAACGATGCTCCTTTACCCTTAACAATCCATCGATTGTTGGAATATTGGAGCACAGAGGCCTCGGCACAAGAGCCAATTTGTGAAGACGCCGGGGAGCGAATAGTCCCTCTCCCGCACTGCGGGAGAGGGTGCCGAGGCGCCGCCGAGGCCGGGCGGGCCGAGGCCCGGTGAGGCCGATTACCCGTGGTTGGCGTGCCAGTAGGTGTTGCGCATGACCCGCCCGGGGAGCGCGCCGGTGTGACGGCCCTCGTCGAGCAGAACCTGCCCGTTGACGATTGTCATGTGCACGCCCTCAGCCGGCTCCTTGATGCGCCAGCCACCGGCCGGAAAATCGTGCACCACGGTTTCGTGGCCGCACTTCACCGTGTCGGGATCGAAGATCGCGATATCAGCGGCGAGGCCCGGCCGCAGCATGCCGCGATCGTAGAGGCCGAAGGTCGAGGCCGAGTCGAAGGTCAGCCTGCGCACCGCCTGTTCCAAGGTCAGCACCTGCTTCTCGCGTACCCACTCGCCGAGCAGTTTGGTGATATAGCCGTAGCCGCCGTGGAACTGGACATGCGCGCCGCCGTCGCCGAGCCCGATCACCGCGTTCGGGTGCGTCAGGATTTTCGACAACGCCTCGTCATCGACATTATTCTCGGCAAGGAGGAAGCGGGTTTCGAGCTTCTCCTCTATGGCGAGGTCGAGGAAGGCGTCGATCACGCGCTTTCCCTGCTTGTCGGCGATCTGGCCGATCGTCTTGAACTGCATCCACTTGTTTTTTTCGAGAACCGGCTGGTTGACCCACATGTAGTTCCACCAGCTCTTTGAGAAGCCGACCGCGCTGTCCGGCTTATTAACGACTGCCTCGTCGTGCAGCTTCTCGCGGATTTCCGGATCGGCGTAGAGGCGCAGCTTCTCCTCGTCCGACATCAGCAGTATCGGGTGCCAGGTCTTGAGGCCGCGGAACACCTGGCAGTTCCTCATCGTGAAGTCCTGCGTGATCCGGTTCGGCGTGCACATCGGATAGGCGCGGATACCCAGCGCAGCGGTCTCTTCGACGCGCGCCATATGAGTCTGCCATTCGCCGGGCTTGCGCACGGTCTGCGACAGCGAATTGTAAACAACGGTGCGGCCGCAGGCTTCCGCGAGGCGCCGCATCATGCCGTCCTTCAGTTCGACATATTGGCCGCCGCCGGCCTGGATCGTGCCGGTGCTCATGTCGCGCAACACGTCGGCGAGCGCGAAGATCTCGTCTTCCTCCGCCCACAGCGCCGGGATCGGCACGCCCTGCGGGTCGTAATGCCCCTTCTCGCGCGACACCGAGAGGCCGAGCGCACCGGCAGCCATGCCGTCGCGGACAACATCCTGCATCGCCTTGATCTGTGCCTCGGTGGCGCCCGGCTTCTGGCAATCGTCGCCCATGACGTAGTGGCGCACCGCCGTATGGCCGATCAGATTCCCGACATTGATGCCGAGATGTTGGTCGAGCCGGTCCATGTATTGCGGGATCGTCTCCCAGTCGAACTCGACGGTCTTCAGCACCTCCATCGGGATCGCTTCGACATAGGAGAGGAACTCGGCGAGGCGCTCCTCGGTGCCCTTCTTGACCGGCGCCAGTGACAGCGAGCAATTGCCGAAGATCACCGTGGTGGCGCCGTGTTCGGGCGAGAAGGTGCAGAGCGGGTCCCAGGTGACCTGCGCGTCGTAATGGCAGTGATTGTCGATGAAGCCGGGGGAGACGGCGCGGCCGTCGGCATCGACCGTCTTGGTTGCGGCGCCCGACAGTTTGCCGATCTCGGCAATCTTGCCGTCCCTGACGCCGATATCGCCGCGGAAGCTCGGCATGCCCGAGCCGTCGACGATGCGGCCGTTCTTGATCAAGAGATCGTACGCCATCCCGCTGTCCTCCGGTGCCCGGCGCACCCGAATGGCGGCCGGCTCTGCAACGACTGTAGCACGCGCACCGCACCCGGCCCCGCGCTTTCGCCGCATGGATTGCGGCGGAGGTATGCAGAAACCGGCGGCAACCGTCTGTTCAGATTCTACCGTTAACGTTGCCGCTGTCGCTCTCGCGGAGCCGAAGGATGCGGCGGCTGTATCTGTTCTTCGTCTTCCTGCTGGCGGTCTACATGCTGTTCGGCTCGCCCTACGCGGCGCTCTTGCTGAACCGCGCGATGGGGCCGTGGGATGCCAGCGCGGTGCACCACGATGGCAGCGTCTCGCACCAGTATCACGACCCGGACAGGCCGCCGCCGGCGTTCGTGCCGGTCTATCCCGGCGCGTCAGTCGTTCAATCGGTTCTGATCTTCAAGAACGACGCGCCGAGCGGGGTCGGCATGCTCGACCTGGCGGTCCACGGATCGCTCGATGAGGTGCGCGACTTCTACCGCGGGCGCCTCGAAGCCGAGGGTTTCGCGGTCGAAGATCTGGGCCCGATGGGCCTCAACGCCGCGGCAGCGGACTATCTCGGCGTCGCCGGGACGCTTTATGCCAAGCGGCCGGAAACCGACGATTCCCTCGGCGTGCAGATCCGCACCGAGGAAGGGATCGTCGTCCGTTCGCGGCTCGTGCAGCTCAGCTGGCGCAAACTGTCGGAATGGCCGGCCGGCCAACCCCGGCCATAACGGCGGCACTTTTCGAATGCCGCCTCATCGCCTTTGCCCTATTCTCCGATAAAAGCGAGAAGCGGTTCGCGCGAATGAAACCGCTCGCGGGAACGCTCTAACGGGAGGATGCGGTGACGACCAGAGCCCCATTCGTGAAGACGCGCTATTCGGGCTATTTCCATCGCGAGGTACCGGCGGAAGACACCGAGCTGACCCATGTCGGACCGGACACGTCGTGCGGCGAATACATGCGGCGTTTCTGGCAGCCGGTCTGTTTCTCCGACGAGCTCCGCGACCTGCCGCTGCGGGTCCGGATGTTGGGCGAAGATTTGGTCGCGTATCGCGATGGCAGCGGTACTATCGGGCTGCTGAAGCTGCATTGCCCGCATCGCGGCACCTCGCTCGAATTCGGCCTCGTCGGCGCCAAAGGTATTCGCTGCTGCTATCACGGCTGGCTGTTCGATTGCGACGGCACCATCCTCGAAACTCCGGGCGAGCCGGCGGACAGCACACTGAAGGACCGGCTGTTCCATGGCGCCTACCCGGTCCACGAGGCGCATGGGATCGTATTCGCCTATATGGGCCCGCCCGAGGAGCAGCCGCCGTTCCCGACCTATGACAGCATGATCAGGCCCGGCTGGCGGGTAACGCCGGGACGCCGATGGAGCTATCCGTGCAACTGGCTCCAGATCATGGAAAACACGATGGACCCGGCGCACACTGCATTCCTGCACACGATCGTCAGCGGCGCGGTGTTCACCGAGGAATTCGGGGTATTGCCCGAGCTCGATTTCATCGAAACCCCGATCGGCATGATCTACATGGCGACGCGTCGCGTCGGCGATAATGTATGGGCGCGTATGGTCGAGGCGATCTTGCCGAACCTGCAGCAGGTCGCGCCACTGAGCGAGACCGGCCGCGACGAGCACGCGTTCAGCGGCCCGATGATGAGCCGCTGGCTGGTGCCGATCGACGACACCAACACGATGTTCATCGAGTTGCGCCATCTGAGCGAGACCGAGGAAAACCCGCCCTGGTGGGTCGATCGCGAGCAGATGATGCCCGGACAATTGTCGATGGGTACCTACGAGGAGAGCCAGCGCCACCCCGGCGATTACGAAGCGCAGGTGTCACAACGACCGATCGCAATTCACGGGCTGGAGCATCTGAGCGCAACCGACCGCGGCGTGACGATGTTCCGCAACCAGGTCCGGCGCGGCATTCGGGCCGTGCGCGACGGGCGGCCTCCGGCCGGACTGTGCGGCAGTCCCGGCGCGACAACCGCGACGTATTGCAACAACACGGTCATCCGCATGCCGCCCGCACCCGACCAAGCCGAGGACAAGCGGCGCATGCGCGCCGTCGGCCGCGAGCTTGCCGAAGGATATTTGAAGCAGCCGCCGCTTTCCGCCCCCGCCTGAAAGCACCCGAGGCTCTACCTCCAGCCGCATTCGCTAGCGATTTACATTGCTGCTTTAACGCAGTGATATAAGCGCGCCGCTAACGGCGCCACAAACGCGCGAAGCGCGGAAATTCAGGGGGTGGAAGCGTGCCGACAGACAATACGGGAGCGATGGTCGCGACGGTGGGCGGCCTTAAAGCGGTCAGCCGGTATCAATGGCTGGTGTTTCTGGTCGTGTGGCTGGGCTGGACTCTCGACGCCGCCGACTTCGGGCTCTACTCGCTGGTGCTGCGGCCGGCCATGACCGAGCTGCTCGGCGGCAGCCCGGCGCTTGCCGATATCGGCAAATACGGCGGTTTACTGGCGATGGCCGGGCTTCTGGGCTGGGCCGCCGGCGGCTTCATCTTCGGGATCATCGCCGACTATATCGGCCGAGTGCGGACGCTGGCCTTCAGCATCGCGATCTACGCGATCTTCACGGCACTGCAGGGCCTTTCGACAGGACTCTGGGATTTCGCGCTTTACCGCTTCATCGCGGGACTCGGCACCGGCGCCGAGTTGATGGTCGGGATTCCGCTTCTCGCGGAGACGCTCGGCGAGACGCACCGCGCCAAGATCGCCGGCGTGATGATGACCGGCGGCGCGCTCGGCACCTTCATCGGTTCCTGGGCCTACGGTGTCGTCGGCCCTTACGGCTGGCGCTACGTGTTCTTCATCGGCATCGTGCCGGCGCTGATCCTCGGCATCATGCGCGGCCGCATGCTCGAGCCGGAGCGCTTCTCCGACGTGCAGGCGCGCCGTCGCGCCGCCGCCGAACGGCAGCAGATCGACGACCACGACCGCGAGTTCATGCGCTTCGTGCCGGTGCAGCTGTTCACCCGCGAGAACCGCTTCAACACGATGGTCGGCTTGATGTTCGGCCTGGGCTCGCTGCTAGCGATCTGGACCACCAATATCTGGCTGCCGACGATCCTGTCGCTGATGGTGCAGAAGAGCGGTGTCGCCGACGCCAACACGGCGGCGCCGTTCGTCAGCCAAGGCATGATGCTGTGGAGCATCGGCGGTATCGCCGGCTACGCCGCGTTCGGATTTATCGCCGACGCGATCGGGCGGCGCGGCACGATCATCGTCTACAGCGCCGGCTCGGTTATCGCCGCGCTGACGCTATACCTCGGCCTCGACGCCTATTACCCGTGGTACCCGCTAGTGCTGCCGATCTTCGGCTTCTTCGTGTTCGGCGTGTTTTCCGGACACGCGGTCTATTTCCCCGAGCTGTTCCCGACGCACATCCGCTCGACCGGAGTCGCATTCTGCAACGGCGCCGCGCGGATCATCACCAGTTTCGGCCCGTTGGTCGCGGGGCTCCTCGTCGGCGCCTTCGGCGGCAGCTTCAACCGGGTGACGGCGGTGATGAGCTGCTTCGCGCTGCTCAGCATCGTCGCGATGCTGATCGGCCGCGAGACCAAGGGCGTGCCGCTGCCGCGATAGTCGCGCTCCGGGCGGCGTTGATAGCGCCTCTCCCGCATTGCGGGAGAGGGCTGTCACCGGCCTGGCCGATCAGGAGGTGAACCGCTCCGCGTATTCCAGCAGTAATGCGCGAGTCGATCCCCACTGCGCGAATCGAGCCGTGTCGCTCGACCATTCGGCCGCGCGCCGCAACAAGGCGGGGAGATTCTGTTCCGATCTGCGCGCGGCACCGCACAACTCTTGCAGCCACACCCGCTGGTCGCGCGGGTCGCTGGCGCCATCCTTCATCGAGAACAGCGCGAGCGCCGTCAGCGCTTGCCCGGCAGTCACCGGCGGCTTTGGGTTGGCCATCGGCCACCCGAATGCCCAGCGAAAGGTCGGGCATTCGTGTAGCAGGCCGCGCAGCCATTCGCGGTCATCGTCACCGCCGCCGGTGTATAGTTCGAGTAGATCCGGGACAAGGGCATCAGCTTCTCGCCGCATCGCCTCGCGCGCGGGTTTGCTTTCGCGATAGCGCTTCGCGTATTCCTTCACCCGCTCCAGGAGCCCGGGCCCCTCCAATTTGAACCTGGGCGTTGTCAGCCGCCGCAATTCGCCATCAATCCGCCGCACGGCTGTTTCGAGTTGCTGGCGATCAGTCATTGCAGCGGTCGTGAAGAACTAAGCTCCCTGATTGGTCATAATAATCGTGCCGCTGGCGGCGAACATGCCGCCGACACCGTGACACACCGACAGCTTCGCGCCTGGCACCTGCGCCGGCGCCGTGCCGCGCATCTGCCGCACGCTCTCCTGCAGCGCATACATGCCGTACATGCCGGAATGCATATAGGATAGGCCGCCGCCGTTGGTGTTGAGCGGCAACTTGCCGCCGGACGCGGTGTTGCGCTTGCCGATGAAGTCGGCGGCCTCACCCCTGTCGCAGAAGCCGAGGTCTTCGAGGCCGTAGATCGGCAGATGCGCAAACGCGTCGTAGATCATCAGATGGTCGACATCCTTGTGCCCGATCCCGGCCTCGTCGAAGGCCTTGGCGCCGGCGACGCGGAACGCGCGCGACGAGGTGAAGTCCTCCATCTGCGACACCATCGGCGTCTCGACGCTCTCGCCGGTGCCGAGCAGATACACCGGCTTTGTTGGGAAGTCCCTGGCGCGGTCGGCGGTCGTTAGGATAAGCGCGCCGCCGCCATCGGTCACTAGGCAGCACATCAACAACCGGAACGGATAGGCGATCATGCGAGAGCCGAGCACGTCATCGACCGTGATCGGGTCGTGAAAGGTCGCGCGCGGGTTTTTCGCCGCCCACTCGCGCTGCACCACCGCGACCATCGCCAATTGTTCCTCGGTGATGCCGTAGGCCTTCATGTAGCGCAGCACCGGGATCGTGAAGAGCGTCGGCGGTCCCATCGGCCCATAGGGCAATTCGAACTGGCCGGCGAGGCTGCCGGGCGACACCGCCGGCCGCGACCGCGCGACGCCGGAGCGGCCGCTTTCGCCATGCGTGATCAGCACGGTCTTGCACAGCCCGCTTTCGAGCGCGGCGGCGGCGTGCCGTACATGGATCATGAACGAGCAGCCGCCGACCGCGGTGCCGTCGACCCATTTTGGGGTTATGCCTAGGTAATGTGCGATTGTCACCGGCGTCTCGCCAGCGGTCGCGATGCCATCGATGTCCTTCGGGCCGATGCCGCAATCCTTCATTGCGTTCAGTGCGGCATCGGCATGGAGGCCGATCTGCGACAGTTCCGGGATACGGCCTAACTCGGTCGTTTCGGCGGCGCCGACGATGGCGATCGATTTCGGTTTCATGTGCTTAGCCTTTCGCCGGCCGGAACAAAGGAAGGGTGATCTCGTCGTCGATCTTCTCGAAGACAACTTCGAGCGGCATGTCGAGGACCAGGGCTTCCGGAGTTTGCGGACAATCGACGATGTTGGTCATCATCCGCGGCCCTTCCGCGAGTTCGACCACCGCGATCGCGTAAGGCGGCGTGAAGCCCGGCACGGGGCGATGGTGGATCACGTAGCTGTAAAGGCGCGCTTTGCCGCTCGCCACGAACACGCTGACGTCGCGCGAGCCGCTGCCGGGACAAAACGGCCGCGGCGGAAAATACACTTCGCCGGTCGCATTGCAGCGCTGGAGGCGCAGTTCCCCGACCTTCGTCCCCTCCCAGAAATGCATTGTCTCCGGCGTCGGTTGCGGCCGCGGCCGCTGTCCTTCGGGCATATGATCCCCTCCTCGCTGTGCCCGCCAAGTTTGACGCCTGCCCGGATTTGGAGCAAACAAGAACCCGTGCCGCACTGCACAATGGAGGTGCGATGATCACGCCAGCCTATGTCCGCACGATGGCCGCCTACAACGCCGAGATGAACCGCCGGCTCTATGCCGCCGCCAATCGCCTCTCGGACGCTGAGCGGCGCCGCGACCGCGGTGCCTTCTGGCATTCGCTGCACGGCACCCTCGTCCACATCCTGTGGGGCGACGGCCAGTGGATGAGCCGGTTCGACGGCTGGCCCCGCCCGGCGACCCCGATCAAGGAGAGCGACCGCCACCTGCAAGATTGGCAGGATTTGTGTGCGGCGCGGGAAAAGGCGGATGCCGATATCAGCCGCTGGGCCGCCAAGGTCGATGACGTGTGGCTCGACCCGGATCTGACCTGGTTCAGCGGCGCCGCGCAGCGCGAGATCAGCGCGCCGAAGCGGCTGCTCGTCACGCACTTCTTCAATCACCAGACGCATCACCGCGGTCAGGCGCATGCGCTGATCACGGCCGCCGGCGAAAAGACCGATGATACCGATTTGTTCTTGGTGGTGCCGCGGATGATCGACTGAGCCGTGGACAAGCCGCATGTGCTTCTTTTGATTTCGGGCCAAAGCTGACACCCTCGAAAGCGACGAGGAAGCCAGGCGCGTCAGGCTTGACCAGCGCGGGGCTCGCTTTGGGGTTTCTGGAGAGAAACAGGTGGAGCCGCCTCGGCCGTCGACCTTGCAAACCCACCGTGGCCCTGCACTGCAGGTTGGCGCCATGTATCGAAGCCACGACTCCGACAGGGACAGCTCCCAAACGGTAGATATCGGCCCCGGGGTATAATGCGGCCTAACGCACCGCGCAGCTCCACCCGGTCTTTAGCTAAGGTGCTTTGTGCCGGGCCGCAATGGATTCGATGCGCTTCGCGATGTCGCGGATGCTCTGCGCCGCCCCCTCGGTGCCCTCCGATCCCGGGGCGGGGCTGCCGGCGCGCTGCAGCGCATCGTTGGCCTCGGCCAATTCGTCGGCGAGGACCAGCGCGCCGAGCAGGATCAGCCGTGCGTCGCCGATCTGGCCCAGACTGGCGGCGAATTCACCGACCCGGGCATCGACCATCTGAGCGAGGCGGCGGATACGCGCCTCCTGGCCGTCGTCGCAGCTCAGCGCGAAATCGCGGCCGTTGACCTTGACGGTGACCTGACTCAATTCAGCCCCCTTCCGCGAGCAGCTTGTCGATCCGGGCCAGTGCCGCATCGACGCGAGCGGTCAGCTGCTCGGCAATCTCCGCCATGCGCCCCTCTTCCGGGGCCGGAACCGGCAGCGGCGCATCCAGCGGCGGCGGCACCGCCTCCAGCCGTGCGACGGCGCGCTCCAGCGCGGCGATCGCCTCTTCGAGCTCGCTCATGGGGACGCCTTCAGTGCACCTTCTCGTATTTCTGCAAGGAGCGGATATAGGCCGGGCGCGGCGTATCGAAGAATTGCGGCCACTGCGTCCAAGACACCTCACCGACATAGAGGTCGCCCCTTGAATCGACCGCGAGGCCGTGCGGCCCGAGAAAGGCGGTCGGCGCGGTGCCGGCATGCATGTCGCCGAAGCGCGACAGCAGCTTGCCGTCATTATCCACGATACTGACGCGCGGGCCGAGATTGGGGCTGTTGCGGTTGACCCCCATCACCGGGCCGAGTTCGCCGATGTAGCAGACCGGCTTCTTGGTATTCGACATATATAGGCCGCACGGCCGGTGCAGATTGTTCCACTGGGCTTCGTATTTGCCGTTGCCGTCGAACACCTGGACGCGGTGGTTCTCGCGGTCGGCGACATAGACCCAGCCGTCGGCATCGCAGCAGATGTTGTGGACGATGTTGAACTGGCCCGGATCGGTGCCCGGCTCGCCCCACGACTTCAGCAGCTTGCCGTCCGGCGTGTATTTGTGGACGCGGGCGTTGCCATAGCCGTCGGACACGTAGATCTCGCCCTTCGGCGACAGCGCCGTATGAGTGCAGCGGTGGAACGGCTCGCCGCTCATATATTCGGCCGGCTTGCCGGGGACGCCGAGCTCGAGCAGCACCTTGCCGTCGCTGAGCCGGCATTTTCGGACAAAATGGCCGCCATCGTCGGTCAAGTAGATCGACTCGTCGGGGCCCATATGGACGCCGTGGGCGCGCGGGTACTGCCCCTCGCCCCAGGAACGCAGGAATTTTCCGTCGCGGTCGAACACCATCATCGGGTGCTCGCCGCGATTGAAGACATAGACGTTGTCGTCGGCATCGACACCGACTGCGCCGACCTCCTTGAACGACCAGCCGCCGGGCAGCTTCGCCCAGTCCTCGACGATGCGGTATTTGAAGTCGCCGCTCCCGACGATGATAGACATGCGCTGCTCCCCCCTCCGGCTCTCAACCGAGCGGATCGGACGTTATCGGACGCCTGAACGGTAGGCAATCGACGGCGGCAATGCCCTGCGGCCGAACGGCGGCCCGATCGAGCAGCAGGATTCGCCAGTTTCGACGCCGCTCGCACCGGTCTTCACAACCTTAAGCAAAATAACGATCACAAGATTAGCGATCGGTCTCTTGATATTGCCTTAATTCGGACCTTGTTTCGCCAAGGATGGTTACAAAATGTCGGATGACGTTACAGGACGTTGCCGCACATTTAAATTCGCCTTTAAAGGAAATGGCACCCCTCCGCATGATCGCAAGCGCTTCTTCTCTGTTGATTCCTTTGGCTTTGACTGCCGGCCTGGGCACCGCAACCCCGTCTCCCTCGCTGCATCACGAGGTCCGGGCGTTTGTAACGGGTTACAATACGACACCCGGACAGACCGATTCGACGCCCTGCATTGCTGCATCGGGCGCCAATATCTGCGGCCGCCGCGATGCCGTCGCCTGCCCGCGGCGCATCAGCCTCGGCACGACGGTCGAGATCGCCGGCATTACTTATGTTTGCGAGGATCGGCTGGCGAAGAAGTTCGATGATCGCTTCGACATCAGCTGCGACAAGGACACGGCCTGCCCGCCGACGGTCACCGGATGGGCGACGATCAAGGTGTATGGCGAGGAGCGGCCGGTGGCGGCCATCCCGGCAGTCGCGGTTACGCCTGCCAAGCCGGTGATCGCTGCCAATACGCCCCGTCCGCAGTCGGCTGTTATCAAGACGGCCAGCGCCGCCGCGCATAACGAACACATTCTGGTCTTTCCAGGACGGGCGGCCGCGGTGCTGAACAGCATCACCGGAACGGCCGGCACGGCGGCAGAGCCAACGAGCACGGTCGCACACGCACCGACGACCGTGGCGCAGCGCCTGGCAAAGCTGGCGAGCATTGCGAAGTCGGATGCGACGACACGCGAACACGACGCCTTCGTCCGTCGGGTCGCCCTCGCGGCCAAGGCCTCGAGCGGTGT
>DATARH010000215.1:0-9975 GCA_036264235.1 Allostellaceae bacterium
CCGAGATTGGCGCAGAGCCGCAGCATCAAATTACACCTTCAGCACTTCAGCGTTCGGCGCCGGCTCGACCTCGGCGGTGTTCACGGTCATGCACAAGAGGCTGTAATAGCCGATCGCGCCGGTCAGCTGGATCAATTCGTCATTGCCGAACCGCGCCTGCACTGCCTTGAACATTGCATCGTCGACCCGGTGCTTGCGCAGCAATTGCCGGGTGAAGTCGATGATCTGCGCGTCTTCCGCCGGCACGCCACGTGACTGGTTCTCCCGGATCGCGGTGATCGTCTCTTCCGGCACGCCGAGCCGCCGCGCGCCGCCGCTCTGTGCGCCCCAGACATACATCGCCTCGAATTCGCGCGCGACCGTCATCGCCGCCAGCACCCGCACCTTCATGTCGAGCGTGCCCTCGAACCGAACATAGGCGCCCAGATGCGCGACGCGCGCCGCCAGTTCCGGCGAATGCAGAAATGCGGTGAACGGTCCGGCAATGTCGCCACGGCTGGCGGCGATCGATTCGGCAAATTGCCGGTCCTTCGCCGGAACCTGATCGACGCTGGTGATCTTTGGAAGCCGCGGCATTGCTGTCTCCCTTTGCCAAAGTTCAAGTGAACTTCAGGTGATGATTGCGTTGAGTTCCTTGCCGGCGTGCTCCGGCACAGTCAGCCACACACCGGTCGCCATCGCCAGCATGAAAACCGGGATGCACAAGAACGCAAGCGCGAATGATCCGGTCGCTTGCTGCAGCGCCACTGTCGCGAACGGCCACAGCACAAACCCGACAAAATAGCCGATCGCCCAGACGACTCCGTTGGCGGCGCCGCGGATGCGGGTCGGGAAGACTTCGGCCGTCAGCGTCGTGCTGGGACCCCAAAAGCCGAGAAAACCGAAGCTCCACGCCAGTCCGAATGCCCACAGCAGCGGCTTGCTGTCGGTGAAGACCCAGGCAGTGATGAAGAGCGCGCCCTCGACCAGCATCACGATAAAGGCGACCCGCCGGCCGACCTTGTCGGCGAGCCAGCCGGCGACGGTCAGGCCGAAAAAGCCGACAATGCCCCAGCACACGTAAAAGGCGCTGTATTCCTCGGTCGACCAATGCTTCTCAGTCGATAGGTAATAGGGCATCCAGCCGCCGACCGTACCGAAGATGCAGCAGCTGCAGCACGCGACGAAAACCACCACCAACGTCGATGGCAACACGTCGGGCATGAACACCTGGCGGATGCCGACGCGCCCAGCCTTGGAGTACCAGGCACGGTCCTCGTCGCTGACATGTGCCTGCTGTGCCAAGGCATCGGCAATCCGCCGCCTGCGATCCTGCGCGCGCACCCAATACGGCGATTCCGGGCAGGTAGCGCGGACATAGATCGCCAGCAGCGCGATTGCGCCGGGCACCATGATGGCGGTGCGCCAACCCCAGTTTGCCGCGACCAGACCGGTGACGCCGCCGGCCAGCGAGGCGCCGAAGCACCAGGTCGCGCGATTGATGCTGATGACCCTTCCGCGCAGATGCGCCGGCCAGGTCTCGGCGACCAGCATCGAGCCGAGCGACCACTCGCCGCTGAGTGCGAACCCGACCGCCGAGCGCCCGATGACAAACGCGACAAAGGTCGGCGACAGTGCGACGAGCGGCATCAGCAATGAGAACAGCGCGATGTTGACGGCCAACAAGGTACGTCGGCCAAAGCGGTCTGACAGCCACGGCCAGAAATAGAGGCCGGCAATGCTGAATAGCAGCGCGATCTGCAATCCGGAGCGATAGGTTGGCACCGTCAGCGCGAATTCTTTGATGATCAGCGGCGAGATCAGCGCGAAGATCACCCCGTCCATGCCGTCGAAGCCCCAGCCGAGCCCGTTGGCGAGCGCGATATGCCAATGCGTCGGCGAGACCTGCGTCCCGGTGGCGACGGCGCGGTAATTGGGGTGCTGCAGGTGCTTCTGTTCGAGGGGGCCGGCTGCTTCCAGGGGCAGATCCGCCGCGACACTGCTCATCGTCCCTCCCGGGCAGCAGCGCTCGCCAACGCCGCAATCCTCGTTCAGGGTACAGTCGGCCGACCGGCCGCGAAATTCAACTGCGCTGGCGAGCCGGCCTGAGGGATACTGAGCCGAGAAGGAAAGCAGCGGGAGGCCTCCGTGTCCGGCGTGCTCGATGGCATCAAGGTCCTCGATTTCGGCCGCTATATCGCGGGGCCGTACTGCGCCGCCTTGCTCGGCGACCTGGGCGCCGAGGTGATCCGGATCGAGCGGATCGGCGGCGGTGAGGACCGCGGCCTGATCCCGGTTGGCACCGGTCCAGACGCGGGCGGCGCGATGTTCCTGGCGATGAACCGCAACAAGCTGGGCATGACGCTCGACCCGGCGGTTCCGAAGGGGCGCGAAATCGTCAGGAAGCTGGTCGCGACTGCCGATGTCGTGGTCGCCAACCTGCCGCCCGCGGTGCTGCGCTCGCTGGCGCTCGATCTCGACAGCCTGCGGCAGGTTAAGCCCGACATCGTCCTGACGACGGTAACCGGGTTTGGCGCCGGCGGGCCCTTGTCGCACAAGCACGGCTTCGACGGCATCGGCCAGACCATGTCCGGCGCGGTCTATCTCTCCGGCATGTCGGAGCAGCCGATCATGGCCAAGGTGCCGTGGGTCGATTTCGGCACCGCGTTCCTGTCGGCCTTCGGTACCCTGGCGGCGTTGATCGAGCGCGGCAAAACCGGCCGCGGCCAGAAGGTCGAGGGAGCGCTGCTGCGCACCGCGGTCGCGGTTTCGAACGCGATGCTGATCGAGCAGGCGCTGACGCAGGTGAACCGCATCGCGACGGTCAACCGCGGTTTCAACAACGCGCCAGGCGACATCTACAAGACCAGGGATGGCTGGATCATCACCACGGTGATCGGGCAGCCGATGTTCCGGCGCTGGTGCCGCATGATCGGCGAGGAGCATTGGCTCGCCGACCCGCGCTACCAGGACGACCAGTCGCGCGCCGACAATGGCGCGGCGATCGCGGAGCGTATGGCCCGCTGGTGCGCCGAGCGCAGCTGCGCCGCCGCGCTGGCGGCGCTCGAAGAGGCGCAGATCGTCGCCGGTCAGGTGTATTCACCGCAGCAGGCGCTGGACGACGCCCATATCCGCGCCGCGCATTTGCTCGAGGAGCGCGAGTTTCCGGGACTCGGAAATTCCGTGCCGCTGGCGCCGACCCCGATCGAACTGTCGGAGACGCCCGGCACCTACCACCGCCGCGCGCCGCTGATCGGCGAACACACCGACGAGATTCTCGCCGGCCTCGGCTACGGCGCCGCCGAGATCGCCGCGCTGCGGGCGGAGAAGGTGGTGTGATGAGCAAGGCGTTCGTCAAAGAATCTGACGAGGACGAACCCGATCTGGTCGATGAGGCGCCGGCAATTCCGGCCGGCGTCAAGAACTACATGACGCCGGAGGGCTACCGGCGCATGCAGGACGAGTTGCGCCGTCTCGCCCCCGACGAGCGGCCGAAAATCGTCGAGACCGTGTCCTGGGCCGCCGGCAATGGCGACCGCTCGGAAAATGGCGATTACATCTACGGCAAGAAGCGGCTGCGCGAGATCGACAGTCGAATCCGGTTTCTGACCAGGCGCCTCGAAAGCGCCGAGATCGTCGATCCGGCACAGCAGAAAAACCGGGACCAGGTGTTCTTCGGCGCCACAGTCACGTACGAGAATTCGCGCGGCGACGAAAAGACGGTGACGATCGTCGGCATCGACGAGGCTGACCTAGACCAGGGCCGCATCAGCTGGGTATCGCCGGTGGCACGGGCGCTGCTGAAGGCGCGGGAGGGCGATGTCGTCGAATTGCGTACCCCGGCTGGGGTCGAGGTCATCGAGATTCTCGATATTCGCTACAGTGGGGGAAACGCATGACCGATGTGGCGATCGCCGCCGATCCGCCACACGCGGCGCGGCCCGGACTAGCAGCGCTCGGCCTCGCCGCGCTCGGCGTCGTTTTCGGCGATATCGGCACCAGCCCGCTCTACACCTTTAAGATCGTGCTGGGTCTCGCCGGCGATAAGCCCGACCCGGCGATGGTGCTGGGTTCGCTGTCGCTGATCGTCTGGACGCTGATCCTGATCACCTCGGTCAAATACGTGTCGATCGCGATGCGCGTCGATAATGACGGCGAGGGCGGCATCCTGGCGCTGATGGCGCTGATCGGCCTGAAGCGGCAGCACCGGCCGGCAATCGTTGCGCTCGGCCTGTTCGGTGCCGCGCTGATCTATGGCGACGGCGCGATCACGCCGGCGATCTCCGTGCTGTCGGCGCTCGAAGGCCTGCAGCTCGCGACGCCTGCCTTGCAGCCGGTCATTCTTCCCGCCGCGGTGGCCATCTTGGTGGCGCTGTTCGCGATCCAGCCGCTCGGCACCGCCCGCATCGGCCGTGCCTTCGGCCCCCTGATGGCAGTGTGGTTCATCGTCATTGCCCTGCTCGGATTTTGGGGCATCGCGCAACATCCGAGCGTGCTGGCGGCGCTCAATCCGTGGCACGGCATCGTCTTCCTGTTTGCCGGCGGTGCCAAAAGTTTCCTTGTGCTCGGCGGCGTCTTCCTGTGCGTCACCGGCGCCGAGGCGCTCTATGCCGATATGGGACATTTCGGTCCGCGCCCGATCCGCGTCGCATGGCTGGTCTTTGTGTTCCCGGCCCTTGTCCTCAATTATGCCGGCCAGGCGGCGCTGGTACTCGACGGTGCGCCCGTCGGCGACAGCATCTTCTACCAGCTGTGCCCGCCGATGCTGCTAATCCCGCTGCTGCTACTGGCGACCGTCGCCACGATCATCGCCAGCCAATCGATCATCACCGGCGCGTTCTCGATGACCCGACAGGCGATCCAGCTCGGTTGGCTGCCGCGGCTTCAGATCACCCAGACCTCAGAGGAGGGTTACGGCCAGATTTATGTCGGCGCCGTCAATTGGCTGCTGATGATCGTCACCCTTGCGCTGACGATCGGTTTCGGCAAATCCGACAATCTCGCTTCGGCCTATGGTATCGCTGTGGCGGTGACGATGCTGATGACCTCGGCGCTGCTGTTCATCGCGATGCGCGAGATTTGGCAGTGGAGCCTGCCGTTGGCCGGCGTCGTCGCCGGCATCTTCCTGATCATCGACGCAGCCTTCGCCGCCGCCAATCTGCAGAAGTTTGCCGAGGGCGGCTATGTCCCGGTGCTGCTCGCCGCTGCCGTCTACGCGGTTATGTGGATATGGCACACCGGCGTGCGGGCAATGCATGACCGGGTCGAGCAGACTGTGATGCCGATCGAAGCGCTATTGACCTGGCTTGCCGAGCGGAAGATTCCGCGGGTCCCCGGCAGCGCGGTGTTTCTGACACGGACCCTGCGGCACACACCGCCGGTGCTGGTCTGGCACCTTAAGCACAACCGTGCACTGCATCAGCACGTCGTCGTGATCACTGCCGTCACCGAGCTGGTGCCGTCGGTCGGCGAGGAAAGGCGTCTCGAACTGCAGCAGATGGCGCCGCAATTCTGGCGCCTGACGGCGCATTACGGCTTCATGGAGCGGCCCGATCTGCCCGAGCTTCTGCGGCAGGCTGCTGCTGCGCATTGCGAGGTCGATTTGTCGGACGTGACCTATTACGTCGGTCACGAGACCGTCGTCGCGAGCGACGACGCCAAGCGTCTGCCGCGGTTGGTCGAGGCGCTGTTCGCGGCGATGCAGCGCAACGCCGCGCGCGTCACCGAGTTCTACCGGCTGCCGCGCGAGTCGGTCGTCGAGATCGGCCGCGAGATTTCGATCTGACGGAGGGGAGGGCGAGATGATCGGCTGGCGCGCGAGGCTTGGCTTTCTGGTGCCGCCCGGCAACCCGACCGTCGAGACCGAGATGATCGCGATCGCGCCCTCCGGTGTGTCGGTGCATTTCCACCGGATGATTGCGCGCGGCAGCCCGGGCGCGCCGGACGGGCAGGACGTGCGCAATCGGATGATGCTGGAGCACATCGACGAGAGCGTCGAGATGCTGGCGCTGGTCAACCCGGATATCATCGTGATCGCCCACACCGCGACCAGCTATCACCTCGGTCGCGAGCGCGAGGCCGAACTGTTGTCGCGGCTGCAGCAGGCATCCGGCAGCCGCATCGTTACCGCCTTCGGTTCTGTGGCGCGCGCGCTGCAGCGGCTCGGCGTTAAGCGGATCGCGCTCGGCGCGCCCTATGCCCGCGAGACGATGCTGCAGGGAAAGGCGCATCTGGAAGCGCACGGGTTCGAGGTGCCGCGGTACGAAAACCTGCCGGACGTCACCAACATCTACGATCTGACCGCTGAGCATGCCTACAGACTGGCGCGCTCGATCGACGCGACGGAGGTCGAGGCGGTGTTCCTGACCGGCACCGGCATGCCGACCCTGCCGGTGCTGCAGGTGCTCGAACATGACCTCGGGAAACCGGTCATCTCGAGCGCGTCGGCGATGATGTGGAATGCGCTGCGGCTCAGCGGCGTCGGTGAGCCGATCCCCGGCTATGGCCGACTGCTGACGCTGGCCGAAAAAAAAGGGTAGGGAAGCGCCGATGGGCATGACGATCGTCGAAAAGATCTTTGCGCGGGCGAGCGGGCAGCCGCAGGTCCGGCCCGGTGACCTCGCGGTCGTCGATGTCGATATCGCGGTGATGATGGACACCAGCTTCCACGCCAACACGCGCCGCGACATCCTCAAAGTGCACGACCCCGACAAGGTGGCGGTAATCTACGACCACATGGTGCCGGCGCCGGACAAAGCCTCGGCAGAGGCGCAGACCTATGGCCGCGACTTCGTGCGCCGCTTCGGCATTACGCGGTTCCACGATGTTGGTCCGGACCAGGGGATCAGCCACGCCGTTGTCGCCGATCGCGGCTATGCGCTGCCGGGCACGGTGCTGGTGTGCAGTGACTCGCACACCTGCGCTTCGGGCGCATTCAACTGCGCCGCCCGCGGCATCGGTGCGCCGGACCTCCTTGCCGCGGTGACGACCGGCAAGGCCTGGTTCCGGGTCGGTGAAACCGTACGGTACCAGCTGTCCGGCGTATTGCGGCCCGGGGTCTATGCCAAGGATTTGTTCCTGCACATCGCCGGAACCTGGGGTCACCACACCAACCAGAATGTCGAATTCGGCGGACCCGGTCTCGCCGGGCTTGGCATCGACGCGCGCCGCACGATCGCGACAATGGGGGCCGAACTCAGCGCCGAGTTCGCCACCTTCGAGGCCGACGAGCGCCTCGTGTTGTATGTCCGCGAACGCAACCCGTCGCCGTTCACGTCGGTGGCGCCCGACCCCGACACCGATTACGCCGACCGGCGCGACATCGATCTATCAAAGATCGAGCCGCTGGTCGCGCTGCCCGACGCGGTGATCAAGAATTCGGTGCCGGTCGGCGAGGTCGCCGGCGAGCCGATCCAACAGGCCTTTATCGGCTCCTGCGCCAACGGCACGCTCGACGATCTCGCCGAGGCGGCCCGGGTCGTCGCCGGCCGCAAGGTCGCACCCGGGGTGCGTTTCCTGGTGACACCAGGGACCCAATCGGTGTACCGCGCCGCACTGAAGGCCGGTTACATCGCGGCGCTGATCGAGGCCGGCGCGGTGGTGACGCCGGCGACCTGCGGCGCCTGTTTCGGCGGCCATATGGGCGTGCTCGGCCCGGGCGAGACCTGTATCACCGCCAGCACCCGCAACTTCAAGGGTCGCATGGGCGATCCCACCGCGCGCATCTACATGGCGTCGCCCGCGACGGTCGCAGCCTCGGCGATCGCTGGCAAGATCGCAGCGGCTGGAGATATCGCATGATTACCGGCCGGGTCTGGAAATTCGGCGACAACATCAACACCGATTTGATGCTGCCGGGGTCGCTGCTGTTCGCGACCGAGGACGAGCAGAAGCGCGCGGTGTTCTCGGCCAACCGGCCGGGCTGGGTCGACGAGATGCGGTCCGGCGACATCATTGTTTGCGGCCTGAATTACGGCATGGGATCGAGCCGGCCGGCGGCGCGCTCGCTGCGCAATCTCGGCATCGCGGCGCTGGTCGCCGACTCGATCAACGGCCTCTTCTTCCGCAACGCGGTCAATTTCGGGCTGATCGCGCTCGAATGCCCGGGCGTCCACGCCGCCTTCGCCGAGGGACAGACCGCCGAGATTTCCCTCGACGAGCTCACCGTGCGCAACCGCGACACCGGTGCGGTGCTGAAGGCGTCGCCGGTGCCGCCGATGCTTCTCGACATGATGCGGCACGGCGGTGTCTATCCCGACCTCGAACGCCGCGGGTTGATCGCGCCGTTGCGGTGATCAGGTGACCAGCCGTTCGAGGGCTTCCAGCGTGTCGGCCTCGCGATACGGCTTGTCCCAGCGGATGCGGTGCACTCGCGGGAAGCGCATCGCCACCCCCGATTTGTGCCGGTTCGAGCGGTGTACGCTGTCGAACGCGATCTCGAGCACCAGCCCCGGCGCGACCTCGCGCACCGGGCCGTAGCGGTTGACGGTGTTGTCGCGCACCCATTTGTCGAGCCGGCGCAGCTCCTCGTCGGTAAAGCCGGAATAGGCCTTGCCGACCGGCACCAGCGCGTCGCCGC
Organism: Allostellaceae bacterium; assembly: GCA_036264235.1. Taxonomy (GTDB): domain Bacteria; phylum Pseudomonadota; class Alphaproteobacteria; order ATCC43930; family CGMCC-115725; genus DATARH01. Next base: position 8,558 of record DATARH010000215.1, read on the forward strand.
GCCAGGTGCCGAAGGTATAATCGGAATAAAACGACGATCGCTTGCCGTGGCCGCGCTGCGCGTACATCAGCACGGTGTCGACGGTCAGCGCATGCCGCTTCCATTTGAACCACGGCCCCTTCGGTCGGCCGCTGACATAAAGCGAGTCCTTGCGCTTCAGCATGATGCCCTCGATGCCTTCGGCACGGGCACCGGCATGCAGCGCGCGCAGCTCGTCCCAATCAGCGAACGGGATTAGCGGCGACAAATCGAGGGTTGGTCGCGGTGCGGCGCCGTACCAGTCTTCGAGTCGCTGCCGCCGGTCGATGAAGGGCAGCGTGCGCAAATCGTCGCCACCGTCGCGCAGCACGTCGTAGAGCCGCACCGCCGCCGGAAATTCGTACAATAGCTTCGGGTTTGGCAGTTTGCGATTGAGGCGCTGCTGCAGGTCGTTGAACGGCGCCACCGCACCGTCACGCAGCACCAGCAGCTCACCGTCGAGCGTCACCGCGTCCGGCATGGCTTCAAGGATGTCTGGAAAGGCGGGGCCGATATCATCGCCGGAGCGCGAATAGATCCGTTTGTCGCCGCCACGCCCGACGAGCTGCACGCGGATGCCGTCCCATTTCCACTCGGCGCTGAAGTCGCGCGGGTCGAGTGCGTCGAGATCGGCGTCTTCGAGCGCCTGCGCCAGCATCAGCGGCGTGAAGGTCGGCAGGTCTCCGATCTGTGGGCGCCGCGCCCGGCCTTCGAGCCAATCGAATAGCGCGGTATAGGGCGGTGCGATGCCGTGCCACACCTCGTCGATCTCGGCGGCATCGATGCCGCTCCATTCGGCCAGCGCCAGCTTCGCCAGGCGCGCCGACACGCCGATCCGCAGCGCGCCGGTCACCAGCTTCAACAGCGCCCAGCGCCCGGTCGCATCGAGCGCGTCGAGCCACGGCGCGAGATGCGACCCGACCTCTGCCCGGCTCGCATTCTGGAGCGTCTCGACAATCTCGCTAAGAGCGGGAACTTCGCCCTCCAGCGCTGAGGACACTTTTGGCCAGCTCAGCGCCACCGTCTCGGCGAGATCGCCAACAAAATCGAGCGACCAGCCGAACAGCTCGGGGTCGACGCGCGATATCGCGAGATCGCGCACTTGGTTCGGCTTAGCCTCCGCGAAGCCCAGTTCTCCGGTCAGCGCCGCCAGCGCCCAGCCGCGCTCCGGGTCGGGCACGGTCGCAAAATATTCCTGCATCAACCGCAATTTGCCATTGCGCGACGGGGTGAACAGCAGTGCGTCGATTAGCGCCGCGAAGCGGTTCACTCCTCATCCTCCTCGAAACCGATGAGCGACAGCGCGCGGCCACGCCGGCCCGTTTGCTCGGCATAATGAACCAGCGCCTCCTCGCGGCCATGCGTCACCCACACCTCGGGGGCACCGACCTCATCGAGGG
>DATARH010000302.1:0-1611 GCA_036264235.1 Allostellaceae bacterium
CCGAGAACTATCTACACGCGGCGCAGGCGGCGGCGCAAACCCTCTGCGTCACCGTGACGCCGGCGCCGTCTACGAGCACCGCGGAACTCGAAAGCGCGGTTGCGGCCGCGGCGGCGACACCGGGCGGTGTGATCGTCGCCATGTTCGACACGTTCCTCACCGAACATCGCGATTTTCTGGTCTCGCTGGTCGTACGCTACCGGCTGCCGGCGATTTACGGCAGCCAGATTTTCGCGCCGAGCGGTGGGCTGATGGCTTACGCGTCCGATTATCCGGATATTTTCCGCCGCGCCGCGGACTATGTCGATCGCATCCTGCGCGGCACCCGTCCGGGAGATTTACCGGTGCAGGAGCCGGCCAAATTCACGCTCTCGGTCAATCTCAAGGCCGCCAGTGCCATCGGGCTCACCTTGCCGCAGTCGCTGATCACGCGCGCCGACGAGGTGATCGAATGAGGCGGCGCGATTTCATTGCGCTGGCCGGCGGCTTGACGGCATGGCCGCTTGCCGCGCGCGCGCAGCAGGACAATCGCGTCCGTCATATCGGCGTCTTTATGAATCTGTCCGAAGGTGACCCCGATGGGGCGCGCTGGATTGCCGCTTTGCTGAAATCGCTCGACGAGTTCGGCTGGACCGAAGGCGGGAATATCCGGCTCGATTTTCGCTGGGGGGCCGATGCCGAGCATGTTCGCAAGAACGCCGAAGAACTCGTTGCACTCAACCCGGACGTCATCGTGGCAGCTTCGGCGCCGGCGGTTCTCGCGCTGCAGCAAGCGACGCGCAAGGTGCCGATCATATTCGTCGCGGTGACCGACCCGGTTACGCTCGGCCTTGTCGAGAGCCTGGCGCGGCCGGGCGGCAATGCCACGGGTTTTTCACCGGCCGAACTCGGCTTGGGGGCAAAATGGCTCCAAATCCTCAAAGAGATGGTGCCGGCCTTGATGCGGGTTGGTGTTTTTCACAGCCCGAACAATTCCGGCTCGGTATCGCAATTCGCAATTGTTCAGGCCGCCGCGCCCTCGCTTGGCCTCGAGCTCAGTGTGATCGATACAGCCGACAAGTCAGCGATCGAGCCGGCAGTCGCGGCCTTTGCACGCTCGCCAAATGGCGGGCTGCTTGCGTTGCGAATAGGGGAGAATATTTCGCTCCGCGATTCGCTCGTCGCGTTGGCGACCCAGTTTCGATTGCCGGCCATTTATCCGCTGCGAACCTTCGCGACGGCCGGGGGGCTCGCCTCCTATGGTCCCGATGTCGCCGAGGAGTACCGCCAGGCTGCCGGCTATGTCGACCGCGTCCTGCGCGGCGAAAAACCGGCCAATTTGCCGGTCCAGGTGGCGAGCAAGTTCCAGCTCGTCATCAATCTCAAGACCGCAAAATCGCTCGGACTGGCCCTCCCGCAGACGCTCCTAGCCACCGCCGACGAAGTCCTTGAATAAAGGCAGCTGCCAGGTTCCGCAAATATGCTAAGATGATGAAATGAAAGCGGATACCGATCAGCGCCCCGGGCCGGTGGGCCGCATGGCCGGCCGTCTCGGCAAGGCCGGGCCGGCGGTCGGCGCTTCGATCGTGCGCAGCCGCCTGTTCATCAAATATGTGGCGCTGCTGGTTGCCG
>DATARH010000309.1:0-7706 GCA_036264235.1 Allostellaceae bacterium
CTCGAATAGAGCACCCGCGTGGTGTCGGCGAGCCTGGTCGCGTCGAGCGCGTCGAGCAGCTTGCCGATGTTGTGATCGACAAAGCTGACGAGACCGAAATAGGCGGCGATCGCCTTCCGGCGCTTCTCGTCGTCCATCGCCTTGTCATAGACCATGCATTCGCGGATCGCCGCGACATATGGATGGTCGTTCCGCTCGTGCGGCGTATAGAGCGCCGGTTCTGGAACCTCGTCCAACGGATAGAGCCCATACCATTCCGGCCGCGCGATCAGCGGGAAATGCGGACAGATCAGCGACACGAACAGCACCCACGGTTTCTCCGGCCGGCGGGTGGCGCGCTCCTTCAGCCAATCGATCGCCGCGGCAGTGATTTTGTCGTCATAATTCTGGTAGTTCGAATCGCCGCTGCCGGCGTCGGGTCCGAGCCGCAGCGCCGCCTTGCGCACCGGCAGCGGATCGCGCAGCCAGCCGAGTGGGTCCCCGATCCCATCGACGATGTGCAGCGGCATGATTTCCTCGGTGAAGCCGTTGTCGTCGTCGGCGCTGCGGAAGTGAAGTTTGCCGATCGAGGTGACTTCGTGACCGGCATCGCGCAGCCGGTGGTGCCAGCTCGGCATGCTGCCGTCATAGGCGATCGCGTTATCCCAGAAGCGGTTCTGGTGAACATAGCGCCCGGTCGCCAGCGCGGCGCGCGACGGCACGCAGATCGGCGAGTTGCAATAGGCGCTGGTGAAGCGCACGCCGGATGCCGCCTGCCGGTCGAGGTTCGGCGTCTTGATCATCTTGTGCCCGCCGGCGCCGAGCACCCGCGGATTGTGCTCGTCGGACAGAATGAACAGCAGGTTCGCCGGTTTCATGGCAATGTCCTTTCTGTCAGCGCCGTCCGAACAGCCGCTCGATATCGGCCAGCGCCAGCTTCACATAGGTCGGGCGGCCGTGGTTGCACTGGCCGCTGTTCGGCGTCGCCTCCATCTGGCGCAACAGCGCGTCCATCTCGGCCGGCGACAGGCGGCGGCCGGCGCGCACGCTCGAATGGCACGCCAAGGTGCCGCAGACCTCTTCGATCCGCTCCTTCAGCGCCAGCGCGTCGTCCCATTCGGCGAGTTCGTCGGCGAGGTCGCGCACCAGCGCTTTGACGTCGAGCCCGGGGACCAGCGCCGGCACCTCGCGGACGATCACCGCACCGGCGCCAAACGGTTCGAGTACCAGGCCGAACTCGGTGAGTTCCTCGGCGCGAGCCGAGAGCCGCGCCGCGACCGGTTCGTCGAGCTCGATCACCTCGGGCAGCAGTAACACTTGGCGGGCGACGCCGCGGCTGGCGAGCGCCTCTTTCATCCGCTCGTAGACGAGCCGCTCATGCGCCGCGTGCTGGTCCACCAGCACCATGCCGTCGGCGGTCTCGGCGACGACATAGGTGTTGTGCAGCTGCGCTCGCGCCGCGCCGAGATACGAGTCCGCCGGCGGCTCGGCGAACCCCGGCTCGGCCGCGACCGCCACCGGCCGCTCGGGGGCGAGAAAGCCGTTGCCGGCCTCGGCCAGATACCGCGGCGGTAGGCTCGGTGGAAAGGAAAAGCGTGGCTCCCAAGCGGCTGGGGCCGCGCCGCCATGGCCGGTGCGGAACGCGCCGAGCGCGGCGTCGGCGACGGTCGTCGAGGCGCGGTGGCCGGCGGCGTCGAGCGCATGCCGCAGCGCGCCGACGATCAGGCCGCGGACCAGCGCCGCGTCGCGAAACCGCACCTCGGCCTTGGCCGGATGGACATTGACGTCGATCTCGTCGGGCGGCCCATCGAGGAACAGCGCGACAATCGGGTGGCGGTCGCGCGCCAGCACGTCCTGATAGGCGCCGCGTACTGCCCCGACCAAGAGGCGGTCGCGCACCGGCCGGCCATTGACGACGAGATACTGGTCGCGCGGCAGCGACCGGTTCAGGGTCGGCAACCCGATCAGCCCGGTCAGGCGAAAGCCCTCGCGCTCGGCCGCGACGGGCACCGAATTCTCGGCGAAGTCGCGGCCGAGCAGGTTGGCGAGCCTCGCCTCGCGCGTCTCGGTCGCCGGCAGGCGCAGCAGCACCCGCTCGTCGTCGCCGATTACGGTGAAGGCGATTCCCGGATAGGCCATCGCGAGGCGCCGCACCGTGTCGACCGCCTGGTCGCGCTCGCTGCGCGCGGTCTTCATGAATTTGAGCCGGGCCGGGGTCGCGAAGAACAGGTCGCGGACCTCGACGCGGGTGCCGGGCGGATGCGCCGCCGGCGCCGGCGGCCGGACCTCGCCGCCCTCGACCGTGATCTCCCAGGCGCTGTCGCTGCCGTCGCGTCCCGGGGGCGGACGCGACACGATGCGCAGGCGGCTCACCGCGCCGATCGACGGCAGCGCCTCGCCCCGGAAGCCGAGGGCGGTGATGCGCAAGAGATCGTCGTCGGGCAGCTTCGAGGTGCAGTGCCGCTCGACGGCCAACGCCAGCTCGCCGCGGCTCATGCCGCAGCCATTGTCGCCGACCGCGATCAGGCTCTGGCCGCCGTCGCGCAACGCGACCTCGATCCGGGTCGCGCCGGCGTCGATCGCGTTTTCGACCAGCTCCTTGACTGCCGCCGCCGGCCGCTCGATCACCTCGCCGGCGGCGATGCGGTTGACCACGACCGGCGGCAATTGGCGGATCGGCATCGGCCGAGTTTAGGCGATCCAGTGGCGCGAAACGAGCGCGGCGCCGCCAGCGGCGCTCAGCCCTGTGATGCTCGTCCGGTCCGGCGACCTGGCCGGCGAATCCAGCCGGGCGAACCCTCACGCGGTGCGGCTGGAGAAGCGGGCCGCGGCCAGCATCGGCGCCGGCAACGGCAGCGCCCCCAGGGCGACGATCGTGATCCCGGCGACCGCGAGGCCGCCGAAAATGTCGATCAGGTAATGACCGCCCTCGCTTGGGATCGCCAGCAGCATCACCGTGTTCAGCGCCGCCGCCGGAACCAGGCTGACCGAGCCGCGATGCGACCATACGAACAACACCGCGAGCACGGCGTGAAACGACGGGAAGGTGATCACCCCCTTCAGCAGCATCACATCCAGCGACGGCAGCGTGCCGTTGCGCAGGCCGGTCAGATCGTCGACATAGGCGAGCTCGAAGCCGGGCACCCCGACGCCGGGCCCGAACGCCGGAAACAGGCAGAAGATCGCGGTCGTCAGCAGCAGGGCCAGGCTCGCATTGGCAAGCAATTCGGCATTGCGCTGCGGCCAGCCGATCCAAGTGAACCAGGCGACCGACAGAATGATCTGCGAGAACAGGCTGCTGTAGCAGGCCCACAGCACGGTCTTGACCGCCGGGTGGCCGTTGACGAGCGCGAGACAGGCGCCCCAATCGAAGCCGAGCGCCCGGTCGATTGCGGCAAGCTGCTGGTCGTAGAGCGGGCCGTCGCGGGTCGCGGCGGCGTAGGTCAGGATCGCACCGCCCGCCGAGAAGATCAGCCACAGCAGCGACCATTCGGCGACGCCGCCCAGCCAGCGCAGCCGGCCGGCGCGCCGGGTGGCTAGGCCGAATGCCGCCAGCGCGATCGCGACCAGCGCGAACGGCCGCCAATGGCTGACCACCAGCCCCTGCGCCGCGCACCAGAGCACATCGGCGGCCGACATCGTCCCGAGCAGCAGCCAAACCCTGACCGCGACCGGCGACATTCGGCGTCCTTCCGTCACTGCCGGTGTAAACACGGAGGGCAAACGGCGCATGTCCCACAGGGTTCGCGCATTAATCTGCGACATAGGCGGCGGGATAGGTGGCGAGCCGAACCGGCTTGCTTGACAGCGGCGGCGCCGCTCTAGTGAACTTGCCCGCTCACACCAAGCTGATCGCAGCAACAGGACGCGCCATGCCCCCCGACAGCGCCGAACCGAGGGCCGAACCGAGGATCGCCCCTGCGCCGCGCGCGGCTTCGCCCGCCGCCTATCTCGAGCGGGTGCGGGCGCTGGCGCCGGCTCTTACCGCCGCGGCCGAGGAGATCGACCGCAGCCGCGAGCTGCCGGCGGCGACGATCGAGGCGATGGTCGAAGGCGGGCTGTTCCGTCTCTTGCTGCCGCATTCGCTGAACGGCGCCGAGCTGCTGCCGGCCGAGTACGTGCCGCTGATCGAGGAGCTGGCCAAGATCGACGCCAGCGCCGCTTGGTGCCTCAACCAGAATTCCGGCTGCTCGATGACCGCGGCCTATCTCTCGCCGGAGGTGGCGTGCGAAATTTTCGGCGGGCCGCGCGGCATCCTCGCCTGGGGGCCGGGGCCGGGCGAGGCGCGGGTCGCGCCAGGCGGCTACCGCGTCACCGCCAGCTGGTCCTTCGCCAGCGGCAGCCACCACGCGAGCTGGCTCGGCTGCCATGTGCCGGTGATCGAGGCCGACGGCAAGCCGCGGCTGCGCCGCGACGGCAACCCGGTCGTGCTGACGATGCTGTTCCCGAAGAGCGCCACCAAATTCACCGACATCTGGCACACGATCGGGCTGCGCGGCACCGGCAGCGACCAGTATTCGGTCACCGATCTGTTCGTGCCGGAAGCTTACGCGGTCGATGTGCTGTCGCGACGCGACATGACGGCGCGCGAGCCGGGGCTTCTCTACAAATTCAGCAGCCTGTCGCTGTACGCCGCCGGGTTTGCCGGGGTCGCGCTCGGCATCGCCCGCGGCATGCTCGGCGATTTCATCGAGCTGGCGCGCGACAAGATCCCGCGCGGCGCCAAGAACACGATGCGCAACAACAACGTGATCCAGGCGCTGACATCGCAATCGGAAGCGCGGATCGGCGCGGCGCGGCGCTGGCTGTTGGGCTCGCTCGAGGAGATCACCGCGGCGGTGAAGGAGCGCGGCCACATCACTCTCGACGAGCGGATGACGATCCGCCTCGCCTCGACCTTTGCGATCCATCAATCGGTCGAGACCGTCGATGTGCTGTATCAGGCCGCCGGCTCCGGAGCGATCTTCAACAATCAGCCATTCGAGCGCCGCTTCCGCGACATTCACAGTGTCGCGCAGCAGCTGCAGGGCCGGCAGCAGCATTTCGAGACCGTCGGCCAGTACCGGATGGGCCTCGAAGCCGATACCGGCTGGTTGTGACTAACTGTTGCTGCGGTAATCGGCCCGAATGCGGTTCCTGAGATGCGCGGTGCCGGCGGCGATATAGCCGCCGTCGATCGATACCTCGGCGCCGGTGATAAAGCTCGCCGCGTCGGAGCACAGAAACAGCACGAGCTCGGCCGTATCGGTTGGCAGGCCGAGTCGTCCCGCCGGGATCGCCGCCGCCGCCGCGTCTGCGAAGCCGGCGCCGCCGACCCGGGCGAAGCTGGTGTCGGCGATCGTCGCCGGATGGATCGAATTGACCCGGATGTTCCACGCCGCGAATTGCAGCGCCGCGGTCTTGGTCAACCCGCGCAGCGCCCATTTGCTGGCGGTATAGGCGGCGTCGTCATAGGCTGTCATGCCGGCGGTCGAGGAGATGTTGACAATAGCGCCGCCGCCGGAATCCCGGATCGCCGGTGCGGCATGCTTCATGCCGAGCATCGCGCCGGTCAGGTTCACCGCGAGCGTGCGGTTCCACGCTTCGAGCGTCGTGTCGGTGATGCCCTGGCGCGCGATCGTGCCGGCGTTGTTGACCAGGATGTGCAGCGCGCCGAACGCGGTGACGGTGTCGGCGACAACCCTTTGCCAGCCGGCCTCCTCGCTGACATCCTGCGCCTGGAATTTGACACGCGCGCCTTGCGCCTGAAGCCGCACCTCCAAAGCCTGCCCAGCGGTGCCATCGATATCAGTCAGCATCAGCGCCGCGCCTTCGCGCGCGAACAGCTCGGCGTCGGCGGCGCCCTGGCCGGCCGCCGCGCCGGTGATCAGCGCAATTTTGCCGTCGAGTCTTGGGCCGTCGAGTCGGCCCATCAGCTGTTGGCGCCGGTGAATTGCGAGCGGACCAGGTTGCGCATGTTGGCGAGCCCGGCGGCGATATAGCCGCCATCGATCGCGATCTCGGCGCCGTTGATGAAGCTCGCTTCGTCCGAGCAGAGGAACAGCACGAGGTCGGCGCATTCCTTCGGCAGGCCCTGCCGGTGCATCGGGATCGCGGTGCGCGCGGCATGCGCGAAGGCCGGGCCGCCGCTCTGGAAGAAACCGGTCTCGGCGATCTGGCCGGGATGGATCGAATTGACCCGGATGTTCCACGCCGCGAATTGTAGCACCGCGGTCTTGGTCAACCCGCGCAGCCCCCATTTGCTGGCGGTGTAGGCGGCATCGTCATGCGCGGTCAGCCCCGCGGTCGAGGAGATGTTGACGATCGCACCGCCACCGGAATCGCGGATCGCGGGCGCGCAATGCTTCATCCCGAGCAGCGGCCCGGCCAAATTCACCGCCATCGTGCGGTTCCACGCGTCCAGCGTCGTGTCGACGATGCCCTGCCGCGCGATTGTGCCGGCATTGTTGACCAAGATGTGCAGTCCGCCGAACTTGCGCACCGCGGCCGCGACGATCTCCTGCCAAGAATTCTCGTCCGATACGTCCTGCACCCGGAACAGCGCCTTGCCGCCGCCATCGGTGATCCGCTTCGCCAGCGCCTCGCCGGCAGCCGCATCGATGTCGCTCAGCACGACCGCCGCGCCCTCGCGCACAAACGCTTCCGCATCGGCGGTGCCCTGTCCGCCCGCCGCGCCGGTGATCAGCGCAACTTTTCCGGCCAATCGTGGCATCGCTTCCTCCCAAACAAATTATTCACAACGAGACGATGAGACAGTGAGGCACAATGTTCCGTAGCGCCGAGCCCTCACCGCCTCGCTGCCTCATTGTGAACTAGATCTTCGTCTCCGACAGGCGCGGCACATAGCCCTTTTTCGGGTATTCGTCTTGGTACTGCCGGAAGCCGTGCTTGGTCGCTTCCGCATGCGGGTGCGCCCGCAGCCGCTCGACATCGACATCGACGCCGAGCCCCGGCGCGGTCGGCAATTCGACCCAACCCTCTTTCACCGCCAGCGACGCGCTCGCCACCTCGCGGCATGCGCTTTCGAAATTGATGAAATACTCGGTGATCTTGAAATTCGGGATCACCGCCGAGACATGCACGGTCGCCGCCAGCCCGATCAGCGTCGAATTGTAGTTGTGCGGCGACATCACGATCGCCTGCGGCTGCGCCATCGCGGCGATGTCGAGCAGCGCGGTAATGCCGCCGATCGCGCAGATGTCCGGGTTCAGGATGTCGGCAGCGCGCTGCGCGATGCAGGCGAAAAATTGCTCCTTGGTGTAGAGCGCCTCGCCGGTGACGATCGGGATCGGCACCGCCGCGCGCACCTCCTTCAACAGCGCGAGATTGTCGGCGAGGCACGGCTCCTCGTACCAGTCGATGCCGAGTTCGGCGAGGCGGTGCCCGATGCGGATCGCGTGCTGCGGCGCAAAGCGGCGGTGCGCCTCGACCAGGATTTCGAACTCCGGCCCCAGCGCCTCGCGCATCGCCGCGACATAGCGGATCGCGAAGTCTTCGTCGGCGCGGTCGACATAGCTGCGCCACGGCCCGGGGAACGGGTCGAACTTGGCGGCGGTGAAGCCCATCGCCTTCACCTTGCGGCCGCGCTCGACCCCCTCCTCGATCGTCGAGCGCCCGGCCCAGCCATTGGCATAGACGCGCACCCGCTCGCGCGACGGCCCGCCGATCAGATTGTAGACCGGCTGGCCGCACAGCTTGCCGATGATGTCCCAGGACGCGATCTCGAT
>DATARH010000321.1:0-6207 GCA_036264235.1 Allostellaceae bacterium
CTCGACCGGCTGGCGCGGCTCTACTGGTACACCGTGGAATTCGGCCTGATCGCGACGCCCGAAGGCCGCCGGATCTACGGGTCGGGCATCCTGTCCTCGGCCGGCGAATCGGTCTATTGCCTCGACGATCCGCAGCCGCGCCGGCTGCGCTTCGATCTGCGCCGGGTTATGCGCACGCGCTATCACATCGATCGTTACCAGGAGACCTACTTCGTAATCGACAGCTTCGAGCAGCTGTTCGACGCGACCCGGCCCGATTTCGCGCCGATCTATCGCGAGCTCGCGCCGATGCCCGATATCGAAGCCGATGCGCTTGTAGCCGAGGACATCGAGTGCGACAGCCATCCGCTGCCGGCCGGCAAAAAAGAAGGGCCGCGCGTCAGCGCGGCCCGAGTTTAGGGAGGAAACGCCTAGAAGACGTACGGCAGAACCATCCTAGGACGATTCATGCCGCACCGCACAAATTAAGGATGCCGCGCCGCAGCGTCAACCCCTCTCTGGAAGATCGCAGCAGCTTTCGCATTTCGGCATAGCTCGAATATGACGATTTCAGGTCTGTGTGTGTGCGGCGCACAAAAAGCTGGCTACAGACACTCCGATTGCCCAATCCTATGGCAAAGCCGATTAAGCCGCCGCCGACCGATCCTCGAGGGGCGTTGTTTGTCGATTTCGACGGCACGCTGGTGGAGATCGCTCAGAGTCCTGAAGCCGTGCGTGCACCGGCCCATCTTTCGGGGCTCCTGAAACAGGTCCAGGAGCGGTACGGGGGCGCGTTCGCCCTGATCAGCGGCCGATCGATCGCCGCGCTGGACGATCTGTTGCAGCCGTGGCGCGGTGCCGCCGCCGGGCTGCATGGCGGCGAACGACGGCGGCCGGATGGCAGCCGCGCCGATGTCGACCCTATCGAACTCACGCCGGTTCTCGCCGATGCCTGCGGCGCTGTCGCAGCCTTCGTAGCCGCCAATCCCCCGGTCCGGCTCGAAGACAAGGGACGCACGCTGGCGCTGCATTACCGTGCGGCCCCAGAGCTGCGGCAGGAAGTGACCCGTTTCGCGGAGCAGGTTGCGGCTGAGAGCAGTGGAGCCCTGCGCCTAGTCTGCGGCAAGATGGTAGCCGAGCTGGTGCCTCGTGACTTCGGCAAGGGGCGGGCGATCGCCGCGTTTCTGGCCGAGCCGCCATTTCGCGGCCGGGTCCCGGTGTTCCTTGGCGACGATCTGACGGATGAGGAGGGTTTTGCCGAGATCAGGCGGCGCAAAGGCGTCGCGATCCGGGTGGGATCGCCTGACGCCGAAACCCTTGCCACCTACACATTGCCCGACGTCGCGGCCGTGCTCGCCTGGTTGTCGAACGATGGAGCTGCTGAGCCTTAGATTGCAGGGGAACGCGGTGGCGTCACCCGACGTTTCGGGGCAGGCACAGACGACCGCAAGGACGCGCATGGCCCCCGATGGGCTTGCTCCCGCAACACCTCGTTCCGCCCCCGGCGAGAACCGGCGGCTTATCGTCATTTCCAATCGTGTCGGCCCAATCGAAACCGGCCAGGCCGCAAGCGGCGGCCTCGCGGTGGCATTGCGCAACGCGCTCGGCACGCGCGGCGGCATCTGGTTCGGGTTCAGCGGCGAGGTCCACGATGAGCCCAGCGAGATCCCGAAGCGGGAGGAGGCGGGCAATATCCTGGCCGCGACCCTCGATCTGTCGCGCCGTGACTTCGACGAATATTACGTCGGCTACGCCAATCGCGTGCTGTGGCCGCTGTTTCACTACCGGCCGTCCCTGGTTGAGTTCTCCCGCCAGCAACTAGCCGGCTACCTGCGCGTCAACGACACATTCGCCCGCGTGCTGGCGCCGATGCTGGCGCCGCGCGACCTGATCTGGGTGCATGACTACCATCTGATCCCGTTCGGCGCGGCCCTGCGCCGGCATGGCGCGACACAGCCCCTCGGGTTTTTCCTGCATACATCATTCCCGGCGGCCGAGCTGCTGCGCCTCTTGCCGAACCATCGCGATATGATGCAGGCGCTATGCGCGTATGATCTTGTCGGGTTTCAGACCGCGGCCGACCTCCATGGCTTCCGCGACTACCTGACGCGCTTTGCCGGCGCCGAGGACCGCGGTGGCGGCTACCTGCGCGCGTTCGGGCGGACATTGCGGGCCGCCGTCTTTCCGGTGGGCATCGATGTTGCGACGGTCGCCGCGCAAGGCGAGGCGGCCGAGAAATCGCGCCATTGGCGCCGGCTCGAGGACAGCATCGGAGCGCGGGCGCTGATGGTTGGGGTCGATCGGCTCGATTACTCAAAGGGACTGGAGGCCCGTTTCGAGGCTTATGCGCATCTTTTAAAGCATTATCCGGAAGGCCGCGGCCGTATCGTCTACCTGCAGATCGCGCCGCCATCGCGTACCGCGGTGCCGGAATTTCGCGAGATCCGGCGCCGTCTGGAAGCTGCGACCGGGCACATCAACGGCCGCTACGCCGAATTCGACTGGACGCCTCTGCGCTACCTAAACAAGAGCTTCAATCATCGGATTCTAATGGGCTTTTTCCGGGCGAGCCGGATCGGCCTGGTAACGCCCTACCGCGATGGCATGAACCTGGTCGCCAAGGAATATCTTGCCTCACAACGGCAACATGATCCTGGTATGCTGGTACTGTCCTGCTTTGCCGGTGCGGCGCAGGAGCTCGGCGAGGCTATACTCGTCAATCCCTACGACATCGAGGGTATGGCCGATGCGATCCGGCAAGGATTAGAAATGCCGGTCGAAGAGAGACGGGAGCGCTGGACCGCGATGATGAAGACGCTATCGCGCAACGATATCGCAGCCTGGAGCGATGGCTTTCTGGCCGCCCTCGCGGCGGCCGAGGGTGGCCGCTGATGGCCACCGGTGCGGCAAGCTCCCCCGGCGAGACCTGGCTGGTCGGCGACATCGGCGGCACCAACGCTCGCTTTGGCCTGGTGTCGCCGCCGAGCGGTGAGTTGCTGCATTCGGCGGTTCTGGCGGATGCCGATTACCCTGCGATCGGCGACGCGATCCGAGCTTATCTGGGCCAGCGCGGCGACTTGCCGATGCCGCGCCGCGGCGCAATCGCGATCGCTTCGGCGATTGCCGGCGACGAGGTGCGGATGACCAACCATCCGTGGAGCTTCTCGATTTCCGGCCTGCGCGACGAGATCGGGTTCGAGCGGCTCAACGTGATCAACGATTTCACCGCTCAGGCGCTGGCGCTGCCGCATCTCGACGACGCCAACAAGGTCAAGATCGGGCCGGGCGAGCCGATGGCCGGCCGGCCGATTGGGGTCCTCGGGCCGGGTTCCGGGCTTGGGATGTCCGGCCTGATCCCGTCCGGCACCCGCTGGATCCCGCTGATCGGCGAAGGCGGCCACGCGACAATGGCGCCGGCGAACCGCCGGGAAGCGGCAGTGCTCGACCATATGCGCGGCCAGTTCGATCACCTTTCGGCCGAGCGCTGCATCTCGGGGCCCGGCATCGTCAATATTTACAACTCGGCCGCCGCCGTCGATGGGGTGCCGGCGCAGCAATATACCGCGGCGCAGATCACCGATGCGGCGACTGCGGCGGCCGATCCGCGCTGCCGCGAAGCCACCGACATGTTTTGCGCGATGCTCGGCACAATGGCTTCGAACCTGGCGCTGACGCTCGGAGCCCAGGGCGGTGTCTACATCGCCGGCGGCATCGTGCCGCGTCTCGGCGAGCGCTTCGCGCAGTCGCCATTCCGCCAGCGTTTCGAAGCAAAGGGCCGGCTCAGCGGCTACCTCGCCAAGGTGCCGACGTATGTCGTCACCCACCCCTTGGCCGCGTTTCTCGGCTGCGCCGCCTCGTTGCGGGACTGATAGCCAATAGGTTTTCAGCGCGCGGCGGCGCGTCGGAGCCGGTCGTTGAGCGCCCGACCAAGCCCTTCTTCCGGGATCGGCATCACGGCGATGGCGGCGAAATCCGGCCGATCGAGCCGACGCAGCATTGCGAACAGATTCGCCGCCGCCTCAGTCAAATCGCCGCCCTGCGATAGCCACAGTGTCTTGGCGAACCCGGGTGGTGGCTGGCCAGGTCCGAACGCCAGCAGCGCTTCGCCCGGCCGCGCGTCTTGCACATCGAGGCGCAGCGGCCGCTCCGGCGCGTAGTGTCGGGTCAGTCGCCCGGGGCTGCGTGGCGCATCCTCCGTGTCGGAGGCAATCGCGACGACACCTAATGCGTCGCGCAGCTGTTCGAGCGTTATGCCGCCCGGCCGCAACAGCGTCGGCACGGCGTCGCTGAGGTCCAGAACGGTCGACTCGATGCCGATCGAAGTCGGGCCGGCATCGAGGATCAGAGCGGCCGCATCGCCCAGATCGGCCGCGACATGCGCCGCGGTCGTTGGACTCACCCGGCCGGAACGGTTGGCCGACGGCGCCGCGATCGGCAGGCCCGCGGCGCGCAGCAGGGCCTGTGCCACCGGGTGCGCGGGCACCCGCAATGCCACGGTACCGAGCCCGGCGCTCGCCAGCAGCGACACTCCGCTGGTCTCCAGTCGTGGCAACACCAGGGTCAGCGGCCCCGGCCAGAAACGGCTCGCAACGCTGCGGGCACGCGCGTCGAAACGGGCCAGCGCCTCGGCCTCGGCGAGGCCCGGCACATGCACGATCAGTGGATTGAAGCGCGGCCTGCCTTTCGCTGCAAAGATCGCCGCCACTGCGGTGTCACTCGAGGCGTCTCCACCGAGGCCGTACACAGTTTCGGTCGGGAATGCCACGAGGCGACCGGCACGCAGCAGTTCCGCGGCGCGCGCGATCCCCTCGGCGTCAGCGGACGTAAGTCGTCGTTCCATCGCCAGAGAAGTGTCGCTTCCAGCATGCCGGTGCAAGCGGCCGGCTCGACTCAGAACGTCACCACCGAACGGATGCCGAGCACGGCGGCGTCGCCGATCCGGCGAGAGGGAGCAATCGGGTTCGGGATGCCGCCACCGGGATTGATGATGTATTGAAAATCAGGCTGGACCTGCCACCAGCCGGCGAGCTGGTGCTGGTACGTCAGTTCCAATATGGCTTCGCCCGAGCGGACCGGGAACGATTGCCCGATGAATTGTGCCGTGTCGGAATCAAGGTCGCGCGCCGCCTGCCCGACCCGCGCATAGCCGACGGCAAGGCCGATCTTGTCCCCTTCGAGGCCGAATGGATTCGTATAGCTAACTCCGGCATCGCCATAGAAGTTGACGAGGTTGCGGTCGCCCGGCGCGCCCATTGCCCGGGCAAACAGCAGGAAGCCGGTTTTCGAATCCGGTTCGAGAAGCGGCAGGTCGACGCTGGCATAGAGGCTGTAATCGCCGCCATGCTGCAGCGGCTTGCCGTTGCTGGCCGGATTTGCCAGCGACAGCCCTGCGGTGTCGAAATGCCGGTCGGGGAAGCGCTCGGTGTTGTACCAGCCGCCGATGCGGTAGCTCGGGTTGTGATCTGAGCTCGCCTCGTTGTAGCGGATTTCCGAGATCACGAAAGCGCCGTCACCGACGCGGAACGCGGTGCCGGACGCATCTGCCAATTGCGAGCCGCCGACCCCCGCGCCGGTCGGGTCGCCGTTGAACACCGCGGTGAACAGGGTGAGACCTTCAAAGGGATCGACTCGGACCCGAACGGCCGGCGTACCGAGCGGGTAACCGGGCCCGCCCGACGGAAGATTGGTGGCGGGCAGGGTCGGCCAACCGAAGGCGCCGTTGACAAAGAGCCGGGCGCTCTCCGGACTGAGAAATTCGCTGCCGATCGTCTGCTGCCCGACCCGAATGCGCCAGTTATCGAAGTGCTGCTCGTACCAGAGCTCGACGAGGCGAGTCGTGCGCTGCGCCTCGATGCCGCTCATCGTGTTCAGATTGTCGAGGTAATTGGCGCTCAAACCACGGCCGCGAATCTGATAGGCGCGTGAGAATAGAATACCGCGCGTCGCCGGCTTGAAATCGATGCTGAGGCTGAGGTCAGTCAGGCCCTCGTAAATCGCGCCCTGCTTACGTCCGCCAGTGACATTGCCGAGGATTTCGTCGGTATCGACGATCGCCAGCGTCATCCCGCGCTGCTGCAGAGCCGGCCGCAAGACGCCGATGTCGCCGAGCAGGTTCTTGCGACTCCAGAAATCGTCGGATTTGTCATCCGATTTCTTTTCGTCTTTGTCGCCGGTTTTTTGATCCGATTTATCACCACTCTTTTCATTCGATTTGTCACCGCCGTTGTC
>DATARH010000010.1:0-6649 GCA_036264235.1 Allostellaceae bacterium
CCGAGAGCAGTCATTTGATGAAAGTAACACTTGTGGAAAGAGGTCGCCGGATCACGCCCCGGCCGTGCTCCGCTCGCGGCGCTGAGCTCCCGGACAGTCACGCGCCCCGTTTCGTCCCTGCGATCAAGCCCCGGCGCGCTGCTCGGCCTCGCCGTGCTCGGCTAGAAGCTGGGTAAACATGCGGCGCATCACGACGCCGGGCTGGTCGGTGTGCATGTGCATTTCCTCGCCGTCGCTGTCGGAGAGGCAGACGTCGGGGTCAGTCCCTTCGAGGATGCGCTTGTCTTCGAGCGTGATCGCGCGGTCGAAGGCGATGACCTCCGCGGTGCTGACTTCGGCCTCGGTGTCGTTGCGGTAGACCCATTGCAGGATCATCGCCTTGTCGTCGGTCATCGGCGTTGCGCAGGTGATGATCGAGTGGACAAGCCCGTTCGGGTAATTGATCGCGAGCCGCCGCATGAACGGCATCCACCAAGTCGAGTGGCTGCGCCGCACCGTCTCGCCGCTGTTGGTATGGACGGCGCGATGGGCCAACTCGCCGCGCACCTTGACCGGGCTTTCGTTGTAAGTGTCGAAGCGGTAGGGCGACACTTTGATGTCGCGATGGCCGTCGGTGCGCGGCCGGTCCACGTTGCCGAACGTGGCGCGGTGCACGAAAGCGATATGCGCCGCATCGAAGGAGTTTTCCATCAGGCGGAACGCGCCGATGTTCCAGGTCTCGTAGAACTGGTCGACTTGGCGGAAGCCGGGCTGGCCAGCCTCCGGCAGGTCCGGGATATCGCTGAGCGGCTCGTTGAGCGCTACCCAGACATAACCGTAGCGCTCGGCCGCGTGGTATGCGCTGACGCACACACCTCTGACGTTGTCCGGGTTCTCGCGCTGCGGGATGCGAACGCAGACACCATCCTGCCGGTAGGTCCAGCCGTGATAGCCGCAGACCAGGTTCCCGCTCTCGATAAAGCCGAGCGACAGTCTCGCGGTGCGGTGGCAGCAGCGGTCGCGAAAGCAGGCAACCGCGCCATCGCCGTCCCGCCACAATACGATGTCGCTACCGAGCAACGTGAACGGCACGGGTTCGTCGGCCACCTTCGCCGACGGCATCACCGGGTACCAGAACCGCCGCAGAACGGGTTGTCTCGTCACCAGCATGTGCAGACGCGCTCCTATGCAAGTGAACCGCGACCGCCCGGCCCCGGCCGTAGCGCGGACAGCGGAAACCGGGCGACCTCGCGCAACAATTCGATAAACCGCTCGGCGGCATATTCGACGATCAGCCGGCCGCGCTCGGCATCGGCGTCGAGCGCGTTGCCGCACGCTCCGGCCGGGTGAAGGTCCTGCGTTTGCCAGCCGAAGCCGATCCGGCCCTCCGGCTGCAGATGCGAGTATTCGGCTTCCATTGCCAGGGACAGCGGCACGAAATTGCGGCGTTCGGCCTCGCGCACCAGGTCCGGGCGCAGACGCAGCATCTGCGAGGTCTCGCTCGACCCGCCATGGATGCCGTGCTTCAGCTCGCTCTCCGGGAACAGCCCCTGTGGTCGGCCGAGCCCGCTATAGCTGACCGTTACCACGAACATCTGCCGCCGCACTCGCAGATCGCGGGCGACGATGTCCATGATCTGCGGCTGGCCGCCATGGCTGTTGACGATGACCAATTTACGCAACCCGGCCCTAGCGACGCTTTCGCCGACCTCGGTCCACACCCGGGTCAGGGTTTCGGCCGACAGGCTCAGGGTTCCCGGAAACGCGTCGTGCTCGTTCGATTTTCCGACCGGCATCAGCGGCAGAAAGACCGCCATCAGATCGTCCGGGAGACGGCGCATCACCTCGTCGAGGATACCCTGATTGATCGCGGCATCGACGCAGAGGGGCAGATGCGGCCCGTGCTGCTCGATCGCGGCGACCGGTAGCACGGCAACAGTCCGTTCCGGGTCGAGCCCGGCGAAATCCGTTGTCGCCAACTCCTGCCACAGCTTGGCTGGCGGTTTCGCCATGCATGCTCCTGTCGCTGCTCGCCGAATGTGCAAAGGCCGGGCCAGCCTGCCGGGCGCTGGCACGCGCCTTGCGATTTCGTTTTGGGGTCGAGGTATCGGGAGACGGCGCGTGATCAAGGTCCCGCTCGGGCCGAGCGAGCGCAATTCGTGGCTGGTGTCGGAGACCGAGGCCGACTTGGTGCGCCGGCCGGCAGTGCCGCGCGTCGCCGAGATCGCCGCCCAGCCGCAGCGCATCGCGATCGACCTGCGGCGTACCGCCTGCATCGTCGTCGATATGCAGAACGATTTCTGCGCGCCGGGCGGCTGGCTCGCCCATATCGGCGTCGATATCGAACCCGCGCGAACGCCTATCGCGCCGCTGCGGCGCCTGCTGCCGCGGTTGCGCGCGGCCGATGTGCCGGTCATTTGGTTGAACTGGGGCAACCGCCCGGACCGGCTCAACCTGAGCCCAGCGCTGCTGCATGTGTATAAGCCGAGCGGCTGCGGCGTCGGCCTCGGCGACAAGCTGCCGGGAACAGGCGCGCCGGTCCTCGAAAAGGGTAGCTGGGCCGCCGCGATCGTGGATGAACTGATGCCGGCGGATGACGACATCCATGTCGACAAGTACCGAATGAGCGGCTTCTGGGACACGCCGCTCGACAGCATTCTGCGCAACCTCGCAGCTACCACCCTACTGTTCGCTGGCGTCAATCTCGACCAGTGCGTGATGTGCACGCTGCAGGACGCCAATTTTCTCGGCTACGACTGCGTATTGCTTGAGGATTGCGCGGCGACGACCTCACCCGAGTTCTGCCGCGACGCGACGCTCTACAACGTCAAGCAGTGCTTCGGCTTTGTCGCGAATTCGGCGGCGCTCGCCGATGCTCTGGCGCAGGCGGCGCCGTGATCGCCAAATCGCGGGAGCACTACCGCGCCTACCGGATCTCGCCCGGAGACACGAACCGGCTGGTGCTGGTGTTCGATCCGATCGGCGAACAGGCCAATTTCGTCTTTGCGATCGAGATTTTCGACCCCGGCGGCAAGACGCCGCCGAATGTCCACTCCGCGGCGTTCGAGATGTTTTATGTGCTGTCCGGCGAAGGAATCGCCTATTCCGAAGGCAGATCGACGCGCTTCTGCCGCGGCGACAGCCTGTTGCTGCCTCCCAGAGCGTCACATGTGATCGAGAATACCGGGCCCGGCCGGCTCTATTGCATGACGGTGATGGTGCCGAACCAGGATTTCGCCGAGCTGATCCGCTCGGGCGAACCGGTCCCGCTCGATGACGAAGATTGGGCGGTTCTCAGCGGCGGCCCCTGATGTCGGGGTGTTTGGTACGAACCTTGCTCCCTTCCGGCGAAGCATGAGCATGCCTGACGCCCTGGTTGCCCGCTTCCCCGCCGTCGAAACCCGGCCGCAGCGGCCGCTGATCCGGATCGACGGCGTCGGCAAGGTCTATCAGAACGGCACCGTCGCTCTGGCCGATGTCGATCTGGCCATCACGCAGGGCGAGTTCGTCAGCCTGCTCGGGCCGTCGGGCTGCGGGAAATCGACCTTGTTGCGGCTGATCGCCGGGCTAGGCGCGGTCAGCGGCGGCACGATCGACTGGCCGTTGTCGCGCTACGATTCGCGCGGCGAGCCGATCCGAGATCTCGGCTTCGTGTTCCAGGAGCCGACGCTGCTGCCCTGGGCGACGGTCGCGGACAACGTCTATCTGCCTCTAAAGCTCGCCGGGGTCAGCCGCCCTGACGCGGCGCCGCGCATCGAGGAGGCACTGGCGATGGTGAAGCTTATGCGCTTCGCCGGCGCCTACCCGCGCGAACTCTCGGGCGGCATGAAGATGCGCGTGTCGATCGCCCGCGCCCTCATCGTCAAGCCGCAGGTGCTGCTGATGGACGAGCCCTTCGCCGCGCTCGACGAGATCACCCGCTTTCGCCTCAACAACGATTTGCTGCGGCTGTGGCAGGAGCAGCGCTGGACAGTCGTCTTCGTGACCCACAGCGTGTTCGAATCGGTCTATCTGTCGAGCCGGATTGTGGTGATGAGCAGCCGGCCGGGCCGTATCGTCGGCGAGATCGCGGTCGACGCGGCCTATCCGCGTGACGATTCGTTCCGCACCTCGCGAATCTACAATGAGTTCTGCCGCCTCACCTCTGCCGATCTGGCCCGGGCGATGGCCGGCGCCGAGGATGAGGAGTGACGATGCCGGCCGTCCAGGGCGCGAACGGCGCGGCGGCGGCTGTCTTGCCGTTGAGGCTGCGGATCGCAGTGCCGGTGCTGCTCGGCCTCGCGTTTGTTGCCGCTTGGGAAGGGCTGGTGCGCTACCTCGCGGTGCCGAAATACGTCTTGCCGGCACCGTCGATGATCGCCACGGCATTGGCGAGCGATTTTGGGCCGCTGATCGGCTCACTATGGGTGACGCTGACGGTGACCCTCGCCGCCTTTGCGGCGGCGCTCGTGCTCGGGGTGCTGATCGCGATCCTGTTCGCGCAATCGCGGCTGTTCGAAATCAGCCTTTTCCCCTATGCGGTGGTGCTGCAGGTGACGCCGATCGTCTCGATAGCGCCCTTCGTGCTGATCTGGGTCGGGCTCGACCATCTCGAACGCGCGCTGCTGATCCTGGCGACGATTGTCGCCTTCTTTCCGATCCTGTCGAATGCAACACTCGGCCTCAAGAGCGTCGATCACAACCTGCACAATTTGTTCGACCTCTACCGGGCGACACGCTGGCAACGCCTCAAATCGCTGCAGTTTCCGGGCGCGCTTCCGTACCTGCTCGGCGGCATGCGGATTTCCGGCGGGCTGGCGCTGATCGGCGCGGTGGTCGCCGAGTTCGTCGCCGGCAGCGGCACCGGAACCGGGCTTGCCTGGCGCATCGTCGAGGCCGGGAACCGGCTCAACATCCCGCGCATGTTCGCCGCGCTGCTGCTGTTGTCGCTACTCGGCATCGTGATCTTCTTCAGCCTGTCGGCGCTCGAATACCTGCTGCTGCGCAGATGGCACGAGAGCGCGGTCGGCCGCGAGAACTAGGATGACGATCCCGCCTATCCCCGCTGGCGTGGCCTTTCTGCTGCGCAACGCGACCGTCGCCCGCACATTGCTCGCGCTGTCGAGGGATTTTCCGGGTGACGGCGAATTATTGCGGCTCGACATCGCGGTCGAGAACGGCCGGGTCACACGGCTCGCACCGGCCGGTGCGCTTTCCGGCGATGCCGCAGCCGATCTCGACGGCGGCATGGTGTGGCCGTGCTTCGCAGACATCCACACCCATCTCGACAAAGGTCACCTCTGGCCGCGCGCGCCGAACCCGGACGGCCGCGCGGATTCAGCGCGGGCGACCGTCGCCGCCGACCGCGCCGCCAACTGGTCCGCCGCCGATGTCGAGACCCGCATGCGCTTCGGCCTGCGCTGCGCCTATGCGCAGGGTACCAAGGCGGTGCGAACGCATCTCGACAGCCTCGGCCCACAGGCGGCGATTTCCTGGCCGGTCTTCGCGGCGATGCGCGAGGAGTGGCACGGCCAGATCGAATTGCAGGGCGTGTCGCTGCTGCCGATCGCCGCCTATCGCGACGCGGCCGCCGGCGCGGAGCTGGCCGACATCGTCGCGTGCAGTGGCGGCATCCTCGGCGCGGTAACGACGACGGAGCCCGATCTCGACCTTATGCTCGACCGCGTGTTCGGCCTTGCGGAAGAGCGCGGCCTCGACCTCGATTTTCATGTCGACGAGACCGGCGACCGGGAGTCGCGCTCCCTCGCGCATATCGCCGCCGCGGCGATCGCCCGGCGTTTTCCTGGCCGGATCGTCGTCGGGCATTGCTGCAGCCTCGCCTTGCAGTCGGCGGAAGACATCGACCGCACGATCGACCGGGTCGCTGAAGCCAGCATTGCCGTCACCAGCCTGCCGATGTGCAACCTGTACCTGCAAGATCGCATCGCTGGCCGCACGCCGCGCTGGCGCGGGGTGACATTGCTGCACGAATTCGCCGAACGCGGCGTCGCGGTCATGGCGGCGAGCGACAATTGCCGTGACCCGTTCTACGCCTATGGCGACCACGACCCGGTCGAAGTCTTCACCCAGGCGGTGCGGATCGCGCATCTCGACCACCCGTTCGGCGACTGGCCGCGCCTGGTGACGGCGACGCCGGCGAAGGCCATGAACGCCGACGCGCGCATCGCCGAAGGAGCTCCAGCCGACCTCGTGCTGTTCCGCGCCCGGAATTACAGCGAATTGCTCAGCCGCGCGCAATCTGATCGCGTCGTATTGCGCGGCGGCAAGCCGATCGACCGCACGCTACCCGATTACCGTGAACTCGACGAACTTTGGGAGACGCAACAATGACACGAGCACCATGGCTGGCGTTGTACGCGGCCCTTGTAGCTGCCTGTGTTTGCGCACCGGCGCGTGCCGCCGACAAGGTCAGCATCATCATGAGCTGGCTCGCCGAGGCCGAGCATGGCGGTTTTTACCAGGCGGTGGCGACGGGCATCTACGCCAAGCACGGGCTCGAGGTCACCATCCGTCAGGGCGGGCCGCAGCTCAACACTGCGCAGATGCTGGCCGCAGGGGCCGTCGATTTCCGCATCGACCCGAACAGCATCGGCGCGCTCAATTTCGTCAAGAACGACGTTCCGGTCGTCGTGGTAACGGCAATCTTTCAGAAGGACCCGCAGGTGCTGAT
>DATARH010000033.1:0-5809 GCA_036264235.1 Allostellaceae bacterium
GCGTTCGAATACAGAGCGCGGCACGAACAAATTGCCGGTCCCGGCGTAATGCTCCTGTTCAATGTATTTGCGGAAATCATAGGCGAACACCGCCTCATAGGCTTCGGCGGACGACAGCAGTGCCGGCGCCCGAATCGTCACCAAAACCCGGCCGCCGACATAATCGAAGCGCTGCAGCGCTGCGATACCAGCGGCGACCCAGCCGGGTTCGGCGATCGCATCGGCATCCAGAAAGGCAAAGACGTCGCCGCGCGCCGCCGCCACACCTGTGTTGCGCGCCGGCCCGGCCCCTTGCTCCGCCGCGTGGACCACGCGCGCATCCGGCGCGACCGCCGCAACGGCGGCGGCACCGCCTATGGAATTGTTGTCGGCGACGACGATCTCGAAGCGATCCGGCGGCCAGTCCTGGCGGCGCAGGCTCTCGAGACACAGGCCCAGATTTCCGAAATCATTGTAGTGCGGAACCACGACCGAGACGAAGGGCCGGCGCGTGTCAGCCATTGACGGGCCGATACGAGGATATTGGTGAATGCGCCACGCGACCCGCCCTGCATTCGCTGTGGCGAAACTACCCTAATTGGGACCGGCGATGCAGCGGTGCTGCGAGCGCCGTGCAGAGTGTCCCCCGGCGGTGCGGGTTCGGATCGCCTGGCAGCCCGGACATGTCTATCATGACGAGGGCAACAGGAGGATCGGTTGACCCGGAGCATCGAAGACCTGCTTCAGCGCGGCCTGGTTGCGCCGGAGCGGCGCGACACGCTGCGCCGCGTCGCCGAGCAATTCGCGGTCGCGCTGACCGATGAGGTCGCCGAGCTGATCGATCACGCCGACCCCACCGATCCGATCGCCGCGCAATTCGTACCAAACGAGGCCGAGCTGGAAACCGCGCCGGAGGAGCGCCTCGACCCGATCGGCGACGAGCGCTGGTCGCCGGTGCCCGGTATCGTTCACCGCTATCCGGACCGGGTTCTGTTGAAGCCGAGCCTCCTCTGTCCGGTCTATTGCCGCTTCTGCTTCCGCCGAGAGAGCGTCGGGAAGACAGGCGGGATGCTCGACGCCGCGGCGCTCGAGCGCGCGCTCGATTACATCCGGCAGCGGCCCAAAATCTGGGAGGTGATCGTCACCGGCGGCGACCCGTTGCTGTTGTCGCCGCGGCGGATAGCGACGCTGGTGCGGGCGCTTGAGGCAATCCCGCATGTCGCAGTGATCCGCTTTCACACCCGCGTGCCGGTCGTCGATCCGCGTCGGGTCGGGCCGGCGCTGCTCCGGACGCTCACTGCCGAAAAAGCGGTCTACATCGCGGTACACGTCAATCACCCGCGCGAATTAACCGATGGGGTGCGTGCGGCGATCCGGCGGCTGACCGACGCCGGCATTCCGCTGCTGTCTCAGACCGTGCTGCTGGCCGGGGTCAATGATGATGGCGCGGTCCTGGAAACGCTGTTCCGGGCGTTGGTGGCGATCCGGGTGAAGCCGTATTACCTCCATCACCCGGACCTCGCCCGCGGCACGGCGCGGTTCCGCCTTGAGATCGAGCGCGGCCAGCGCCTGGTCGCATCGTTGCGCGGCCGCGTCTCCGGGCTGTGCCAGCCGACCTATGTCCTCGACATCCCGGGCGGGTACGGCAAGGTGCCGCTCGCGGCAGGCGCTGCGACACCGGCTGGCGAGCCCGGACGCTGGCTCGTCGAGGACGGCACCGGCACTCGGCACCTTTACCCCCCGGCACCCAGCCCCGACGAGACTGAGCCCTAAAGATGCCGGACGACGTCCGCGAAGCCGACGGCGAGCGCCTGATCATCGTGGTCGGCGGCGACGCGCTGGCGCTCAGCACCGCACGCGAGATCAGCACGCGGCCCGGACACCGGGTCAATGTGCTATGGCAGGGCGACGGAGAATTCCAGCAGGCGGTCGAAAGTATCGGCGGCAGTTTCATCGCCGGCCGGCTGGAGAGCCGTGAGAGCCTCGAACGGGCCGGCGTACATGAGGCAGAGACGATCCTCGCACTGTCGCGCGACGACCAGCTCAACCTGCAGACGGCGCTGCGGGCGCGCGACGCCAACCCTGCCATCCGTATCGTGCTGCGCCAGTTCAACCGTACGCTCGCGGCCAAGATCGAGCAGAACCTGCCCAATTGCTCGGTGCTGTCGCTGGCCTGGTACTCGGCCGCGACCTATGCGGCGGTCGGCCTGGACCCATCTTGCTTCCGCGGCCTGCAATTCCCCGAGCCCGACGGGCCGCTGACCGGCTTCGCACTGCGGGTGTCCGACCTGGCGGGGATCGCCGGTAAAACCGTCCAACAAGCCGAAGACCTGCTCGGCGCGCGCGTCGTTGCCGTCAATGGCGACACCGAATGCGGCGAGGACCGGCGCATCCCGTCGCAAGCGCAAGTGGTCGTCTTCGGCCCAATGGAGCGGCTGCTCGATTCGAGCCCGCGGCAATCGGCGGCCGGCGCGTTACCGATCCGGCACCGCATGCGGCAATTGTGGTCCCATGGACATTTTCGGCTGCACCGCATCGTCGACCCGATCCTCGGTTCGTTTGTGCTGGCGGCAATCATGCTGTTCGTCGCCGGCATCATCTACTTCCGCTACGCCTTTCCCACCAGCTGGCTGTTGGCCGCTTACTTCGTGCTGACCACGATGACGACCTCTGGCTACGGCGACATGGTCCCCGACCACGATCACCCGGGCCAGATCATCGCTGCGATGGTGCTGATGGCAGCAGGGATCAGCTTTGTCGGCATCTTCATCGCGATGATCGCGTCGCGGCTCACCCGCGCCCAATGGGTGCGGATGCAGGGACTGCGCCGGGTGCGCCGCCGCGGCCATATTGTCGTTTGCGGCGCAGGCAGCATCGGCTCCGGCGTGATCGAGCTGCTGCTCGAATTCGACCGGCCGCTCGTCGTCGTCGAGTCTAGGCCGGACCCTGCGATGGTCGAGCGAGCCCGCGACGAAGGCTTCGACCTGCTGACCGGCGACGCCAGCCGCGACGAAACGCTCGAATTGTGCAACCTGCGCGCGGCGCACAGCCTTGTCGCATTGACCAATGTCGACACGCTGAACCTTGAAATCGCGCTCGGCGCCCGAGCCCGCAATCCGACGATGCCGATCGTGCTGCGGATTGCCGAGGCGAGCCTGGGCGCCTCGATCGCGCGTCATTTCGATCTGCAGACGACCTTTTCGGTGGCGGCGCTGGCGGCGCCTGCCTTTGCGAGCCTCGTGCGGTCGGACGGCGCGCGCGGCCGTGTCGCGTTCGCAAACAGGGAATTCGAGATCAGCGAAGTGCCCGTCGCCGACGGGCGACGGGCAGTCGCCACGGGCGCAATCTCGCTGGCGGCGATGTGCGACGGCGAGTTCCGGTTGGTGCGCGGGCTCGACGATCTTGAAGCGGGTGACCAAGCCCTGCTGATGACTCCGCTCGCGGCAGCACCAGCGCGTTCGGAACAGCCGAGAGCGCGAGAACGGCTGCGGCGCCTCGTCAGACCGCCAGCTCGCACCAGATAGGGGTGTGGTCGGACGCGCGATCGCGGCCGCGCGGCGATTTGTCGATATCGCAGGCGGCGATCCGATCGGCGGCATGCGGCGACAGCAGCAGGTGGTCGATCCGCATGCCCTCGTCGCGGTTCCAGCGGCCGGCCTGGTAGTCCCAGAAGGTGTAGCGGTGCGGCTCGTGGTGAAACACGCGGTAGGCATCGCTGAGCCCGAGATACAGGAGGGCGCGGAAGCGCGACCGCGCCTCCGGTTGGATGACCGCGTCGTCGCGACAGCCGACGGGATCGAACACGTCCTCGTCTGTCGGCGCGACATTGTAGTCGCCGCCCAGCACAACCGGGATTTCGCGGCGCAACAGGCTCTGCACATGCGCATGGAGCCGGTCCATCCACGCCAGCTTGTAGGCGAATTTGTCGGTGCCGATCGGATTGCCATTCGGCAGGTAGATCGAGGCGACCCGCACCTCGCCGCCGTCGCTGCCACCAGGCGCGTCGAATGAGGCCTCGATATAGCGCGCCTGCTCGTCCGCGCCTTCGCGAGGACCGCCGGCCTCCGCGAGGCCGATGACGACGTCGCGCGGCGGCTGCTTCGAGATTAGCGCGACGCCGTTATAGGCGCGCTGGCCGATCGCCTCGACTCGATAGCCGAGCGCCGCGATTTCGAGCTTTGGGAACTCGTCGACAAGGCATTTCGTCTCCTGCAGACACAATACATCGGGCTGCGCCGATTTCAGGAAATCAAGCAGGTGCGGCAGCCGCACCTTGACCGAATTGACGTTCCAGCTGGCGATCTTCATCGGCGCCTCACCCCATCCAAACACCCCGGCCGCGGCAACCCCAGGTTATCCAACAGATCTTGTTTCAGAAACCGGGTTGACAGAGGGTCTGGTCCTTCAGATACTTTCCTACATGGTGAACTATAGCGGCCTGAACCGAACGTTTGCGGCGCTCGTCGACCCCACGCGCCGGGCGATTCTCGCCCGGCTCGAACGGGAAGGCGCCACCTCGATCAGCGCATTAGCACAGCCCTTCGCGATCAAGCTGCCGGCGGTGATGAAGCATCTCGACGTGCTTGGTGGTGCCGGCCTCATTGCCCGGTCGAAAGTCGGCCGGACGGTGACGGTAGAGCTCCGGCCCGAGCCCATGAGGGAGGCGATGGATTGGCTTCGCCGCTACGAACGCTTCTGGTCGAAGAGCCTCGATCGGCTCGCGGTCTATGCCGAAAGCCAGGAAACCGAAGCGAGGAAGAGAAAGCTATGACCAGTCTGACGCTCGTGCGCCGGATCAAGGCGCGGCCCTCGATCGTCTTTGATGCGCTCACTTCGCCTGAGGGCATTGCCTGCTGGTGGGGCCCCGACGAGGGCCCCGTGTTGGTGGCGGAGACCGACCCGCGGGTTGGCGGCCATTTCCGGGTACGTTTCCGCATGGTCGACGGAAGCGAGCACGAAAGCACTGGCGAATATCTCGCAGTCGTGAAGCCTGAGCGATTGAGCATGAGCTGGCGCTGGACGGGCGGTGTGGAAGACCCCGGCGCGTCACTCGTCGAGATCCGGCTTCGTCCCGTTTCCGAGGGGACCGAACTCACCCTGACACACGCGCGTCTGCACGATGAGGAGACTTGCCGCAGCCACAAGGATGGCTGGACCGGAGCTCTCGACAAGCTGGAACGGCATTTTCTTGCGACCCAGGAGTACACCGCATGATTACGATCTCCGCCTTCAAATGGGTTCCCGAGTTCGCACAGGGCCAAGTCCGTGATCTGCGCGCGCGTTGGGCGTTGGAAGAAGCCGGCCTGCGATACAAGACGCGCCTTCTTGAACTGGGCGATCAGGACAAACCGGATTATCGCGCGTTGCAGCCCTTTGGCCAGGTACCGATCCTCGAGGAGGACGGGCTCGTGCTGTTCGAATCTGGAGCCATTGTGCTGCATATCGCTGAACGGAGCGAGGCGCTGCTCCCGAAGGAGACGACGGCCCGGGCACACGCGGTGCAATGGCTCATCGCGGCGCTGAATTCGATCGAACCGTGGATCATGAACGTCGCGCTGATCGATCTCTTTTATCAAAATGAGGGCTGGGCCAAGTTGCGCCGCCCAGGCGCGGTCGAGTTCGCCCAGAAGCGGCTCTCCGCGCTCTCCAATTCGCTTCGCGACAAACCTTACCTCGATGGCGACCGCTTCACCGCGGGCGACCTGATGATGGCGACCGTGCTTCGAATCCTGAACTACAGCGACATCGTCACCAGCGACAGACGCCTTGCTGCCTACGTCGAGCGCTGCACGACGCGGCCTGGCTTCAAGCGCGCGCTCGATGCCCAACT
>DATARH010000046.1:0-14582 GCA_036264235.1 Allostellaceae bacterium
AGCTGCAAATTCTTGTCCGGCACATAGCCGTGCCGTGCGAGACCGCGCATGAACGGCCCTTCGAAGGGACCGGCGCCGGTCCCCCCAGAGTTGAGCACCCCGACCCGATAAACCCTGCCGGATGCCTGAGCGCGCACGGCCAGCGGTTTCGCAATTACGGCGACGCCCAGGGCGGTAAGAAAATCGCGCCGCTGCATCCAAATTTCCCCTGGACCCGAGGACATCCGCTCGGCCGCGGGCGCATATGGTAGCGTCGCGAGGAGGAATGCGAGCCATCAAGATTCTGTCAGAAGGGATCACCGCAGGCCCCGGTCGTCAATGGAGCCGATCCATTCGGTCTGCCGGCGTCAATGACGGTGAAGAAAAGGTTCGGCCTTTGCCGTACCGGCACGGCCGCGCGCGGACCTATAACGTCGCCGGTCAGGAGCTGGAGGCAATGCGATGAAGCGAGAGGTGATCCGCGTCGAGCCGCTGTCGACTTACCTCGAAAACTGGAAAGCGCCGACCTCCGCCGTCACCCGGTGCGGCGACACGCTCTATGTGTCGGGATTTCCGCCGTTCGACCCCGAAACCGGAACGGTCGTCGAAGCACCGATCGAGCGCCAGACGGAGCTGGTTCTGGAGCAGATGAAGCTGTGCCTCGAAACCGCGGGGTCGTGTTTGGATAATGTCCTCAAATGCAATGTCTACTGCACCTCGGTCGAGAAATTCGCCGCGGTCAACGCGGTCTACGCCCGCTATTTTCCGAAGGACCCGCCGGCCCGCATCTTTGTTTGCGTTGCCGCCTGGCCGGGTCCATTTGACATCGAGATCGACTGCATCGCAGCGGTGTAGGAGCAGACGATGTTTTCCGTGCTGTTCGAGGTTCACCCGAAAGCCGATCAGTGGGACGCCTATCTCGGCTACGCGAAACTGCTGCGGCCCGAGCTGGAGCAGATCGACGGCTTTGTCGACAACATCCGCTACCGCAGCCTGACGCGCGACGGCTGGCTGTTGTCGTTGTCAGGCTGGCGGGACGAAAAGGCGGTGGTGCGCTGGCGCACGAAAATGCGCCACCACGAGGTGCAGGAGAAAGGCCGCTCGGAGATCCTGCACGATTATCACCTGCGGGTCGGTCAGGTGACACAGGACACCAGAGTGCCCGACGGCCAACGATTGCAGGAACAGCGGCTCGACGAAACCCGAGTCGGCACCGGCACGACGGTGACGCTGATCGACGGCCAACGGCCGCCGGACTGGGTAAAGGCAAGCGGCGCCGACGACGTCGCCAAATGGCTGGGGCTCGATCCGGAAGCGGCAGGTCTGGTTTCCTGGGACGTGTTCGATGCCGTGCTGTCGCCCGGCGACATCATCCTGCTGGTGACCTGGCGCGACCACAAAGCCGCCGAAGCCTTCGAGACCGCAACCGCGCTGCCCGACGGCGCGCGGCTCCGGCGGGTCCGCGTCGTGCGCGATTACGGGATGTTCGACCGGCGCGAGGCGCCGCAATACTATCCCGATGCGAAAGGCGCCGAGACGCTGCACTGACGACCGCGGGCGGCGGTCTCCGCTGACTCGGCCTGGCGTTGCCCCTTCCCTCGCCGCGGGCTTTGGGTTAGCACCGCGGCAGCGCAGAGACGGGTGCGCAGCGCTAGGATTGGCGGTCGGGGGACGACGTGGCTGACGCGTTCATCAGCTACAAGACCGAGCGGCGCAACGCCGCGCAGCATCTGTCGCGCATCCTGGAGCTCAACGGCTTCAGCGTGTGGTTCGATTACGGGCTGCTGTCGGGCACCGATTTCGGGCCGCAGATCGAGCGCGAGCTGCGCGCCGCCAAGGCGGTCATCGTGCTGTGGTGCACCCTGTCGCACGACAGCAAATGGGTGCTGGAGGAAGCCCACCTCGCCGAGCGGCTGGGCACGCTGACGCCGGTCTGGCTGGAACCGGTGGAATTGCCGCTGGGGTTCGGCCGGGCCGACACGATCGACCTGTCGCATTGGGACGGCAGCCCGCGCAGCCCGGCGCTCGACCGGCTGCTCAACGAGGTCGGCCGCCGCGTCGGCCGCGACCCGGCACCCTCCTATCGCGGCCTGCAGCATTACGAGGAGACGTGGCGGAGCTTCGGTGCGCCGCCGCTGTCGCGGTTTGCCCTGGTCGATCCGATCGACGAGGAGGCGCGCGCCTTCGGGATGCGCCCCAGTCTGGACCCGCCGGCTGGCGCGGAGGGACGGACCAGGGCAACGATCCACCGCCCCGCCGGGGCGAGCCCGCCGGCGGCCGCTGCACCGCCCGTGGCGCCCCGCCGGCTCGGGCGCGGCGCCGTGCTTGCCGGTGCCGTGGCAGCGGCCGTGGCGGTAGTCGCCGTGATTGGGGGCGCGGCGCTTTGGTACGGGACCGCGACACCGCCGCCGCAGGCCAGCCTCGCTCCGCCGCCCGCTGCCGTTGCCGCCGCTCCGCCGACCGCGGTCGCCGCCGCACCCCCGCCCGCTCCGTCCTCGCCAAGCGAGCCGGCGCCGCCGGCCGCCGACCAGGTGATCAATGCGCCGTGCGCCTCGTTCCTGCGCAGCAACAGCGGCTGGTCGGTGACCTTGTCGTTCCTCGATCCTGTTACCGCCATCGCCTGGCGGATCGGCGACACCGGCGAGTTCAGGGAAACCGGCGCACTCGAAGCGCTCGATGTGCGCACCCGACGCCGTATCGCCAATCCGGGGTTCGAGCTCGACCCGGACCAGCCGGCGACGACCCTCGAAATCCGGGCGGTTGACCTCCAAGGCCGGACGGCCGGGCCGTTTCCGATCGCGTTCGATCCGGCGGCGGAGCTGATGCGTGGCGACCGCCGCACCCTGGAGATGACCGCGGGCGCCTGGCTGTCGTTCCGGGAATTCAACGGCCTGCTGCTCTATTACACGCATTTGATGTCGTATCGCTGCGCGATCCGGGAAATGCGGATCGGCATCGACAGCACGGTGCCCAACCAGGTGGTCTCGCTCGGCGAGTGCGACCCGAAACACCCGTACGACATCCCGCAAAAGGCGCAGCCCTACCTGAAGCTGCCGCCCGCCACCAAGATGGTCTCGGTCGAGCTGACCTATCGGGACGGCAGCGTGTCGGAAACGAAAACGTACCGGCGGTAGGCGAGCGGCAGCTACCTACGGGTCTCGTTGACATACCGGAGCTGCGCTCGACATAGGCGCGCCGGTCGGCCAACCTATCCTGGGCCGAGCTATCGTATAAGATGCGCCGATCGCGCCCTCAGACATCTGGAGCCCCCGAATGACCGATACGCCCGAATACACGCCGCCCAAGGTCTGGGTCGCCAAGCCAGCACTCGGCCGGTTCGCCAACATCAACCGCCCGACCGCCGGTGCGCAGTTCGACAGGGAATTGCCGGTCGGCAAGCACCCGTTCCAGCTCTATTCGCTGGGCACGCCGAACGGGGTCAAGGTCACGATCATGTTCGAGGAGCTGCTGGCGAAGGGCCACAAGGGCGCCGAGTACGACGCGTGGCTGATCAAGATCGGCGACGGGGACCAGTTCGGCAGCGGCTTCGTCAAAATCAACCCGAACTCGAAAATCCCGGCGCTGCTCGACCGCAGCGGCCCGAAGCCGATCCGGGTGTTCGAAACCGGCGCGATCCTGGTGCACCTGGCCGAAAAATTCGGCGAGTTCCTGCCGAAGGAGCCGGCCGCGCGGGCCGAGTGCCTGTCCTGGCTGTTCTGGCAGATGGGCAGCACGCCCTATGTCGGCGGCGGCTTCGGGCACTTCTATGCCTATGCGCCGGTCAAGATCGAATACGCGATCGACCGCTTCACGATGGAAACGAAGCGCCTGCTCGATGTGCTCGATAAGCGCCTCGGCGAGAGCGAATACGTCGCCGGCCCGGAGTACACGATCGCCGACATGGCCTGCTTTCCCTGGTATGGCGGGCTGGTGAAGTTCGATTCCTATGGCGGCAGCGAATTCCTCGCCGCGCACGAGTACAAGCACGTGATCCGCTGGGCCGACCAGCTGCTCGCGCGGCCGACGGTGCGGCGCGGCCGCATGGTCAACCGCCTGCAGGGCGACCCGTCGGAGCAGCTGCACGAGCGGCACGATGCCAGCGACTTCGAAAAGAAGACGCAGGACAAGCTGGCCGCAAACTGACGTAGGACTGGAGCACGGGCTTGCGTCCTTCGAGACGCCCGCTGGCGCGGGCTCCTCAGGATGAGGATGTTTGGTGATGCCATCGGCAACATCTCCTCATCCTGAGGAGCGCCCGATAGGGCGCGTCTCGAAGGACGCGCGATGCTGATGCAGCCCGGTTTTGCGACTGTGATCTTCTAGGTGCACATCCGGCAAAGGGGAGCGATATGGCCGTTCAGCTCGTCGCCAAGCGAAACGCAATTCGCGATCAGGTCACGCCCGAGGAGTGGGCGGCGCGCGTCGAGCTGGCGGCCGGCCATCGGGTGCTGGCGCATTACGGCGTCAACGACCTGACCTACAACCATTTCGGGCTCAGGGTGCCGGGCGAGCCCGACCGCATGCTGATCAAGCGCACCGACTGGATGTTCTCGGAGGTCACCGCCTCGTCACTGCTCAAGGTCGATTTCGACGGCAATGTCGTCACCGACACCGATGTCGAGCGGATCAAAGGCGGTGCGCTGATCATTCATGCCGGTCTGTTGCAGGGCCGCCCGGACCTGAATGCGACCTTGCATACCCACACGGTCGCCGGAATGGGGGTCGCGGCCCATAAATTCGGCCTGTTGCCGATCAATCAGCACGCGATCCGCTTTTACGGCGAGATCAAGTACCACGAATTCGAGGGGTTCGAATTCGACGCCGAGATGACGCCGAAGCTGCTGCGCGATCTCGACGGCGGCCAGTTCATGATCCTGCGCAGTCACGGCGTGCTGGTCTGCGGCGGCAGCGTGGCCGAATGCGTCGTCAGCCACCATTTTCTCGAAATGGCCTGCCAGGGTCAGATCGCAGCCTTGGCGGCCGGCGAAGGCAATTACCTGATGCCAAGCAAGGCGGCCTGCGAATACGGCCACAGCCAATTCATGGCCGGCTCCAATTTCCTGACCGGCGGCAAGGACTGGGCCGCCTGCCTGCGTCTCGC
Organism: Allostellaceae bacterium; assembly: GCA_036264235.1. Classification (GTDB taxonomy): domain Bacteria; phylum Pseudomonadota; class Alphaproteobacteria; order ATCC43930; family CGMCC-115725; genus DATARH01. The sequence continues at coordinate 5,081 of DATARH010000046.1, forward strand.
GGAGCGGCTCGACCCCACCTACAAGGATTGAGCCGCCGCCAACGCCAGGAGCGTGTCGGTCTCCCTCGCCGCGACCGATCCGCTCAGTTGGAAAACCACTTCCGGTAGCCCCGGCCGACCGCCTTGCCCAACCGCCGAGCCTGGTCTGGCCAGTCGTTTTCACCAGGCTTGGAAGAGCCGGGGTTGTGGACCTGCCTGGCCCAGCGGCCAAGGCGGAAGGCATGGTCGCTCCAGTCGCCGGCCGGAGCTCCGGCGTTGCGAAGCCGCTGCTCCAGCCGCTCCTTCAGCGCCTTCGCATTGGCGCGTTCGGGCGGCGTCGCGCCGGGATCGCCGGCGATCGCGGCAAGGGCGCGCAATTTGCGGCGCAAGGCCGTGAGAGAAGGCATGAACCGCGTATCAGGCATCCGCGAAATCTAGCACGAAATCGACCATACCGGGCCGCCGCACCGGCCGGGCCGCAAATCGGGTTGCCGCCTTTTCTGGTATACCATATACCTCGGATATGCCCGGACTCAGTGCCCGCACCGTCGAAAAGCTGGACCGGCCCGCCCTCGACGTGCCGCGGCTCGACACCAGCACGACCTTCGCGAAGGAAGCCTATGCCGCGCTGAAGCGCGCGATCACCGCGATGGACATCTATGACCATCCGGACGAGATCCGGCTCGACGAACGGCGGCTCTCGGAAGGGCTCGGGGTCAGCCGCACGCCGATCCGCGAGGCGATGACCCTGCTGGAGCAGGAGGGGTTTGTCCGCACCCTCCCCCGCCGCGGCATCTTTGTCGTGCGCAAGACCAAGCGCGAGATCGTCGAGATCATCACGGTGATGGCGGCACTCGAAGGGATGGCGGCGCGGCTCGCCGCCGAGCGATCCTCGGACCCCGAGCTCGCCGAGCTGCACGGGCTGATGGACCAGTTCCAGGGCGGCCCGAATGGGACCGACCAGGACGAACGGCTCGCCGAATACTCCGATGCGAACATCGCGTTTCACCAGGCGATCATAAGAATGAGCGGCTGTGCCCTGCTCGCCGAGATGACGGAAAACCTGTTCATTCACATGCGGGCGATCCGCAAGATCACGATTCACCAGGAAAACCGGGCGGCGCGCTCGATCACCGACCATATGCGGATCATCGAGGCGCTGGAGCGGCGTGACCCGGACCTGGCCGAACGGCTGGCGCGCGAACACACGCTGGGTCTCGCCCGGCATGTCGAAGCGCATGGCGATTTTCTCGACGCGACGGGCCAGGATGTTTGAGTTTCACCAAGGGAGGTCCCGGCCACGGCCGGACAACGAGAAATTGACGGGAATACAGCGATGAACAAAGCACTCGAAGGCGTCCGCATCCTCGATATGACGCATGTCCAAGCGGGACCGACCGCAACCCAGCTCCTGGCGTGGATGGGCGCCGATGTGATCAAGGTCGAGCTGCCCGGCCGCGGCGACATCACCCGCGGCCAGCTGCGCGATGTCAAAGGCGCCGATAGCCTCTATTTCACGATGCTGAACTCGAACAAGCGCAGCATCACGGTCAACATGAAGACGCCGAAGGGCAAGGCGGTGATCGAGGAGCTGGTCCGGCGCTGCGACGTGGTCGTCGAGAATTTCGGCCCGGGCGTGCTCGATCGGGCGGGCTTCACCTGGGAGCGGTTCCAGGAGCTCAACCCGAGGATCAGCTATGCCTCGATCAAGGGCTTCGGGCCCGGCCGCTACGCCGATTTCAAGGCTTATGAGAATGTCGCGCAATGCATGGGCGGGTCGGCCAGCACGACCGGCTGGGAAGAAGGCCCGCCGACCGTCACCGGCGCCCAGATCGGCGACAGCGGCACCGGCGTCCATTGCGTCGCCGGCATTCTCGCCGCGCTGTTCCAGCGCGAGCGGACCGGCAAGGGCCAGCGGATCGAGGTCGCGATGACCGATGCCGTGCTCAATTTGTGTCGGGTCAAGATGCGCGACCAGCAGCGGCTGGCGCACGGGCCATTGCTCGAATATCCGAGCAAGGAGTTCGGCGATACCGTGCCGCGCGCCGGCAACGCCTCAGGCGGCGGTCAGCCGGGCTCGGCGCTGCGCTGCTCGCCGGGCGGGCCGAACGATTATGTCTATGTGATCATCCAGCCGCCCTCCTGGGAACCGCTGATGAAAATCATCGGACGGCCGGAATTGATTACCGACCCCAATTTCGCGACACCCGAGGCGCGCCTGCCGCGCATCCCGGAATGCTTCTCGATCATCGAGCACTGGACGCTTACCAAGACCAAATTCGAGGTCATGGACGCGCTCAACGCGGTCGATGTGCCGTGCGGCCCGATCCTGTCGATGCGGGACATCTACGAGGACCGCGAGCTCTACGAGCGCGGCTATCTGGTCGAGGTCGACCACCCGACCCGCGGCCGATATGTCCAGGTCGGCATGCCGATCAAGCTGTCGGACTCGCCGCCGGAGGTGAAGCGCTCGCCCTTGCTGGGCGAGCATACCGAGGAGATTCTCGGCTGGCTCGGCTACGGTGAGACCGACATTAAGGCGATGAAGGACGAAGGCGCGGTGTAGCATCGCATTATGCACACCCCCTCAAAACACGATCGCCGCATCCATCCCGGCTCCGGGCGCCGGCGCGGGCCGGACTACCCGAAAGGCCGGCAGGTCGATCCCGCCGCGCTTGCCGAGGTACAGGCACTGCTCGGCGAGGTCGAGCGTCGGCGCGACCTGTTGATCGAGCATCTTCATCTGTTGCAGGATCATTTCGGCTGCCTGCACGCCCGTCACCTCGTGGCGCTCGCCGAGGAGATGAAGCTGGCCCTGGCCGAGGTGTACGAAGTCGCCTCGTTCTACGCGCATTTCGACATCGTGATGGATGGCGAGGCGGCACCGCCGCCGGTGACGGTGCGGGTCTGCGACAGCCTGAGCTGCGAGTTGTTCGGCGCGCAACAGCTGCTCAGCGAACTGCGCGACGGGCTCGGCGACAATGTCCGCGTCGTCCGGGCGCCGTGCATGGGCGGCTGCGACAAGGCGCCGGTCGTCGCGATCGGTCACGCGCTGCACGAGCATGCTACCGTCGATAGCGTCACCAAGGCGGCCGCTGCCGGCGAGACTCATCCGCACATGCCGGCCTATGTCGATTTCGAGAAATACCGCGCCGGCGGCGGCTACAAGCTGCTGCAGGAGTGCCTGTCGGACGGGCGCAAGGTCGAAGACATAATCGGCGCGCTGGAGAATTCCGGATTACGCGGGCTCGGTGGTGCAGGGTTTCCGACCGGGCGCAAATGGCGCTTCGTGCGACAGGAACCGGCGCCGAGGCTGATGGCGGTCAACGGCGACGAGGGCGAGCCCGGCACGTTCAAGGACCGCTATTATCTCGAAACCGACCCGCACCGCTTTATCGAGGGCATGCTGATCGCCGCCTGGGCGGTCGAGGCCGCGGATGTCTATATCTATCTGCGCGACGAGTACCCGCAGTGCCGCGCGCTGCTGACGATCGAGATCATGGCCGCCGAAGCCGCGGGCATGTCGCCGCACACCAAGTTTCATCTGCGTCGCGGCGCCGGCGCCTACATCTGCGGCGAGGAATCGGCGATGCTCGAAAGCATCGAAGGCAAGCGCGGGCTGCCGCGCCACAAGCCGCCGTTTCCGTCGCAGGTCGGGCTGTTCGGCCGGCCGACCCTGATCAACAACATCGAGACGCTGTTCTGGGTGCGCGACATCGTCGAGAAGGGTGCGGAGTGGTTCACCGGTCACGGCCGTAACGGCCGCAAGGGACTGCGCACGTTCTCGGTGTCGGGACGGGTGAAAAATCCCGGTGTGAAGCTGGCGCCGGCCGGCATCACGGCGCGCGAGCTGATCGACGGATTCTGCGGCGGCATGGCCGACGGGCATGCGTTCAAGGGCTATCTGCCGGGCGGCGCCTCAGGCGGCCTCCTGCCGGCGTCTAAGGCCGACATACCGATGGATTTCGGCACCCTCGAAAGCGAGGGCTGCTTCACCGGGTCCGGTGCGGTCGTTGTGCTGAGCGATCACGACGACATGAAGAGCGTCGCGCTGAACCTGCTGCGGTTCTTCGAAGACGAAAGCTGCGGTCAATGCACGCCGTGCCGGGTCGGCACCGAGAAGGCGGTTGCGCTGATGAACGAACCGCGCTGGGACGAGACGCTGCTCGAAGAGCTCACCTTGGTAATGGGTGACGCGTCGATCTGCGGTCTCGGGCAGGCGGCGATGAACCCGGTCAAGCAGGTGCTGAAGCACTTCCGTGAGGACCTCGCGTGACCAAAGTCCATGACACCGTTCTGCTCCCCGCCGACGCCATGCTGACGGATGAATTGTCATCCGACGATGTAATCGAGATGGCCAACCTGACAACCGCACAGACCGGTGTGCCGGGGACGATCTTCATCTCGACCGCGATGGGGGCGCATGGGCCGCGAGTCAAATACTTCGTGCGGCCCGGCCGTACGCAGCCAAGCTTCTCGGTCTCGGTTGCCGACCCCCCGGTGGTGGTTGCGAACAGCCTTGCCGCCCGCATCCTTCGCGAACGATCACCGCAGGTCGTCGATTGGGTGACACGCAACAAGGACGCGCTGCTCGATTTCTGGCAACACGGCGATAGCTGGACACAGCCAGAGGTCAACGATTTCATGCAACGCCTTCAGCGCATTTGAGAGGCGATTTTGCGATGACTGATCCGATCCGCTTCACACTTGACGGCGCTGAGGTCGAGGCGCAGCCGGGCGAGACGATCTGGCAGGTCGCCAATCGTCTCGGCACCGAAATCCCGCATCTGTGTTGGCTGCCGAAGCCCGGCTACCGCGCCGACGGCAATTGCCGCGCTTGCATGGTCGAGATCGACGGCGAGCGGGTGCTCGCCGCCTCCTGTATCCGCCGTCCGTCACCGGGGATGAAGGTGCAGAGCGCGAGCGAGCGCGCCAAGGCGTCGCGCAAGCTGGTGTTCGAACTCTTGGTCGGCGACCAGCCGGTGCGCACAGCCGCGCACGATCCGGAGTCGCGGTTCTGGACGTGGGCCGACCGCATCGAGGTTGCCGACAGCCGGTTCCCGCGGCGCGCGCAGCCGGCCCCCGACCGCAGCCACCCGGCGATGGCGGTGCAGCTCGACGCCTGCATCCAGTGCAATCTATGCGTCCGCGCCTGCCGCGAGGTGCAGGTCAACGACGTGATCGGCATGGCCGCGCGCGGCCACAACGAAAAGATTGTGTTCGACTTCGACGACCCGATGGGCGCCTCGACCTGCGTCGCCTGCGGCGAATGCGTGCAGGCCTGTCCGACCGGCGCGCTGATGCCCGCCAGCCTCGTCGACGAAAACGGCGTCTTCACCAACGCGCCCGATCGGGAAGTGGAAAGCGTCTGCCCCTATTGCGGCGTCGGCTGCCAGTTGGTCTACAAGATCCGCAACGACCGCATCGTCGCGGTCGAGGGCAAGGATGGGCCGGCCAACCACAACCGGCTCTGCGTCAAGGGCCGCTTCGGCTTCGATTACGTTCACCATGCCGACCGCCTGACCGAGCCGATGATCCGCAAGGACGGCACCTCGAAGCACGATGTCGATATCGACCCGGCCAATCCGTGGACGCATTTTCGCAAGGCCAGCTGGGAGGAGGCGCTCGACCGCGCCGCTCAGGGCCTCGTCAAGATTCGCGACCGCGACGGTCGCCGGGCGCTCGCCGGCTTCGGCTCCGCCAAGGGTTCGAACGAGGAGGCCTACCTGTTCCAGAAGCTGGTGCGCACCGGCTTCGGCAGCAACAACGTCGACCATTGTACGCGGCTTTGCCATGCCTCCTCGGTCGCGGCGCTGATGGAAGGCATCGGCTCGGGCGCGGTGACGGCGCCCTTCACCGCCGCCGCCGACGCCGACGTGATTATCGTGATCGGCGCGCGACCAACCGAGAACCACCCGGTCGCCGCGACCTTCTTCAAGCAAGCCGCGAAACGTGGCGCCCAGGTCTTCGTGATGGACCCGCGCGGCCACCAACTCGGCCGGCATGCCTCGAAGGTCCTGCAGTTCAGTCCCGGGCGCGATGTCGCGATGCTGAATGCGATGATCCATACGATCGTCGAAGAGCGGCTGACCGACCGGCAATACATCCAGGCGCACACCGAGGATTACGAGAAACTGCGCGAACACATTCGCGACTACACGCCGGAGAAGATGGCGCCGATCTGCGGCATCGACGCGGCAACTTTGCGCCAGGTCGCGCGCGCCTATGCCAGGGCCGAGCGGGCGATCATCTTCTGGGGCATGGGCATCTCGCAGCATGTTCACGGCACCGACAACGCGCGCTGCCTGATCGCGCTGTCGATGATTACCGGCCAGGTCGGGCGGCCCGGCACCGGCCTCCATCCGCTGCGCGGCCAGAACAACGTGCAGGGCGCCTCCGACGCCGGGCTGATCCCGATGGTCTATCCCGACTACCAGTCGGTGGTGAACCCGGCGGTGCGCGAGAAATTCGAGAAGCTGTGGGGTACCGCGCTCGACGACAAGGCGGGCCTGACCGTCGTCGAGATCATGGACGCGGTGCATCGCGACGAGATCAAGGGCATGTACATCATGGGCGAGAACCCGGCGATGTCCGATCCCGACGTGCAGCACGCGCGCGAGGCGCTGGCCCATCTCGAGCATCTGGTCGTGCAGGACATCTTTCTGACCGAGACCGCCAAATACGCCGATGTCATCCTGCCGGCCTCGGCCTGGCCGGAGAAGGACGGCACGGTCTCCAACACCAACCGACAGGTACAGATGGGGCGCGCGGCGCTGCCGCTGCCCGGCAACGCCCGGCTCGACCTGATGACGATCCAGGAGATCGCGCGGCGCATGGGGCTGAACTGGAACTACACCGGTCCGGCCGACGTGTTCGCCGAGATGAAGCTGGCGATGCCGTCGCTCGACAACATCACCTGGGAGCGCCTTGAGCGCGAGGATTCCGTCACCTATCCGTGTGACGCGCCGGACCGGCCCGGCAACGAGATCGTGTTCGGCAACGGCTTCCCGACCGCCTCGGGGCGCGCCAAGCTGGTACCCGCGGCGATCATCCCGCCGGCCGAGGAGCCAGATTCCGAATATCCGATGGTGCTCACCACCGGCCGCCAGCTCGAGCACTGGCACACCGGCGCGATGACCCGCCGCGCCACGGTGCTCGACGAGATCGAACCGGAAGCGGTGGCGAGCCTCGCGCCGGCCGAACTGCGCCGGCTCGGCGTCGTGGCCGGCGATCCGGTGCGGGTGACCACGCGCCGCGGCCAGATCGAGTTGAAGGCGCGCGCCGACAGCGCGGTCGCGCCTGGCATGGTGTTCATCCCCTTCTGCTATGCCGAGGCCGCCGCCAATATCCTGACCAACCCGCAGCTCGACCCAATCGGAAAAATCCCGGAATTCAAATTCTGCGCCGCCAAAGTGGAACCCTTGGTGGTCAAGGTGGCGGCGGAATAGGCCGCACGAGATTGCTTTCCCCGTTCGCAATGACGAAAGCCGGTGTCACTGCGAAGGCAATTTCGGTGAAGCTGCATATTATCGCCACCCTTTGTATCGTGCTGGCCGGTTGCGCGGCACCCGATGCGCTAGCGCCGCAGGCGCAGGCACAACCCGAACCCTATAAGTGTCTGTTGCCGGGAGAACAGCGGATGCTGGTTGCGGAGCTGTTCTTCGGCCGCGACATTCCGGGCCGTGCGCCGCTGACAGATGCTGAGTGGTCCGAGTTCGCGGCGCTAACGGTCACGCCAAATTTCCCCGATGGCTTCACGGTATTCGACGGCGACGGTCAGTGGCAGAACCCGACGACCGGCCGGATCGCGCGAGAGCGCACGAAGATTCTCCTGGTCGCGGCCAAACGCCAGCCCGATCTCGCGCCGCGCCTGCAGGCGGTGATCGGCGGCTATAAGGCCAGGTTTCACCAGCAATCGGTCGGCGTCATCACCCGCGACTCCTGCGCCGCGTTTTAGGGTAATTTCCCGGCATGCCCCTGCCCCTCGGCCCTTGCCTGGTCACCGGCGCGACCGGCTTTGTCGGCGCCGCCGTCGCGCGCGCGCTGCTCGCCGACGGCCACCCGGTGCGGGTGTTGGCGCGGCCGAACGGCAATCGCCGCAACCTCGACGGGCTGCCGGTCGAGATCGCCGAAGGCTCGCTCGAAGATACGGCATCGCTGGTATCCGCGGTCGGCGGCTGCCGCTATCTGTTTCATGTCGCCGCCGATTACAGGCTGTGGGTGCGCGAGCCGGCGGCGATGTTCCGGTCGAATGTCGAAGGCACCCAGGCGTTGATGCTGGCGGCGCTGGCCGGCGGCGTCGAGCGCATCGTCTACACCAGCAGCGTCGCGGTGCTCGGCATCATCCCGGGCGCCTCGGCCGACGAGCACACGCCGAGCCGGGCCGAGGACATGATCGGCCCCTACAAGCGTTCGAAGTTCGATGCCGAGCTGGCGGTGCGCGAGCTGATCGCGCATCAGGGCCTGCCGGCGGTCATCGTCAACCCGTCGACGCCGATCGGCCCGGGCGACGTCAAGCCGACCCCGACCGGCCGGCTGATCCTCGAGGCGGCGCGCGGCAAGATGCCGGGCTTCGTCGATACCGGGCTCAATGTCGTGCATGTCGACGATGTCGCCGCCGGCCACCTCGCCGCAGCCGAACGCGGCGCGATCGGCGAGCGCTACATTCTCGGCGGCGAGAATCTGGGTCTCTCCGAAATCCTCGCGATCGTGGCGGAAGCGACCAGCCGGCGGGCGCCCCGATTGAAGATTCCGTATGGCGTCGTGTTGCCCGTCGCGGTCGGCGCCGAGATGATGGCGCGGCTGACCCGGCGCGAGCCGTTCGTGACGATCGACGGCGCCCGGATGTCGCGCAAGAAGATGTTCTTCAGCTCGGCCCGGGCAATCCGCGAATTGGGCTACGCGCCGCGGCCGGCGCGCGAGGCGATCGTCGATGCGGTCGCCTGGTTCCGCGCTAACGGATACTGCCGATGAGTTCGGCGGCATCTGACGCGGGAACGGTTGTTTCGGTCGAGACCCCGTCCGGCAAAGGCCGCAGCGGCGAGAACTTCCCGGTCGGCTCCTGGCTGATCCGGCGTGATCTGCGCCCGCATGTGCACGCCTTCTATCGCTTCGCGCGCAACGCGGACGACATCGCCGACAACTCAGCCCTCACGGCCGACGACAAGATCCGCCGGCTCGATCGCATGGCGGCGATCCTGGATGGAGCGCCAGGCGGCGACTCGCCGGCGGCGACGGCGATGCGCGCCAGCCTTCAACAGACCGGCGTCACCCCGCAGCATTGCCACGACGTGCTGCGCGCCTTCCGTCTCGACGCGATCAAGCTGCGCTACCGCGATTGGGACGATCTGCTGGAGTACTGCCGCTATTCGGCATCGCCGGTCGGGCGGCAACTGCTCGATTTGCATGGCGAGAGCCGCGATACCTGGCCGCCATCGGATGCGCTGTGCTCGGCTCTGCAGGTGCTCAACCATCTGCAGGATTGCGTCGCCGATCACCAAAACCTCGACCGAGTCTATCTGCC
>DATARH010000078.1:0-1573 GCA_036264235.1 Allostellaceae bacterium
GCGCTCTCGCCGATGGCGGCGAGAAGGCGATCGCAGAGTTGTCGCTGGCCGATCGTTACGAGAGGGTTGGCGCAAGCGACCGTGATGCCGCGCCCGATTGCTGCCGGGGTGTTAGGCATTGTCCGGACGATCGCGGCGCGGCCGAGCTGGCCGGCGAGTCCAGCGATCGTCTTGCCGGCTACGATCGATACAAACAATGTCTCCGGGCCAGCCCAGGACCGGTAGTTCGCCACCACTTCGTCGGCGATTTGCGGCTTGACGGCAAATACTACGGCGTCCGGCATCACACCCGCGGGCAGCTCCTGCGGCGACGAATACCAGAGGATTTCGGCTGCCGATCCAAACCCGGCCGGCATCCCGGCCGGCTCGACCACCACGCAACGCGACGCCACTCCGGCCGCGACCCAGCCGCGCAGCATCGCCGCGCCCATTTTTCCGCAGCCAACGAGGACGAGACAGCGCGCCTGGCCCCCACCATTCCTCACGCCAGAACGCCTCTCGCTCACGCCTCTCCAACCGGATCGATCATCGCGGAGGCGATCGCTTGCGAGGGTGACTTGCCGCCCCAGACGACGAACTGAAACGCCGGATGAAACCGCTCGCATTCCGATAAGGCGATGTCGACGAGATCTTCGACTTGCTCCGAACTCGCCGCTGAGATACCGCGCAATAAGACGGCATGGCGGAAGGCCGGTGAATTTTCTTCGGCCGAGAGGTCAAAATGCCCAAGCCAAAGCTTTTCGTTGGCGAGGGCAAGAAGTTCGTACACGGCGGCGCGGCGGCCCTTTGGCACCTTCATGTCGAAGCCGCAGGAGAAGTGCAAAGCACAGAGCTCCTCCTGCCAGACAAAATACATCCGGTAATCGCACCAGTGGCCGGAAATTTCTACAACGAGTTCCTCCTCGCTGGCGCGATCATGTGCCCAGTCGTTGGCAATCACGATCTCCTCGACAAGATCGATGGGGTTGCCTGAAAACGGCGTGGGTTCGACGATTGACACGGATGTCATCAAGCCCTCCTCGGGCGGCTCGACGGAAGCGTCACGCAATCAAGCTGACGATGTGCAAACGATGACGCAAGCCAACATTTCGCCGCCTTTTAGTTGTCTCAACAATCGGAAGAGTCGGCGGCGGTTTCGTTCGTCGCAATCTCGAGCGCAGCGAGCCGCGATTCGAGCCCGGCGAGCCGCTTCTGCAGATCTTCCTCATCGGAACGCGCTTTCGCCGCCATCGCCTTGACGGCCTCGAACTCGTCGCGGCTGACAAGATCCATGCCGGCGAGCACTCTTTCGAGCTGCTCTCGGATCCGCGTTTCGACCTCGCTCCTGACACCCGAAAGCGTCCCCATCGCGCCCGCGGCGACCCGAGCGAGGTCATCGAAAAACCGGTTCTGAGTCTGCATCGCCTCGTCCTCCGCTTCGCGTTCGGTTGCACCCTTAAATATGGGCACGCGCCAGCACGAAGGTCACGCAAACGAAAAGCATTTCGCCGCGTAAACGCCAAGCTCTCCGGAAGATCTCAACGCCGGGCTGGTCTGAAAGCGGGCATTACCTCCTCGGCGATCCACTGGAACT
>DATARH010000088.1:0-2250 GCA_036264235.1 Allostellaceae bacterium
TGTCGCGATCACTCCCCAACCGGTGCAGCGCCCGCTGCCGGCCTATGTCGCCTCCTTCTCGCAACCCTCGATCGAGCTTGCCGGCCGGCTCGGCTGCGGCCTTATCGTCGCGCCTTTCGCGGCGGCGATGACCTATGGCGGGCTCCGGCAAGTCGCCGAACTCTATCACCAGACCTGCGCTCGGCACGAGCGGACGCCGGGCCGGATGATGTGCAGCTATTTCATTCATTTCGCCGACACCAAAGGCGAGGAAGAGGCGGCGCGGGCGCGGCAGATCCGCTATTACAAGGAATGCGTGATCGCCGCCTTTCCAGGCGACCCGAAAACCGCGCCGCCGAGCTACCGCTATTTCATCGCGATGGTCGACCGGCTGCGCAATGTGCGCCCCGCCGACCTGACCGAGAATTCGGTATTGCTCGGCTCGCCGGCGCAGATCACCGACACGTTGAGAAAGGTCGAGGCCGCCGGTTTCGACGAGGTCATCCTCTACTTCAATGTCGGCCTGAAGCCGCACGCGCAAGTAAAGGACGAGATGGCGCGCTTTATGACCGAAGTCGCGCCCGCCTTCGCCTAACACCCGAGGGCGCCTAATCTGCGAGGGTGGAGAGCGGCCGCGCAACGCTTTCCAGAGGCTGCCGCTCGGCTTTGACGCCGATTGCGAGTTCGGTCAGCGCCGCCACGACCATCAAGCCGGCGCCGAGGAGATAGCCATTGAACACGGCACTGCGCTCCCCGGAAGCCACCAGGGTGCCAAAGAGCCAAGGCGCGACCACTCCGCCAAGTGCGGTGCCGAGCGCATAAAAGAAGGCTATCGCCAATGCCCGGGCTTCGATCGGAAAGCTCTCGCTGACCGTCAGGTAAGCCGCGCTCGCCGCCGCCGAAGCGAAAAAGAAAATACCCGTCCAGCACACGGTCAGTTGTGCGGCGTCGAGGGCGCCTTCGCGGAAGAAATAGCCGACGATCGCCAACAGCACGCCCGAGATCGCATAGGTCGACGCGATCATCGGCTTGCGCCCGATTCGATCGAAGAGGGGCCCGAGCAACAGCGGGCCGCAGAAATTGCCGAGCGCGAACGGCAAAATGTACCAGCCGATCGAGCCCGACGGCACGCCGAAGAATTTCGTCAGGACGAGTGCGTAGGTGAAGAAGATGGCGTTGTAGAAAAACGCCTGCGAGCCCATCAGCACCAGGCCGAGAACAGCGCGCTGCGGATAGTCGCGCACGATCGCCAGGACCATGCGCGCGATCGGCGTGTGGGAGCTGGCGGCCAGCCGAATGCGCCCGCCCTGCGGTTCCGGCAACCCGGTCTCGGCGGCAAGAGCGACCCGCCGCTCGATGTCCCTGGTCACGTTTTCCGCCTCTTCGGCGCGGCCGTGCAGGATCAGCCAGCGCGGGCTTTCCGGAACGAACTGCCGCAAACCAAGTATGAATATCCCGAGGACCGCACCGATGCCGAACGCGGCGCGCCAGCCCCAATCGGGCGGCAGAAAGCCCGGCTGCAGAAAGGCGATGGCGCCGCCTGCGCCCAATGCGGCGCCGAGCCAGAAACTGCCGTTGATCGCGAGGTCGGTACGGCCGCGAAACCGCGCCGGTATCAGCTCCTGGATCGCCGAGTTGATCGCGGTGTACTCGCCGCCGATGCCGGCGCCGGTCAAGGCGCGAAATACGGCGAAGCTCCAGAAATCCCAGGACAGTGCGGTCGCCGCCGTCGCCGTCAGGTAAATCCCCAAGGTCACCATGAAGAGCCGCTTGCGGCCGAACCGGTCGGTCAGATAGCCGAACAGCACCGCGCCGGTGACCGCGCCGACCAGATAGGCGCTGCCGACGAGCCCGATTTCGGCCGCCGTGAAATGCAATACCGGGCTCTCCTGGAGAGCACCGGCGATCGAACCGGCGACGGTCACCTCGAGCCCGTCCAGAACCCAGGTAATGCCGAGCGCGACGACGACCAGGGTATGAAAACGTGTCCACGGCAATCGGTCGAGCCGCGCCGGGATGTCCGTCTCGATAACGGTGCCAGGATCAGGCATGTCTCTCCTAACGGTCAGCACTGATGAGTTCGCCGGGGCCGAAAATCATGGTCGCCGGCTACTTGCGACCCCATCCTTTAGAGGGTGCTCGCTCGGAGGTCATGTTCCATGAAGCAGTTCGGCATCGGTCAGCCGGTTCGCCGTGTCGAGGACCGCCGGTTTATCACCGGCCATGGCAACTATGTCGACGACATCCAGCTGCAGCGCCAGACCTACGCCT
>DATARH010000099.1:0-14967 GCA_036264235.1 Allostellaceae bacterium
CTGCCGGAATGGCAGGAGATCCGGGCGTTGCCGCTGGCGGAGCAGAAATCGCGGCTGCGTGACCCGGGGGTTCGGCGGCGGCTGATCGCAGCGGAAACGCGGATGAAGCAGAAAGGCAGCGAACTGCAGGGCGGCGGCGCCGCGACCACCGACCCGAAGAAGCCCGATTACGACAATTTGTTCCCGATGCTCGATGTCGATTGGGACGACCCAGCGTCGGCGAGTTGTCGCGGCGGCGCAACCAGCACCCGGTCGAGGTCATCATCGACCTCTGCCTAGAAAATGATAACCGCGTCTTTGTCCAGCCGCTGGTCAACGAGTTGCCGGCCGATGTGCTTGGGCTGCTACAGCACCCGCGGACGCTGGCGACCTTTTCCGATTCCGGCGCGCATGTCTGTCAGGAAATGGGGTCGTCGTTGCAGACCCACCTGCTGAGCTATTGGGTGCGCAAGCGTCAGCAATTCACGCTGGAACAGGCGGTGCGGATGCTGACCTTCGACAACGCTTCGGCCTGGGAGCTGCCCGACCGCGGTCTGGTGCGTGCGGGTTATATGGCCGACCTCGTCGTTTTCGACGAGCACGGCATTCGGCCGCGCCTGCCGACCGTGGAACAGGACCTGCCGGCCAGGGCGCGCCGGCTGGTGCAAAAGGCGGACGGCATCGCCGCGACGGTGGTCAATGGCGTCGTTGCGCTGGAGCACGGCGAATGGACCGGCGCCACCGCCGGTCGCGTGTTGAAGGGCCGGCTGGCCGCATAAGATCGATCCGCGAGGAGGAAATGATGGCATTGGTACCGCTCGCCGACAAAGGCAACTACTTTCATGTCTACGATTTCAAGGTGAAGCCCGGCCGCGGCGACGAGTTCGTCGAGCTGTTCAACAAGTTCGATTATGGCGACAACAACCCGTTTCACCGGTCGAATGCACAGGTGAAGGACGGGGTGCTGTGTCGCGATGCCGCCGATCCCGATCATTTCTATCTGATCGGCGAATGGCGCGATATCGAGGAGCATCGCCGCATTCGCGAATTCGTCGCGCGCGAGATCAAGCCGGAATTCGTGCATTTGATCGAGAGCGGCGGCTTCGTGCCGAAATACGCGCAGATCGTCTCGATGACGCCGCAGGAAGTGCTCGACAAGGCGCAGGCAGCCGAGTGAAGGAGCGCCAGTGACAGAACGCGCCGCCGACGATTTCGCGACGATCCGCCGGCGGCTCGATGAGTTGCGGCGCGAGGCGAGTACGGCGGAAGCGGCGCCCGGGCCCGGTGCCGAATATCTGCCGGGTGACGCCAGCCCCAAAATCGACGAGCGCTACCGCGCTCGCGCCGAGGGTGCGCCGCCGCCCTGGATACCGACGATTTTTTGCACCGCGCGCTGACTAATTCAGCCGCAGCTCGGTGATATGCCGCGGGTCGGGCTGCAGCTCGCCGCGCTCGACCTTCTTGACGATTTCGACGAGCCGCTCGTTGGCGCGCGCCTGCAGCCCAACCCTTTCACCCTCGCGCACGACGAAGCCGTTGAGGAACTCGATCTCGGTGCGCCGACCTTTTTGCATGTCCTGACCCATCGACGGGCGCTGCTCGGCCGAACCACGGCGTTCGCCAAGCCGGTGCTCGTCGTACCGGGCGAGCGACGCGGCGTCGCCTTCGCCGGCTCGGGCGATTACCTCCGGCGGCAGATGCCCGATCTCTTCGAGCTTGTATCCGAGCGCCTCACCGATGCGGATCGCCTCGCTCCCCAGCCGGGCCTGGAAATGCCGGATTGCATCGATTTCGGCCATCTTTGCGCCTGGCAGTCCGGTGCAGGCGGAGACCCCGTTCGCCATCGAATTGGTCACCAGTTTCGACCAGCGCTCGCCCCACAGATTGTCGGTCGCCTTGGCGCTGTCGGCGGTCGACACGAGGCGCAAGACCTCCTGCGCGCGTTCGGTGATCTTCCCGTGCACCTCGCCGGTACGGTAGACGGTGTGGCCCCGGTCCTTGCCGCGGATGCCACCGCGATGGATATGCCCAGGCTCGATCAGACCGACGCTGATGTTGCTGGCGATGCAGCCGAGAACCTTGCCCCAGCCGACAACGCCGGCGATCGTCGCTTCGTTCATGCAGTTCTGCAATGAGACGACATAACCGCCGGGCGCGAGATACTGCCGGATCAGCAGCGCCGCCCATTCGGTGTCATAGGATTTGGTGCAGACGAAGGCGATGTCGATCGGCGGCTCCTTCGCCAGATGTTGTACCTCTGTCAAATGCAAGGCGCGGACCTTGACCGTGAACGGCTCCGGGCCCTGGTGGTGCGTGATCGTCAGCCCGTCGCGCTTCATCACCTCGACATGCTCGGGCCAGAAATCGATGAAGGTCACGTCCTCGCCGGCCTGCGCGATATGTGCGCCGGTATAGCCGCCGACCGCTCCGACCCCGACGACCGCAATCCGTTTGCCCATTGTTTCCTCCCGAAGCCGATTTCTTCGCCTAAACCGATGCGGATCTCGCCGCCGCGCCGGGCTGTCGGTCGAGCGCTTCGCGCAACGCGTCGCCGAGGGCTGCGAGGCGGTAGGGCTTGCGCAGGATCGGGAAACCCGGCTCGGCGGCGGCGGCCGCATCGGCATAACCGGTTGTCAGCAGTACCTTCACCTGTGGGTAGTCCCGCTCGATCCGCCGCGCCAGGCCGAGGCCGTCGAGTTCGCCCGGCATCACGATGTCGCTGAAGACGAGATCGACCGGTTGACCGGCGGCCAGGAGCTGCAGCGCCGACGAAGCGTTTTCGGTCTGGCGCACCTGATAGCCGAGTTGTTCGAGCAACGACGCTGCGACGGCCTGCACCTCCACGTTGTCCTCGACCAGCAGGACCGTTTCGCCCGGTTGCGCCGCCTGCTCCAGTCTCCTCGGCTCCGGCTCCACCGCCGGCAACGCCGTGCTGCGCGGCAGATACAGCGTCACCGTCGCGCCGCGGCCGGGCTCGCTGACAATTGTCACCGTGCCGCCGGACTGCCGGGTGAAGCCATAGACCTGCGACAGACCGAGCCCGGTCCCGTGCTGGCGGCCTTTGGTGGTGAAGAACGGCTCGAAGACCCGCGGCAGGATCTCCGGCACGATGCCGGAGCCGTTATCGGCGATCGCCAGCGCGACGAAATCCCCGGAGACATCGTCGCGGGTGTCGCCGGGGCGCAGCTGCACGTTTTTGGCGGCGATGTTGACGGTGCCGCCGGCGGGCATCGCGTCGCGGGCGTTGACGACGATGTTAACCAGGGCAAGCTCAAATTCGGCGACATCAATCGCGACCGGCCAGGTATCGGCGGGAATGTCGATCGTCAGCTCGACATTAGCGCGGGCCGAGCTGGCGAGCACGTCGCGCACCTCCATCAGGCGCTGGCCGAGATCGATGACACTCGGCTTCAGCGTCTGCCGCCGCGAGAAGGTGAGCAGCTGTCGCGTCAGGCTTTCGCCGCGCGCGGCGGCATGTTCGATCGCTTCGATGGCGCGGCGATCGGACGACGTCGCGAGACGGCGTTTCAGCAGCTCGGCGTTGCCGTCGACGATCATCAGCATATTGTTGAAGTCGTGCGCGATGCCGCCGGTCAGTTCAGCGATTGCTTCGAGTTTCTGGGTCTCCGCCAGCTGTTGCTGCGCCCGCTGCAGTGCCGCCGTCGCCTCCTTCTCGGCGGAGACATGGCGGCCGATTACGTAGATCAGTCCCTGCTCGACAGTCAGCGTCCAATATATCCAGCGCCACGAGCCGTCCTTGTGACGGAAGCGGTTCTCCATCCGCACCGTCGGCACCCCGGCCGCGAGCTGCTGGCGCCCGGCGATCGAATGGGCGGCGTCGTCCGGGTGGCGCAAATTGTTGACATGGATTTGCTTGATTTCCTCTTCGCTCCAGCCCAGCAGACTCGTCCAGGCCGGATTGACGCTGATGAAGTAGCCTTCGAAATTCGAGACGCCGAGCAAATCTTCCGACACCTGCCAGATGCGGTCGCGCTCGCGGGTGCGCTCCGCGACCTCGGCTTCGAGCGTGTCGTTGAGGCGCCGCAGTGCCTGCTCGGTGCGCACCCGTTCGGTGGTCTCGACGCACGACACCAAAATGCCGCCGATCCCGTGTGCCGCGCTCGCGTCCGGAACCGGGCTGTAGCAGATCGTGAAATGCGCGTCCTCGTACTCGCCGGCGCGACGGCGCACCCGCCACAGCCGGTCGGCCTCGAAATAGGCCGGCCGCTCGCCGCGCATGATCGCCTGATTGAGCGGCCCGAGCTCGTCGTAGATCTCGGCCCAGACCTCGCGCAGGGGTCGCCCGAGCGCATCCGGATGCTTGTCGGCGAGGATCGCGCAATAAGCGTCGTTGTAGATGCTGACGAGATCGGGGCCCCAGCGCACCGCCATCGGAAAGCCCGACGCCAGCACCAGCTCTGCGGTCACGTGGAGGTTGGGCGACCAGTTCCGGCGTGGCCCGATCGGCGTCGCCGACCAGTCGAATTCCCGGACCCGTCGCGCCATCTCGCCGGGGGGCAGCGCATTGTCGACCACCGCCGCCCGCGCGGCGGCGGGACGGGACGGTTGTCCGCGCATGCTACCCGAGGCACTTCTCCAGCAGGTCGAGCGCCGCCGCCGCAAACAGCAGCATATTCTCGGGCCGGTCGGACTTGCCGGTCTCCAGCGTGATCGAGCGCTCGACCCGGCCGCACACGGCAATGCAGGAATGGCCCGGGGCGTGACCATAGCGGCTGCCGGTCGGCCCGGCGGTGCCGGTTTCGCCGACCGACCAGCTGGTATTCAGCTTGCCGCGGATCTTCCGGGCGAACAGCAGCGCGTAAGGCTCCGTCGAGGGGGTGATGCCGGTCAATTCGTCCTCGGTGACGCCGAGCAGCGCGGTGCGCGACTGGCGCGTATAGACGACGGCGCCGCCGAGGAAATAGGCCGAGGCGCCCGGCACCGCCAGCAGGGCCGCAGAGAGCAAGCCCGCGGTCGACGATTCGGCGATCGAGATCGTTTCGGAGCGGGCAATCAACAAGGCCGCGATCCGTTCCGCCCGAGGCAGCAGTTCCTGTATCATCGGGTGCCTCCTGTTTCGGCTGGGCAAAACCTTCTCAGCCCGCCCACCGCTTTGCAAGACCCGCGAACCCAGGAGGGTGCGAGAGGAGCATTGCCGAATGGTTTACGAGACGATCCTCTATGAGGAGGACGGGCCGATCGGGACCCTGACGCTGAACCGTCCCGACGACGGCAACATGTTCACCCCGGCGATGTGCCACGAGGTGCGCGACTGCATCAACGAAGTGAGGCGCGAGACCCGCACCCGGGTGCTGCTCTTGACCGGCGCCGGCGACAAATTTTTCTGCATCGGCGGCCGCAAGGAGGGTATGGAGGACACGCTGCTCTATCCCGGCGTGCTGCCGACCCTCGACATGTATGAGGCAATCGAGAAGCTGCAGAAGCCGGTGATTGCCTCGGTCAACGGCTACGCGGTCGGCGGCGGCAACGTGCTGCAGGTCATGTGCGACATCACAATCGCGAAGGAGAGCGCGGTTTTCCGCCAGGTCGGGCCGATGATGGGCAGCTTCGACGCCGGCTACGGCACCTGGTACCTCGAAGACTTGGTCGGCAAGAAGAAGGCGAAGGAAATCTGGTTCCGCAACCCTCGCATGAGTGCGCGCGAGGCGTTGGACATCGGCCTCATCAACAAGGTGGTGCCGGACGACCGGCTGAAAGAAGCAACTCGCGAGATGGCGCTAGAGATCGCCGAGCGCGGCGCCTTCGCGCTGGCCTCGATCAAGGCGGCGTTCGGGGCCCGGCACGGCGGCGTCGGCGGGCTGTCGCGGGTGACGCATGACCTGCTGCTGCGCGGGTATTTGGAAAGCGAAGAGTCGCACGAATTGGGCGAGGCGTTTCGTGCCCGCCGCAACCCCGATCCGGACAAGTTCGGGCATTAGGGGCCATGACGAATACGCTGCTCACCCTGCATGACCCGTCCGCCGCGGCGCGGTATTACGCCGAGGGGTTGTGGCGCAAGGAGACGCTGTACGCGCTCGCCTGCCGGCACGCGGCGGAGCGGCCCCACGATTTCGCGCTGCGCGACGGCACGCGTCGGCTGACCTGGCGGGAGCTACGCGAGGCGGTAGATGCCGTCGCCGCCGATCTGCACGCGGCCGGAGTGAAGTGCGGCGAACGGGTGTCGGTGTGGCTGCCGAACCGAGTCGAGCAGGTGATCGTTCTTCTCGCGTGCTCGCGGCAGGGCTATGTCTGCAATCCGTCGCTGCACCAGAACTACACCGTCGCCGAAATCATCGAGCTGCTCGGGCGCATCCGCGCCGCGGCCCTATTCGCGCAGCCCGCCTACGGCGCGGACGCCAAGACCGCCGATATTTTCGGCGCGGTCGCCGAGCTGCCGAATTTGCGGCGGGTCTATTCGGTCGGCGAGGCGCGGCCGGAGGCGGCACCGTTCCCGGTGGCCGCGGGCGACTTGCCATCGGCAGACGACAACCCGGACAAGGTAACCTATCTCGCCTTCACCTCGGGCACGACCGGCACGCCGAAGGGCGTCATGCATTCCGACAACACGCTGCTCGCCAATGCCCGCGAGATGGTGCGCGATTGGGGCCACGATCACCGCAGTGTGCTGCTCAGCCTCAGCCCGGTGTCGCACCACATCGCCGCCGTCGCGGTGGCGCAGGCGCTGGCCGCCGGCATGGAACTCGTCGTTAACGCGCCGCCGGCGGGGAAAACCCCGCTCGACTGGATCGTCGAGACCGGCGCGACCTACGTCATGGGTGTGCCGACGCATGCGATGGACATTCTCGCCGAGATGCGGCGGCGCGGCCTCGACCGGCTGGGCAATGTCGGCACGTTCTACATGGCCGGGTCGCCGATCCCGCGCGAGGTCGCGCGGGCGTTTCTCGACCGCGGCATCACCCCGCAGAACGTCTACGGGATGAGCGAAAACAGCTCGCACCAATATACGCTCCCGGGCGACGACCCGGAGACGATCGTCGCGACTTGCGGCAAGGCGTGCCGCGCCTATGAAGTTCGGCTGTGGGACCAGGAGAACCCGGATATCGAAGTGGCCGCGGGCGAGATCGGCGAGATCGGCGGCCGCGGCGCGTGCCTCATGCTCGGCTATTTCGACAATCAGCAGGCGACCGAGGAATCGTTCAACCGCGGCGGCTGGTTTCTCTCGGGCGATCTCGGCCGCTTCGACGCGAACGGCAACCTGGAGATCGTCGGGCGCAAGAAAGACCTCATTATCCGCGGCGGCCGCAACATTCACCCGGCGAAGATCGAGGATTTGGCGATGCGGCACCGGGCGGTGGCGCGCTGCGCCGCGTTCTCGGTGCCCGATCCGCGGCTCGGCGAGAAGATGTGCCTGTCGGTGATCTTTCACGAGGGCGCCCGAGCCGAACCCGGCGAATTGCTGTCGCATCTGCACGAGGCCGGACTGTCGCGCTATGACATGCCGGAATATTTCATCGCGATCGACGCGTACCCGCTGACCGCCAGCGGAAAGATTTTGAAACGCGAGCTCGTCGAATGGGCGAAATCGGGCCGCATCGCGCCGATCCCGGTGCGCTGGACCGGCGAATAGGAGTGAGCTGACGAATGGCGATTCATCTGAGCCATATCGACGAGGTCGCGCTGATCACGCTCGACCGGCCCGAGGCGCTGAATGCGCTGAGCTTCGCGCAGTTGCAGGACCTGAACCGCATCCTGGATTCGCTGGCGACCGGTGATGCGCGCGCGCTTCTGGTGACCGGGTCGGGCGACCGCGCCTTTTCCGCCGGTGCCGACATCAAGGAGCTGATGGGCAGGAGCCTCGTCGAGCAGCGCGCCGGCGCGGCGCTGGGGCAGGCGGTCCTCGCGAAGCTCGACGAATTGTCAATGCCGTCGATCGCGCTGATCAACGGTTATGCGTTCGGCGGCGGCCTCGAACTGGCCTTGGCCTGCACCTTTCGGCTGGCGGTGCGCACGGCAAAGCTCGGCTTCCCCGAGATCAAGCTCGGCCTCATCCCCGGCTATGGTGGGACGCAACGCCTGCCGCGGCTGGTCGGCGAGGCGCGCGCCACCGAGATGATCCTGACCGGGCGCACCCTTGACGCCGCGGAGGCCGAGCGCATCGGCCTCGTGAACCGGCTGGTCGATGGCGATCTGACCGAGGCCGGCATGGCCTTCGCGCGCGAGATGACCGGCTACAGCCTGCCGGTGCTGAATTTGGCGCGCGACGCGATCCGCCGTGCCCCCGATCTGCCGCTGCATGAGGGGCTGAAGATCGAGGCCGACCTGTCGACCCTTGCCTTCCAGACAGAGGATTCGGTCGAGGGCATGACTGCGTTCATCGAGAAGCGCAAACCGGTGTTCAAGGATGGGTGAGGCGTCGACCCGCGGTCCAAGATGATGCCGCTCCTCGCCCGCTTGGACCAGGTACCGCCGCTCACGGACGAAGAGCGGCAATTGCTCGATAGCGTCAGGGCATTGGCGCGGGACGAGATCGCACCGCGCGCCACCGGATACGACCGCAGCGGCGATTTCCCTTGGGAGAATGTGCGGGCGATCAATGCGCTCGGGCTCAACGCGATGTTCGTGCCCGAGGCCTATGGCGGCGCCGGGCTCTCTTATGCCGCCTATCTGGCTTGCGTACGCGAGATCAGCGCCGCCTGCGCCTCGACCGGGATCATCTGGGCGACCAACTTTCACGGCATCAAGCCGCTGATCGATTTCGGCAGCGAGGAGCAGAAGTGGCGGCTGCTGCCGCGGGTGACGGAAGGCGCGCTGGCGGCGCTGGCGATTACCGAACCCGAAGCCGGCTCCGACGCGACGCGGATGACGACCCGGTTCACGCCGGCGGGCGATGACATCGTCGTCGCCGGCGGCAAGACCTTCATCACCAATGGCGATGTCGCCGATTTGATCCTGCTGTTCGGCAAATGGTCGGAACTGGGAGACGGACGCGACGCGATCTCTGCGCTTTACGTCGAGAAGGGCACACCCGGAGTTGCGGTGCTGCGCAAGGAGGACAAGCTCGGCCACCGGGCTTCCTCGACCGCTGCCCTCGCCTTCGACAATTGCCGCGTGCCGCGCGCGAATTTGCTCGGCGCACCGGGCGACGGTCTGCCCCTGCTATTGGCGGCCCTCAACAAGTCGCGGCCGAGCGTTGCCGCGCATGCGCTTGGGATCGCCCGCGCCGCGTTCGAGGATGCGGTCGCCTACATCAACCAGCGGCGGCAATCCGGCCGGCGCATCGTCGAGTTCCAGGGCATCCAGTTCCTGCTCGCCGACCTCGCGACAGATCTGGCGATGTGCGAGGCGTGGCTGTGGCATGTCGGGAGCTTGGTCGACGCCGATGAAAGTGACATCGGCACCGAGGCCTCGATGCTGAAATTGCGTGCCTCCGACTTGGCGATGCGGATCGCGACCGAGGCGGTGCAGCTGCATGGCGGCTATGGCTATATCAAGGAGTATCGGGTCGAGCGGCTGTTGCGCGACGCCAAGATCACGCAGATCTGGGAGGGCACCAACCAGGTCCACCGCCAGTTGATCGGCCGCAGCTTTATCGAGAAGGGGTGACGCGTCGCCGCACGCGTCACCGTGCAACGGCCCGGCCGTGTCGGCGTTCAATTTGTGGGCGAGAGTTGCCCGAAATTTGAATGGCCTGTGAGGCCTCCATGCGCATCCCCGCGAAGATCCTGTTCCCCGTCGCGCTGCTCGCCGCGGTTCCGGCATTCGCGCAGACGCCGGCGCCTTCCGATCAGGCCGCGCCGCCGGCGCGGGTCGGCCGCGTCGCGTTCGCCTCCGGCAACGTGGCGATCTATCAGCTCGGCCAGACCGATTGGTCGAAGGCCACGATCAACCTGCCGGTCGCCAGCGGCGACTGGTTCGCGACAGACCAGGATGGCCGCGCCGAGCTGCGTCTCGGGCCGGATTCGGTCGATCTGGCCAACAACACCGAGCTGAATTTCGCCGATCTGCGCGAAGGCGTCATGCAGATCGCCCTGTCGCAGGGTCGGATCGACCTGCATCTGCGCGATCTTCCGAAGGGCGAGAGCGACGAGATCGACCTGCCGGTCGGGGCCGTCTGGCTGCTGCAGGCCGGCATCTACGACGTCGCGCTTGGCGGGCAGGGCCAGCCGGGCCGCATTTCCGTGTTCGAGGGCAGCGCCCGTTTCGTCGGTGGCGGGGTCGACAAGACGATCAATGCCGGCGAAGCGCTGGTCTTGAACGGGAACGGAGCCAATCTCGCCGCAAATGTCGAGAAGGCAACCCAGGACGAATTCGCCAGTTGGTGCCGCTCGCGCGACTACGACCAGCACAAGCTGGCCGCGCCCTACCATGTCTCGCCGCGGATGACCGGCTATGAGGAGCTCGACCGGTACGGCCGTTGGCAGAGCGTCGGACAATATGGCGAGGTCTGGTACCCGTCTTCGGCGCCGGTCGGCTGGGTCCCTTACCGGGACGGATATTGGGATTGGGCGGCGCCCTGGGGCTGGACCTGGGTTGATGCCGAACCCTGGGGCTTTGCGCCATTTCACTACGGCCGTTGGGCGTATATCGACGGAATGTGGGGCTGGGTCCCGGGCGGCTATGTTGACACGCCGGTTTACGCGCCGGCGCTGGTCGGCTGGATCGGCGATCCAAATGCGACGCTCGCCGCTGCCTTCGATGGGCCGGCGGTCGGCTGGTTCCCGCTCGGCCCGGGCGAGGCCTACTACCCGGCCTACACCGGCAATCAGGGCTATCTCCGCGCCGTAAATGCTGGCGCCGTGATCAACGCGGCCACACTTGCCGCCACGACCGCAGCGGCGCAGACGCAATTCGCCAACCGCCGCTTTGCCACGGTGGTGCCGCAGCAGTCTTTTGCCAGCGGCGCGACCGCCGCACGCGCGGCGCTGCCGGTATCCGATCCGGCGGTGCAACGCGCCGCGGTGTCAAACCGGCCAACCGCACCGCAGCCGGCACTAGCCTCGGCGGCGGCGACCCGGGCCGGTGTGCGCAATCCCGGCGCACCGAATTTCTCGCGGCTGTCGGGTCCGGCCGGACGTAGCGCGCAGGCCGGGCCGCCGGGCGCGCCGAATTTCGCCCATCTGGTACCGACCCTGCACGCCGGCCATGTCGGAGCTGCCGCTTCCGGGAACGGCGCCGGCCCCGCGGCTGCCGAGGCGGCGCACGGCAACCGCGCCGAACGGCTCAGCGCTGCCGCCGGCGCTGCGGCCGGGGCGGAGGCCGCCCGCATCGCCACTCCGCATGGGGCAGCACGGGCCGCGGGGCGGGGCTTTGCCGGTCCGCGGATGGCGGCCGCCCCGCATTTCGGGGGCCGGCATGCGGCCGGGCCGCGGTTTGCCGGTCCACGCGCAGCAGGTCCCCATTTCGCTGGGTCGGGCAGGGCCGCACCGCACTTCGCGGGCCCCCGGATGGCAGCACCACGCATGGCGGCGCCGCATTTTGCCGGCCCCCGTTTTGCCGCACCACGCATGGCCGCTCCACATCTCGCCGGGGCTCCGGGCGGCGGCCATGGCGGCGGTGGAGGCGGCCCGCCTGGCGGTGGCGGTCCCCACGCCGGCGGTGGCGGTGGCCCGCATGGCGGTGGCCCGCATGGTGGCGGCGGGGGCGGCGGCGGGCACGGCGGCGGCAAGCATTAAGGCGTCCTTCGCGACCTCGGACCACTGCACATAGGCGCTTTCTACCGGGTGGCGTTCGCCGGAACAAAGCTCGGTCCTCGCGGGTTCGGAAATTGTGAACCCGGAGGGAGATCATGGACGTCCCCGTTGAGATCGTCTTTCACAACATGTCGTCGTCGCCGACGATCGAGACCGAGATCCGCGAGCGGGTCGGGAAGCTCGACCGGCTCTACGACCATCTGATCGGTTGCCGCGTTGCGGTCGAGCTGCTGCACCGCCGGCACAAGACCGGCAACCTCTACGATGTCCATATCGATATGCGCGTCCCCGGCAACGAACTGGCGATCAGCCGCGAACCGCACCGGGCGCGCGAGAAGTTTGCCAACCCCGATCTTGGCGTAGCGTTGCGCGACGCCTTCCGCGCGGCCGAGCGCCGCCTGATCGACTTCAAGCGGAAGCAACATGGCGAGGTGAAGCTGCATGAGGCGGACGGGCTGCTCGCCGCCCAGGTGTCACAGCTCTATCCGGATGAAGACCACGGCTTTCTGCTGACCCCGACCGGCGGCCAGCTGTACTTCCACCGCAACAGCATGATGAACCGCGACTTCGACCGGCTGGAAGTCGGCGCCAAGGTGCACTACGTCGAGACCGTCGGCGATACCGGGCCGATCGCCAACAAGGTCTGGCGCGCGGAAGGCGAGCTGGGCTGAGCGCATCGAGCCGGCGCTTGCCGCGCCGGTGACGATCGGGCAGGGTTGCGCGCGATGCACAGGCTGCCTCTCCCCATACTTGTTTTCGGTCTTGCCGTCGCGGGTTGTGTGTCGCGGCCGGATCGTGCGGAGATTTTCGTCGAAACAAGGCCGCCCGGTGCGGACTGCACGTTGGCGCGCGACGGGGAGCCGATCGCCACCGTTTCACCGACGCCCGGCATCGCCTGGGTGCCGCCCGGCGCGGACGACGTCACGGTGACTTGTCGCCGCAATGGATTTCGCGACACCGCGGCCGTCACGCGTAGCCTCAGCCGCAACCCGAGCCTGAGCGAGGCGCTCGCCGGCAGCATCACGCATTACGAATACGAAAACCCGGTCGTTCTCGCCCTGACACCGCAATAACGAAAACGGCGCTCCGAAACTGGAGCGCCGCTTCCTATTAATGCACCGCCGATCAGCTAATCGGCGGTGCCGGCTGCTTGCGGTGCCAGGGTCACGTCCGACACCATCTCGATGCCCTTGGTCTCCGGACCCAAGAGCAGGGCGATGATGAAGACGATCTCGGCGGCGATCGTGACGATCAGCATCGGCATCGCAAAGCCGAGCGGCTGGGTCGCCGCCCAGGCGGCGAGCAATGGCCCGACCAGACCGCCCCAAATCGCGCCTTGGTGATAGCAGAACCCGGCGGCGGTGGCGCGCACCTCGGTCGGGAACCGCTCGTTCAGGTAGCTTGGGTTCTGGCCATAAACCGCGCCGGCGAAGAAACCCTGCACCGCAAAGGCAATTACCAGGATCGGGTAGCTGGTGGTGAAGAAGCCAAGATAAAACGGCGTCACCAGAATGCCGATCGCTGCTGGGATGATCATCGCCCAGCGCCGGCCGATCTTGTCGGCAACCGCGCCCCAGATGCAGTTCGAGGCGAACAGCATCAGGTTCGAGACCAGCGTCGGCAGCGCCACATCGGCGGTGCCGAAATGCAAGTCTTTCTGCAGATGCGTCGCGAACAGGCCGAAGATCGTGTAGTAGCTGACGAAGCCGCTGCCCATCCACAGGCAGGCGGTCAGCGTGTTCCACAGCATCCGCGGCCGGAAAATCTCGAGCAGCGGGAGACGGACTTCGCGGTTCTGCTCGCGTTGCTTGGCCCGGTTCTCGGTCCAGACCTCGGGCTCCTTGACGAATTTGCGGATATAGAGCACCACCAGCGCCGGCAGCACACCAATCCACAGCATCGCGCGCCAGCCGAACCGGTCGTAGAGCCCCCAATAGGCGACGCTCGAAAGGGCGAAGCCGAGTCCCCACGACCCCTGCAGCACGCCACTCATGAAGCCGCGCGACCGCGCCGGCCAGGACTCCATCGCCAGGGCAGCGCCGGCCGGCCATTCCGCGCCCATGAAAATGCCGAGCGCCGCCCGGGCGACGAAGAGGAACATGAAGGTCGGCGAGAACCCGGCGATGAAGTTGCAGAACGAATAGCCGAGGATCGAGATCATCAGCGGGATCTTGCGGCCAACCCGATCGGCGAGCCATCCGGAAGCCGTCGCGCCGAGCAGTCGCAGCCACAAAGTGACGGTGAACACGAAGGTGACTTCGACCAGCGGGACGTTAAAGTCCTTGGCGATCGGCACCATGATCAGCAGGAAGATCGTGAAGTCGAACGCGTCGAGCGTCCAGCCGAGCCAAGCCGCCACCCAGGCGAGCCATTGGTCTTTCGTCGGTTCTTTCCACCAAGGCTGCGCTTGCGCCGATACCGCGGCTGTCGCCATGACGTGTCCTCCGCTCTGCACCGTCCCGGCCACTCGCCCGCTGGGGACGGGTCGGGATCTTCTTCAACTTTGGAGAACTATAGACGGCGCCTCGCGTAAATCGCAAGGCGCCGCTTGGCGCCGCCGACGCACCGTCGCGAGAACCCAGGGCCGTCCGATTCGAAGCCCCCGGGGTGATTTGAGCTGGCGGCGAGCAGCCGATGATCAAAGCATTGGCCCTTTGTCGGCGCGGTGAATTCGCGCAGGGCACGAACTACGCGGACCCAATCGCGATGAACTGGTGTAAACTCCTCGGCGTTTAATGCATCGCCACCCGATCAATTTCCGAACCATGATGAGGAGATCGAGCATGTTGAGCAGAATCCGCCTGGCCGCGTGCGCGATGGCCTTGCTGGCTGGCGCCCTAGCGCTGCCGAACGCGGCCTCGGCGCAAAGCGGTGTCAAGGTCGGCAACCTGACCTGTAACGTGTCGAGCGGCTTCGGCTTCGTGTTCGGCTCCACGCGCGGCCTGAACTGCACCTTCGCCGGCCCGCTCGGGGTCGAGTACTACACCGGCGCCATCAACAAATTCGGCGTCGATATCGGCTATACGACCGGCGGCGTGATTATCTGGACCGTAATCGCACCGACCGCGCAATTGGCTCCCGGTTCGCTTGCCGGCGGTTATGCGGGCGCCACGGCCAGCGCGACGATCGGCGTCGGGATCGGCGCCAACGCCCTGATCGGCGGGTCGGGCAATACGATCGCTCTGCAACCGCTCAGCATCGAGGGCAATCAGGGCTTGAACGTCGCCGGCGGCATCGGCGCCATCAGCCTGGCCCCGGTACGCCGTTAACGCGGCTCCGAAGGCTCTTCAGGCAGGCGCCGGCCCGCGGGCCGGCGCCTTTCAGTTCTCGGCGCGCC
>DATARH010000114.1:0-37761 GCA_036264235.1 Allostellaceae bacterium
CGCCGTTTGCCGCTGATATCGCCGCTGTTTTTCGCTGTTATCGCGGCTGTTATTTTCGCTGTTCCCTAAAGGAGAATCTGAATAAGATCAAAAGCTTAATCGCTTAACGGCGAAATTCGGGAGAAACCGCATGGCGCAATCGACACAGATGAACGGCGCGGAATGGCTGGCGCGGGCCTTGGCCGGGACCGGCATGAGCCACGTCTTCTTTGTCGAGTCGGTGATGCGCCGCACCTTGCTGCAGCTCGAGGATCTCGGGGTGAAGCCGATCCTCGCGCATTCCGAGAAGGCGGCGGCCTATATGGCAGACGGCTACGCCCGTGTCGCCGGAAGGCCGGGCGTGTGCATGGCGCAATCGGTCGGTGCCGCCAACCTTGCCGCCGGCTTGCAGGACGCCTATCTCGGCCGCTCCCCGGTGATCGCTTTCACCGGCCGCAAGGAGCCGTCGTTTCAGCATCGCAACGCCTATCAGGAGGTTGCACACACGCCACTGTTCGCGGCGGTGACGAAATTCTCGACCCCGGTCGAAAGCACCACCGAACTGCCGCGCCTGTTGCGTCAGGCGTGGCGCGCCGCGCTGGCCGACACGGTGCGACCGACGCATCTCGACTTCAACGGGTTGCAAGGCGATGTCATCGAGCTTGGTCAGACGTCGGAGCCGCCGGTGCTCGAAACGGAGCCGCGACCGGTTCCGGTGCATCGCCCGGTTGCCGATGAGCGCGACCTGGAACGCATCGCGGCGCTGCTGACCGGCGCCCGCCGTGTCGCGATCGTCGCCGGCGACGGCGCCGCCGTTTCCGGTGCCGGGCCGGAAGTGCTGGCACTGGTCGAGGCGCTCGCGGCACCGGTGGCGACGACGCTCGGCGCGCGCGCGCTGATCCCGACGCGGCACCGGCTCTGTGCCGGCGTCGCCGGCAGCTACTCGGCGCCCCCCGCCAATCGCATCGTCAATGGTGCCGAGCTCGTGCTGTTCGTCGGTTGCGACACTGGCGATCAGGTGACACATAGCTGGCGCATCCCGCCGCTCGACACCAAGATCGTCCAGATCGACATCGATCCCCTCGAACTCGGCCGCAGCTACGCCAATACCGTCGGTATCGTCGGCGACCCGAAGGCGACATTGGCACGGCTGGTCCAGATTGTCGGCAAGCCGGTGCGCGATTCGAGCTATGCCGATGAGGCGGCCCGGAT
Organism: Allostellaceae bacterium; assembly: GCA_036264235.1. Taxonomy (GTDB): domain Bacteria; phylum Pseudomonadota; class Alphaproteobacteria; order ATCC43930; family CGMCC-115725; genus DATARH01. Next base: position 1,192 of record DATARH010000114.1, read on the forward strand.
GGTCGCCGATTGGCGCGACAGCGTGACTGCGCTACTCGAGAAGAACAGCGCGCCGATTTCGGTCGAGCGGCTTTGCGCCGAGATCACCCGCGCCTTGCCACCGGATGGCGTGGTCGTCGCCGACACCGGGTATTCCGGCATCTGGACCGGCACGATGATCGATTTCAACGGCGTCGGTCAGAGCTATCAACGCGCGGCCGGTTCGCTCGGCTGGGCATTCCCGGCGTCGCTCGGCGCCAAATGCGCCGCCGGTGCACGCAAGGTTGTCTGCTTCACCGGCGATGGCGGCTTCTACTACCACCTGCCGGAACTGGAGACGGCGCGGCGCTGCAATATCGCGGTGGTGATCGTCGTCAACAACAACTCCGGCTTCGGCCAGAACCTGACCGGCGTTCACCGCATTTCCGGCAACCGGCCGGGGCGCGGCGAGGAATTGATCCGCTTCGGACCGACGGATTTCGCGGAGGTCGCGCGCAGCTTCGGCGTCCGCGGCATCCGCGTCGAAGAGCCCGGTGAGGTCGGTGTGGCGCTGCAAGAGGCGCTCGGCACGAATGGCCCGGTCGTCGTCGATGTCGTGACCGAACTCGAGCCGCGTGCTCCGGAGGCGTGGCTTCCCGGCTAGGCGGCTCAGTCCGCGCTGATGATTTGCTCTTCCGGTACAGCTGGAGCGGCGCCGCTACCCGGGTAGGCCCTGGAGCGGTCCCGGTTGCTATTGGCCAGCAGATACATAGCCTTGTTGGTTTCTGTGTTGAACCCAGAAATCGCGCCGCTCTGGTACTGCCGGCGCGACCGCAGCCGCTCGGCCAATTCGAGGTGATTGCCGATATCAAAAAACTCGATGCGGTCGGGATGGTACTTGGCGAATTCCAGAAAGGCGCGGGTACGGGAGGCAATGACCCTGCAGCCGAGTTCCAGCGCTTGTGAAATCGGCCCCGATGAGGATTGCCCGACTTCCAGATACGGCAGAACCACGGCATTGCAGATCGCCATTCCGATCAGGAAATCGTCGGTTTCCGGCGCACCCATGAAGTGAATACGCCCCGAAAGATCACGAGGATGCGGGCCGAGCAAGGTGTCGAGCGATACGTCCGTAGCCATTGCGGGCAAGTGCAGGTTCGGGCGAGATTCACGCCCGAGTTGCTGGAAAAGCGAGGTGTCGACGAAGGCCTCCTCGAACAGCTTTGACAGGTACGGGTGGACCGGTTGCCGCGCCGCGATCTCGTTCGGGTGGACACCTCCGAAAATCAGCAGGTGATGGTTTGCCGGCAATTTCTGCAGAGCCCGAATGGCGGTTCCAAACCCCTTATAATCGCTGAGGAATCCAAAAACACCGATCAGAACCGTGCCGTCCGGGACCTGGTCCAGCACCGGGAATGCGCGTCGATCGGCGCGCGCGCGAACCGCCTCGACCTCCGCGGCCGAAAGGAAGGCGAGCGGGTGATCGAGCACCTGCTCGATCCCGTAGAGGTATTTTAGCTCGGAGGCATCGCGGCGGTTATGCACGATCGCCGTCAGCTGCTTTCGCTGCTGCTGCTGGCGCAGCAGTCGAGCTACCCCCATCGACAACACGCGATGGCGGCGGTAATCGGCGAGCGCGTCGACAACCGTCCGGATTTCGCCACGCAACAGTGCCTTGAAGCAGCCGATCGCGTCGAACTGCTTCGGCGAATGAACAGTGTGGAACGTGACCGACAATCGCGGCGACGCCTTGATCAGCCAGCGCAGGCGCCGGACAATATCCTTTCGATTCCCGCCGAGCGTGCCGTATTCGAGCTGGATATTTACCGCGCCGAAGCCGCGCAATTCGGCGCAGATTGACTGCACATGCGCGTCCCCGAGCTTGCGGACAGCATTCGCGTGACTGCGGAGCAGGTACTGGTCGAGGTCGAAAACCGTCACTTCGAACAAGTCCGATAGATGGTGCCGCAGCGCTTCGGTATAGGCTGCGATGCCGCAAAGCCGGTCGCTGCTCGAAATGATTGCGAGCCGCTCTGGTTGCCCACCCGGACTGGCGGCGCCACTGACACCGCTCGCGAGCGGTCGGGCGGACGATCGAAACGCCAGGATCTCCATGTCTCCTCCGTATTCTATCGCAGCTTTGTTCTTGTTTTAGATATGTTCGCGGATCGCCCGCAGCGTCAGGCCGCCGATACCCCAAACCGCAAACGCGATCAATGCGACGGTGGCGAGTGAGCGCCAGCGGCGCGGATAGAGCGCTTCCTCCGGTAGGCGTGGCGGTACAAAGCTTGCGACATACAGCTGCTGCCGATCGGCATCGGCGCGTGCACGATCGAGGGCCTCGAGGGCATGCTGATGGGCGGCCTCGGCGAACTTGCGTTCGCTATCGAGCTGCTCATAAAGACCGAGTGCTCGCGGCGGTGCGTTGCCATCGACACTGCCGCGATCGGTAAGCTCGCGGACAGCGCCGTGCCGCTCGGTTTCAAGCGAGTGAATGCGCGCCTTCAACACCTTGATGGCTGGGGAATCGTCGCGCATGTAGGCCTGAAGCGTCGACAGGTCCGTTTGGGCGCGGACCAGTTCGTCGCGCAAACGTGCCGCCATTCCGGCCGTGGCATCGGCTGTTTTGCCCGGATCGATGACACCCTCCCGGTCGCGAAACTCGCGAATGTTGGCGAGGGCGGTTTTCAGGCGCTGCTCGGCCAGGGCAACTTCGTCCTCGGCATGATGCAAGACATCATGCCGCGCCCGCTCCGAGAGTTGGTTTACCAGCCGCTCGGCGGCACCGACGATTGCCTGTGCGAGTTGCAGCGAGTCTTGGGGCGTAAAAGCGCGAACCCGAACGACCACTGTGCCGGTGCTCGGCTCATAAAAGGCGTCCACCTGATGCCGCCAATATTCCAGCAGCGTCTCGACTGACGCCGGCAGAGAGAGCCGGGTCCACCAATCCGCAGAGGACGACGCGAAGAGCGGACGTAGCGGCCGCTCGGCGTCGAGTTCGTCAATGATCGCCCGACTGCCGATGTACTGGACAACGATCTGCGATTCGAGCTGAGTTCCCAGTGCGGTCGCACTTGCGTCGAAAGGCCATGCCATCGAGGGGCGGGGCGGCTCGGCGGCACGCAGACTGAACCGAAACTCGGCGATGTATTGGTCAGCGGCAATCGCAAAATAGTAGAGCGCCGCCAACACGATCGGGAGCAAGACGATAATCGCGAACGAAAATCTGCCGAGCGGCAGTCGCTCCGGGAGTATGGCATCGCTGATGCGAGACGGCAGCCGCGGCGATGCCATCTCCGGCAGCCAAGTCATTCTCTGGACCGGCGAGGGAAGTGTCGTGTCATTCGCCGCCGCAAGCGGTCCCGACGAGACGGGTTTCGGTGCGCTCGTCGAGCGCCGGCGCGACCGCGTACGCAACAACATCACGCTGCCTCCGCCATGATCGTGCGATAGCGGGCGAACGCACTCGGCAAATCCTCGAATAGGCGCAGCGCCCCATCGGCGAGAACCGCGCCCTGATCGCAATACTGTCGAATCGTCCGGGCGTTGTGCGTCACAAGGATAATGTCGGACATCGACATGCGTTGCTGAAACGCCGCGGCGCATTTTCGGCGAAACCGTTCGTCGCCAACCTCGGTCGCTTCGTCGATCAGATACAGATCGAACTCGATGGCGAGGCATGCACCAAAGGCCAGCCGCGCCCGCATACCGGAGGAATAGGTGTTGACCGGCATATCGAAGTACTGGTCGAGTTCGGCAAAATCCCGGACATACGCAATGGTCTTCTTCACGGAGGCGCCATAGACCCGGGCGATGAAGGCGACATTCTCTCGCCCCGACAAATTGCCGTGAAAGGTGCCGGCAAACCCCAGCGGGAACGAAACGCGCCCATACCGCGTGATCCGACCACGGTCGGGCATTTCGGACCCGGCGATCAGCCGGAGCAACGTCGATTTCCCGGCGCCGTTGGCGCCGAGAATTCCGAGATTGCGTCCCGGCGCGAAGACGATGCTCAGATCGTCCAACACCACCTTTCGTCCGGCGGCGGTGGCATAGGATTTGGAAACGCCATCGAAGCTGATCATAGGGGTTCGCTCAATTTGCGGCGAAGGCCTGCATGCAGCGCCAAGCCGGCAAGAATGGCCGAAACCGCCATCAGCAGCAGATACCGCCGATCCAGCCAATGCGGCTGGTAGTTGTCGAAAAAGCCGCTGCGGAACCAGTCGATCGCATGCAGGATCGGATTCCAACCCAACAGGTCGAGCACCCAATCCGGCATCATCCCCGGCACGTAGAAGATGCCGGAGCAGAAATACAAGGTTCGTGTGATTTGCGCGTAGAGCCTGTCCCAGGAACGGATGAAGACAGCGACAACAGCGTTAATGAAGCCGATACCAAAGCCGAGCACGGCCGTCACGATCAGCGTGATTGTCGGTGACAAAAAGTCGATGGGCATGGCATGCAGCCCGATCGCGGCGAAGCCGATGAGCAACAGCACCGCGACGATTATGTCGGTCACGAACTCGAGAAGCCCGCGCGCGAGGATTACATCGAACGTCGTCACCAGCGGCAATTGCAGCAAAGGGGCGTTGCCGGTGACGGCAAAGGTCATTGCCCCGCTGCTGTGCACGAATACGTGGTACGGGATCAGACCGGTGAAGTAGAAGATGAAAAATTCCGTGCCGATTGGCGGCGTTCCGTGCATCAGTAGCGCGAAGACCACCGATAGAAGCGCGATGTGCAGTATCGGCTCCAACAGCGCCCAGCCGTAACCGAGTTTCGAATCGCCAAAGCGCGTGCGGGTCTCGCGGATCACCAGCGCGCGGATCACGCGGCGCTGCGTATTGAGACGCGCGAGCAGGCTCGGCGGTGGACGCAATGGCCGCTTCGGCCGAAAGCTCCGCGTTATGACGAAATCGTCGCCGCCCGGCGTATCCCGCCGCAGATCGATGACATGGCGGGTGGTCTCGGCTGCGGCGTCGTCTTCCGGGAAATCGCGCAGCAATTCTCCGGCAAGCGCGGTCGCCGCCGCCAGCCGGCCTTCGGCAGCGAGGAGCTCGACCCGCGCCCGCCGCACGGCGGCATCGTCCGGGGCGAGTGCGGCCGCTGCAGCGATTGCCGCCGCCGCAGCGGCATGTTCGTGCCGGTGCCGCAGGAGGTGAGCGCGGTGCAAGTGGTATTCGGCCCGATCGGGGACCGCCGCGATCGCCTGCTCGATCGCTGCAAGAGCGCTGTCGATCCGGCCCCGTAGCATCTCGATGCCGGAGAGGACGCGGAGCAATACCGGATCGGGCGCGCCATCACTCGTCATTGCTGCGGCTAAAACGGCGGCCGCCTCGTCGAACCGGCCGGTTCGTTGCAGGAGTTCGGCCGCATGGATCGCAAACTCGGCGTTGTACGGCGCCAGTTCGCTCGCCCGAACGGCGTAGGCGATTGCCTCACCGAGCGCACCGGCCGCAGCCATCGAACCGCTGGCATGGCGGTAGCCCTCGGCCCAGCCGGGCCGCAAATCGACAAGCCGCCGATAGGCCTCGGCGGCATCACGATGGCATCCGCTGTTGCTGAACAGCCACGCGCAGAAATCGAGGATGTGGCCATGATCGCCGGCGATCGCGAAGGCGCGGCGGCCGCATTCCAGCGCTTCCTCGTGCTTCCCGCCGTGGAACAGCGCCTCCGCGAGCCGGCAATTGCGTTCCGCTGCCGCCGTATCGGCGGATTTGTCGGACCGCAGGCAGTGCACGCACGCGTCCAACTCGCCGGCGCTCAGCGCCGACGCGAAGTCCAGCGTCGAGGCAGGCTGCTGATCGAGGGGCAATACGGCGCGCTAGTTGGGGGTAGCAACGAAATCTACGGTAGAGAGACTACCGACGTATTCAACGCCCCTCAACGGTCTTTTCGCAGCACCTGTTAATCAGGGCCTGGGCCCTCTGCCGCGCGGCTACGGCAGAGAGGGCGTCCTGCGAGCGGTCTAGTCGTCGGCGGCGGCCTTTAGCGCGCCATTGCCGTTCAGCACCGCTCCGGCTTCCTTCGCGACGACGGTGCCCTCGAAGAAGCGCGGGTTCTGGGTGCCCCATAGCCGCACCGTGTTGGCGAAGGTGAAGTCGCGGAAATCGGCGAGGGTGATCAGCTCCTTCTCGACCAGCTGATAGGCGTCCGGGACCGGGTCGCGGAAATCGATCACGTCGAAATGGCCGATGTCGGAACTGAAGATCGCGTTCAGCCGGGCGCCGAACGGATTGCCGCGGCCAAACGCGGCCGCGTTCATCCGGTCGTCGGCCTCGCAGCCGAAATAGAACGGTTTGGCGTAGAGCTCGACCCAGTCTTCCTTGCGAGCGATCTTGCAGGCGGCAAAATCGTCGAGCTCGTCGCGGTTGCCGGTCAAGTTCTGCGTGTCCGGGCTCGGCCAACCGTCGCGCGCCTTCAGCGCCGCGGCGATGTCGCTGTAGCCATACTGCTCCACCTTCGCCATCAGCAGCTTGCGGTCGAGCTTCTGCGGTTTCATCCGTTCCAACGCCCGGGCGCCGCGCCGTTCCCAATGCTCGATCAGATCGCCGAACAATTGGCAGCCCCAGCCGACACCGCCTTCGAGGAACGCAAAGCGCAGTTCCGGGAAGCGGCGGGTCACGCCGCCGAGGAAGATCGCCTTGGCAACCGCATGCCCGGCGGCGGCGAAATGGCCGATGTGGTTGTAGACGAAATTCGACGGGCTGTTGCGCAAGCCCTGACCGCTGGCGCTCGAATGGAAGGTCGGCGCAATGCCGAGATCGACGCAGGTCTTCCACACCGGGTCGTAGTCGTACTCGCTGTCGATCGCCAGCACGTCGTAGGACACGGTGAAGCGCCTCGCTTCGGCATCGCTTGTCTCGGCTGCGGAGATCGGGCGCGACATGCCGCTGCCGAACATGCCGACCTTGGAGCCGAGCTGCTTGGTGACGAATTCGAGTTCGGCGATCGCCTCCTCGGGATGGTGCATCGGAATGATCGCCGCCGGCGTCAGCCGGTCTTCGAGGCCACTGAAGTATTCGGCCGAGACGATGTTGTAGGCCCGGATCACCGCGCGCCGGGTGGCGTCGTCCTTGATCCGGGGCAGGCGCAGCCCGGCCGTCGGATAAACGATCGCGAAATCGAGACCGATCTCGTCGAGGCGCTCGTACAGCATCTTCGGCATCATCGCCGTCGCCCGGTCGAGCGTGTTCTCGGCTTGGCGGTTCCAGAAATTTGGCATCGCGACACGGCGGCGGCGCCGTTCGGCCGGCGTCATCTTCAGCGCGTCGACGGTCGTGTTGAGGGCGGCGAGGAACCCGTCGGCAGCCAGATCGCCACCGGCCTTGCGCATCTTCTCACTGAAGACCGGGGTATATTCGAGCCAATGACCGTCACCGTCGACAATCGGATGATCGAGACTGGCGCGAATCTTGGCGGGGGTAAGATGGCTACTCATGGTGTCCTCCCAAACGAAAAGTTGCGGTTGAACCCGCGCCGGCTGATAAGCCGAGGGTAGGCTCGCCGATCTTACCAGTCAAACCGTAGCCGCGGCATTCCGACGCATCGCTGTCATGAAACCGTCGCGGGGTGGAAAGAAAGTTCGTTGGCTCCAGTCGAGGGGGCCAGTCCGAGGGGGAAGGATGACACGCGCATTATTGGGCTCGGCCCTGGGATGCCTGCTGGCGGCGCTTGGGCCGGCCAAGGCCGACGATTCACTCAGCAGGATCAAGAATATCGTCGTGATCTATGCCGAGAACCGTAGCTTCGATCACCTCTATGGCACCTTCCCCGGCGCCAACGGGCTCGCCAATGCGGCCGAAGAGGCGAAAACGCAGCGCGACCACGACAGTACGCCGCTGCCGGAACTAACCATCTTCGGTGGCGGCAAGCCCGACGCACGCTTCCCAAGAATGCCGAACGGGCCGTTCCGCATCGACGCGCCGCCAATCAACGTGTCGATGAACCAAATAGCACCGAGCCCGATCCACGCCTTCTACCACAACCAGGAACAGATCGACGGCGGCAAGAACGACATGTTCGTTGCGATGTCGGATGTCGGCGGCTGGGTCATGGGCAATTTCGACGGCAGCTCGCTGAAACTTTGGCAATGGGCGAAGGAGTACACGCTCGCCGACAATTTCTTCATGGGTGCGTTCGGCGGCTCGTTCCTGAACCACCAATATCTGATCTGTGCCTGCGCGCCCACCTTTCCGGAAGCGCCCGAACCGATGAAGGCGCGGCTCGACGCCGACGGCAAGCTGCTGAAGAAGCCGGACTCCCCTTCGGCCACGGTCGGCGCGGTCCAGGTCTACAGCGCTACCGGCGGCCAGGTGTCGCCGGACGGTTTTGCCGTGAACACGACGCAGCCGCCGTATCAGCCGAGCGGTATTCCGCCGGAGCCCGGCGGCAACCCGGACTTGGCCGACCCCGCCGGCAGCAAGACCTACAACGCTCCATTGCCGCCGCAGCAGTCGAAGACGGTCGGCGACACGCTAACCGCCAAGGGCATCGAGTGGGCCTGGTATGCCGGCGGCTGGAACGACGCGCTCGCCGATGGCCAGCAGCCGCCGCAAGAGAAGCGGAAGACGATCTATGCCGGCTCCGCGACGCCGAACTTTCAGCCGCATCACCAGCCCTTCAACTACCACGCCCGGTTCGCGCCCGGCACCGCGGACCGCGCCCGCCATCTGAAGGACGGCGACGATTTTCTGCATGACATCGACCAGGGCACCCTCCCGGCGGTGGCCCTCTACAAGCCGGTCGGCCATTTCACCGAACATCCGTCCTACACCGATGTGGTCAGCGGCGACATTCACATCGACGAATTGCTCGGCCGCTTGCGCAAGAGCCCGCAATGGGACGGCATGGTTGTGATCGTCACCTATGACGAGAATGGCGGCTTCTGGGACCATGTGCCGCCACCGCACGGGTCCGGCTGGGGCGACCGCTTCGGCCCCGGAACTCGCATCCCGGCGGTGATCGTGTCGCCCTTCGCCAGGCGCGGCTCCATCGACCACACCAGTTACGACACAACGTCGATCCTCAAGCTGATCACCCGCCGCTTCGATCTGGAGCCGCTCCCCGGGGTGCGACAGAACGCCGGCGACCTGACCGAGGCGCTGAACCTGGCTCGCTGAGCAAGCGGGTTGGCCCGGGCTGTGGGTAGCCGCTATGGTGCGCGCCCGACCGAACCCAACCCGAGAGTGCCGGAGCCGCCATGCCGATCATCCCCGAGGTGCTCGACCAGGCCGAAGAGCTGACCCGAATCCGGCGCGACATCCATGCCCATCCCGAGCTCGGCTTCGAGGAGCAGCGGACCTCCGACATCGTCGCGGCGAAGCTGGCGGAATATGGCTGCGAGGTTCATCGCGGGCTGGCCACGACCGGCGTCGTAGGTACGATCCGCCGCGGCAACTCGCTGCGCGCGATCGGGCTGCGCGCCGATATGGACTGCCTGCCGATGCAGGAGCTCAACCAGTTCGAGCATCGCTCGCAAAACGATGGCAAAATGCATGCCTGCGGTCATGACGGGCACACGACGATGCTGCTTGGCGCTGCCCGCCAATTGGCTCAGACCCGCAACTTCGAAGGCACCGTCCACTTCATTTTCCAGCCCGGCGAGGAGGGCTATGGCGGCGGCCGCGTCATGGTGCAGGAAGGGTTATTCGAGAAATTTCCATGCGACGCGGTGTTCGCGATGCACAACAGGCCGGGCGTCCCGGTCGGTCATATGGCGACGCGGACCGGACCGCTGCTGGCCGCCTCCGACCGCTTCGACATCAGGATCAAGGCGAAAGGGACGCACGCGGCGCACCCGCATAGCGGCATCGATCCGTTCGTGATCGGCGCGCAGATCGTGCTCGCCTTGCAGACGATCCCCTCGCGCAACGTCGATCCGGTCGAGCCGGCGGTCGTCAGCGTCGGCTTCATGCGCGGCGGCTCCGCGTACAACGTGATCCCCGACGAGTTGCACATCGGCGGCACCGTGCGGACCTTCCGGTCGCAGGTGCAGGATCTCGTCGAGCGACGCATGGGCGAAATTGCGCGGGGCACAGCCGAGTTGCATGGCGCCACCGCGGAGTTGTCGTTTCGCCGCGGCTATCCGCCGACGATCAACCATGCCGACGAGACTGCCTTTGCCGCCGATGTGGCGGCTGAGATCTGCGGCGCCGAGAATGTCGAGCGCAACGCGCCGCCGTCGCTCGGCGGCGAGGATTTTTCCTACATGCTGCAGGCAGTGCCCGGCGCGATGATCTGGCTCGGCAACGGCCCAGGCGAGGGCGGCTGTTTTCTTCACAACGCCCGATATGATTTCAACGACGACGCTCTGCCGGTCGGCGTCAGCTTCTTTGTACGGCTGGCCGAGCGGTTTCTGGAAAAACAATCCTGATTAGCGGGGATATACCCGAATGCGCATTCACGTCGTCAATGTCATGCGGGCCGCGCCCGGTGAGACCGGCCGTACGCTCGACCGCTTCGCCGGCTTTGCCCGCGAGGTTGAGCGCAAGGGCTTTGCCGGTCTTTGGATGACCGACTCGTTCGGGCGCGGCCGCGCCACGCTCGACCCGGTCGTGCTGATGAGCGTCACCGCCGCGGTCACCGACCGGATCGAGATCGGGACCTGTGTGCTCCAGGTGCCGGTGCGGCATCCGGTGGAGCTGGCGCATCGTCTCCAATCGTTGCACGCGCTGACCGGCGATCGGCTGCAGCTCGGGCTTGGCAGCGGCTCGACCAAGGCCGATTTCGATCTGGTCGGGCTCGATTACGAGGCGCGGTTCAAGACGCTGATGGGTTCGCTCGAAATCATGCGCCGGGCGTGGCGCGGCGACCAGCTGGATGGCGGCAGATTGACGCCGTGGCCGGGGACCGAGGGCGGCCCCGCGCTCCTGCTCGGCGCCTGGCGCAACAAGCGGTGGATCATCTATTCGGCAGAGCAATGCCAGGGCTGGATCGCATCGGGGCTTTATCCGACGCTGGAAGAGCTCGAAGCCGGGATCAAGTTCTACCGTGACGCTGGCGGCAAGCGGGCGGTCCTCTCCAACGTGATCATCGATCTGGAGGGCAATGCCGAAGACATGCCGCTCGGGGGCAAGGCGTCGGTGATGCTGACCGGCGGTGAAGCGGCGGCAAGGGATCGGTTGCGGTGGATCCGCGACGTCGGCTTCGACGATGTCCTGTGCATGACCCGGATCGGCGATCTCGACGACCTCGCACGCATCCGCGACGGGCTCTGACGCGGCCGACATTGACGGCCGCGCAGCCGCCGCTTACCTAGCCTTTCATGGCCGTTCGCCAGATCATCACCGCCCCCGACCCGCGGCTCAAAATCAAGGCGCGGTCGGTCGCTTCAGTCGACGCAAAGGTGCGTCGGCTGATGGACGACATGTTGGAGACGATGTACCACGCGATCGGCGTCGGTCTCGCCGCGCCGCAGGTCGGCGAGGCGTTGCGGGTCATCGTCGTCGATGTCGCGCGGGAGGGCGAGAAGCCGCAGCCGCTCCGGATCGCCAATCCCGAAATCCTGTGGCGATCGGAAGAGACCACCCTGGCCAATGAGGGCTGCCTGTCGCTGCCCGAGCATTATGCCGATGTCGAGCGCCCGGCCGCGATCCGCTTGCGTTATCTCGATCACGAGAACGAAATCCGCGAGATCGAGGCGAAGGGGCTGCTCGCGACGTGTATCCAGCACGAGATGGATCACCTCGACGGCATATTGTTCGTCGATCACATTTCGGCGCTGAAGCGCGGCATGATCCTGCGCAAGCTGTCGAAGGCCAAGCGCAGCCGCGTCCTGGCCCCGGCTTAATCCGTACTCGGTGAGGGTCGATGGCGACCCGCCCGCTCGACCTCGTCTTCATGGGCACGCCCGATTTCGCGGCGACTATTCTGGATGCGCTGATCGCGGCCGGCCACCGGCTGCGCGCCGTCTATACCCAGCCGCCGCGGCCGGCCGGGCGCGGCCACAAAGAGCAGGCGTCGCCGGTGCAGGTTCTGGCCGAGCGGCATGGCATCCCGGTCCGCAGTTCCGCGAGCTTGCGCGACCCTGCGGCGCAGGCGGAGTTCGTCGCGGTCGGCGCCGACGCCGCGATTGTCGCCGCCTATGGCCTGATCCTGCCGCGACCGGTTTTGGATGCGCCCCGGCTCGGTTGCCTCAATGTCCACGGCTCGCTGTTGCCGCGTTGGCGCGGCGCCGCACCGGTCGAGCGCGCGATCCTCGCCGGCGATGGGGAGACCGGCGTCACGATCATGCAGATGGATGAGGGTCTCGATACCGGCCCGATGCTGCTCCGCGAAGCTGTCCCAATCCGCTCGACCGACACTGGCGGCAGCCTGACGGAGCGGCTCGCCGCCCTCGGCGCACGGTTGATCGTCGAGGCGCTCGACGGTGTCGCCACCAGCGCACTGAAGCCGCGGCCGCAGCCGCTAGAAGGCGTCACCTACGCCCGCAAGCTCGACCGCGCCGAGGCGCAACTCGACTGGCGCGGCTCGGCGATCGTTCTGGAGCGGCAGATCCGCGCCTTCGAGCCGCGGCCGGGTGCGTTCTTCGCGATGAGCGGCGAGCGTATCCGGGTGTTCGCCGCCGAGGTGTTGCCGGCGTCGCCCAACCAATTGCCCGGCATGGTGCTCGACGAGACGCTGGCGGTCGCCTGCGGCGAGGGCGCGTTGCGGCCGCTGCGATTGCAGCGGCCCGGGCGCACGCCGCAGGAAACGGCGGCGTTCCTGCGCGGCTATCCGATCCCGCCCGGTACGGCGTTGCCATGCCCCGCTATCGGCTGATCGTCGAATACGACGGGGGCGGCTTTGTCGGCTGGCAGCGCCAGGCGAACGGGTTGTCGATCCAAGAGGCGCTCGAGACCGCGATCGAGCGGTTCTGCGGCGAACGGGTGACCGTGTTCGGGGCCGGCCGCACCGATGCCGGGGTGCATGCGCTGGCCCAGGTGGGGCATGTCGATCTGTCGCGCGAAGCGCCTGTCGAGGTGATCCGCAGTGCGCTCAACCACCATCTGCGGCCGCACATGATCGGCGTGCTGGCGGTCTCCCCGGTGTCGAGCGACTTCGACGCGCGGCTGTCGGCGATCGGGCGCGTCTACCGCTACCGCATCCTGAACCGGCGACCGCCGCCGGTGCTCGACCGCGGCCGGGTCTGGCACGTCGCGCCACCGCTGGACGCAACCGCGATGAAGGAGGGCGCGAGCCATCTTATCGGTCACCACGATTTCACGACCTTCCGCGACTCGCTGTGCCAGGCGAAGTCACCGGTGAAGACGCTTGAGCGGCTGGATGTCACCGCCGCCGGCGAGGAGATCCATATCGAGGCGCGGGCGCGCTCGTTCCTACACCATCAGGTCCGCAACATGGTGGGTACGCTCAAGCTGGTGGGGCTCGGGCAGTGGCGGCCCGAGGAGGTGGGCCGCGCGCTCGCCGCTCGCGATCGTCGCGCCGGCGGACCGACTGCGCCGGCGGAGGGGCTGTGCCTCGTCGCGGTGCGCTACGATCCGATCATCAACGACGGTACGCCTTAATAGAGGCCCAAGGTGACCCGGTTCAGGACGGAGCCGAGCAGTATGTCGATCAGGACGACCAGGGTTGCCGGGGCTGGCGGCACCAGCAGCGCGACCCGGGCGATAAACCACTCATAGACGAGCACCGCAATTGCCGCGGCGATCTCGATCGTCTGGGCGAGGCCGCTCGGCAATATCGCGGCAATGACCGCGACGATCACGAACAGCACCGTCTGCGGTACTTGCGACCAGTTGTACGCGACCATGAACAACAGGAAGCGGTTCTCGCGATCGAACAGGCGCGCCAGCGGCAGGACCAGCAGCGGGAAGGCCAGCCAGGCGATCGCGTAGCCGATCGTCTCGACCACGACGATGCGAGGGAGTGAAGACGCCGCGAGCTGTGCCTCCGTCACTCGGAGGCTCAACAGCACGAGAAACATCGGATAGCAAATCAGCGCGGCGCGAAACGAGCGCCAGAACCCGTCGATCGACGCTTCGAACCAGGTAAGGCCGCCGGCATCGCCGCGCGCCAGTTGCATCGTCCCGGCGAGCGCGAGCCGGATTTCGTGCACGCTAATTCCGGCCGAAGAAGCGGTCGAGAAAACGAATGTAAATATCCGCCAACTGCTCGATGTCGGCGGCCGGGACGCGCTCATCGACTTTGTGCATGGTCTGGCCGACGAGGCCGAATTCGGCCACCGGGCAATAGGCGTGGATGAAGCGCGCGTCGGAGGTGCCGCCGGTCGTACTGAGCTCCGGGGTGCGGCCGGTCACCTGCCCGATCGCCGCGGTCAGGCAATCGGTGACCACACCAGGTGGTACCAGAAACGACTCGCCGCTAACCTCCCATTTCAAATCATAGGGCGTATCGGCGCGAGCCAGTCGGTCGGCAACCCATTGCTTCAGCTTGGCGCTGGTCCACAGATCGTTGAAGCGGATGTTGAAGGTCGCGCGCGCGGTCCCCGGGATCACATTCGTCGCCGGGTTGCCGATGTCGATCGTCGTGACCTGCAGCCCCGACGCCTGGAAATGTTCAGTGCCGTCGTCGAGCGGCTCTTCGGTCAACACATGCAGCAGCGTCACCAGCCGGTGCGCGGCGTTATCGGCGAGGTGCGGATAGGCGACATGGCCTTGGACACCGGTGACCGTCAGCCTTCCGGTCATGCTGCCGCGCCGGCCGATCTTGATCATGTCGCCGAGTTCGGTCGCAGAGGTCGGCTCTCCGACGATGCAGGCGTCGATCGTCTCGCCACGCGCCGCGAGCCATCGCAGCACTTTTTTCGTGCCGTTGATCGCAACGCCCTCTTCATCGCCAGTGATCAGATAGCTGATCGAGCCGGTGAAACCGGACTTACGCGCCGCGATGAAGCGCTCGGCGGCGGCCGTGAAGGCCGCGATCGCGCCCTTCATATCGACGGCGCCGCGGCCGCACAGCACACCGTCCTGCAGAACCGCGCCGAACGGGTCGAACGACCAGACATCGGCGGCGCCGGTCGGCACGACATCGGTGTGCCCAGCGAAGCAGATGTTCGGCGCGCCGTCGCCCCAGCGGGCGTAAAGGTTCTCGACCGGATCGGTCCCCGCCTCCTCGAAGGTGAGGCGGTGACAAACGAAGCCGAGCGCCTGGAGCCGAGCCGCCAGAATGTCGAGCGCGCCTTCGTCCTTCGGCGTGACACTCGGTCGCCGGATCAGTTCGGCGGCGAGGACAACGGGGTCGATCGTGAGAGCCTCCGCCACCGTGTTTGTCAGTCCCGCAGCAATTCGTTGATCGAAGTCTTGGCGCGGGTCTGCGCATCGACCTGCTTGACGATCACCGCGCAGTAGAGATTGGGGCCCGGGTCGCCGTTCGGCAGCTTTTTGCCCGGGAGCGAGCCCGGCACCACGACCGAATAGGCCGGCACCCGTCCGGTGATGATCTCGCCGGTGTCGCGGTTGACGATCTTGGTCGTCGAGCTGATGAAGGTGCCCATCGCCAGCACCGCACCCTTCTCGACGATGACGCCCTCGACGACCTCGCTGCGGGCGCCGATGAAGCAATCGTCTTCGATGATGACCGGTTCGGCCTGCAGCGGTTCGAGCACGCCGCCGATTCCGACGCCGCCCGACAGGTGACAATTCTTGCCGATCTGGGCGCAAGAGCCGACTGTCGCCCAGGTATCGACCATCGTGCCGCTGTCGACATAGGCGCCGACATTGACGAAGCTCGGCATAAGCACGACGTTCGGCGCGATATAGGCCGAGCGGCGCACGATCGCGCCCGGCACCGCCCGGAATCCGGCGTCGCGGAACCGGTTCGACGACCAGCCGGCAAATTTCGACGGCACCTTGTCCCACCATTTCGCGGCGCCGCGGTCGGGATCGACCGGGCCGCCCGGGATCTCGACCATGTCGTTGAGCCGGAACGATAAGAGCACCGCCTTCTTCAGCCATTGATGGACGCGCCAGCCTTGTCCCGGGGCGCTGCCCGCTTTCTCGGCGACGCGCAATTTGCCGCTGTCCATGGCGTCGAGCGCAGCCTCGACCGCGTCGCGATAGTCGCCCTTGCTGGCCGGCGACAGGCTCTCACGCGCCTCCCAGGCGGCGTCGACGGTGGCGGCGAGATCGGCGTCGGTCATGGGCTCGGTCCGGGCTGGCTGAGGGCGGCGGCAGATTGGCCGCGCTGCCGCGCCAGTGTCAACCGAAGGCGGCGGGCGGTTATCCGAAGAGGAGGAGCCCGGCGGCGGCGCCCCCGATCAGCCAGCAGTAGACTGCAAACGGCAGCAGGGCGTCCTCGAAATTGTAGCGGCGGAAATAGCGCATCAAAAATGCCGTGCTGAGCCAGGCGGTGACCCCGGCGACAATCCCCGCGGTGACCGCCAGCCCGCCGATCGCCTGGTGTTGATGGATCAGTTTCGGAATTTCCAGGACTGCGGCGCCGGCGATGATCGGGGTGGCGATCAGGAACGAGAAACGCGCCGCCGCGGCATGGTGCAATCCGGTTAGAAGGCCGCCGACCATCGCCGCGCCGGAACGCGAGATGCCGGGCAGGAAGGCGGCGCATTGCCACAATCCGACCGTCAGCGCGCCGCGCCAGCCGAGCCGGTCGATCGCGCCCTCGTCATCCGTTGCCGTCCTGGCGCGGTCGCGCAGCCGGTCGCCGAACAGCAGCAAGAGGCCGTTGACGATCAGAAACAGCGCCGCGATCAGCGGCGAAGCGAAGAGGCCGCGCACGAGTTTCTCGAACAGGAAGCCGATCACGACCGCCGGCAAGGTCGCGACGACGATCAGCAGCAGGAGATGCCGGGCGCGGTCGATCTCATCGCGGCTGTCGGCGCCCAGCCCGGTCAGCCCCCGCGCGACAAACAGCCAGTCGCGCCAGAAATAAAGCAAGAGGGCCAGCGCCGTGCCGACGTGCAGCACGACCACAAAGGGCAGAAACGCCGGCGATTTCTGATCGATCGGCCAGCCGAGCAGCGGCGGCAGGATCACCGTGTGCCCGAGGCTGCTGATCGGAAACAATTCGGTGACCCCCTGCAGGATCGCCAGCGCATAGGCGTAGAACGGGTCCATGGTCCCCCTATCGATCGGTTGTCATCAGCCCCAACGATCCTTCACCGTGGATGCCCGGCCTGGTGCCGGGCATCCACGAGAAGACCCGCAAAACGTTGATGGCCGGGCCAAGCCCGGCCAATAAACGTTTGCGGCACGGCCGGTCAGTCGCCGGCAGCGACCCGGTTCTCGAACTGGTAGAGCAGCATCGGGTTGATGCCGAAGCGGTCGCGCAATGTATCGTGGTCAGCCGTCGCCAGCGCCACCCGTTCGTCAGACGCTAAGTCGAAGCGGGCAGCATAGGCCGCCGGATCGCGCCGGTACTGCTGGCGCGCCTCGGCATTCTCGACCAGCGCGAACAATGCGCCGGCGAGCGCGCTGCGTTCCGGCGCGGTCGCCGGGTAATGCGGCCGCTCCGGCCTGATCGGCGCCATCTCAGTCCAGCCGAGGATCGCGTAAATGTGGTGCCAAGAGGGCTCCAGCACGGCCGCGTCCGGTTTCCGGTCGCCGATCGCGCCGGCCAGGATCTGCAGCGCCCGGCATTCGACGTTGCCGCTGCGGTCGAGCGCGGCCGCGTCGAGGCTCAACAGGTAACGCAGATTGCCGGCCGCGAGCCGCTCGAAGATGATCTGGTCCGTCTCCAGATCCGGGTGCGGGTATTGTGGCGTCCCCGGATAGTGCGACAGCCCGCCACTCGCCAGCACGACTGCGCGCCGACCCGTCCGTTCAAGTGCGCGCGCCAGTGCCTGGCCGAAGGCGAAGCACCGCTCTGGCGCGGGTTGCGGCGGCACATAGGCATTCACGAACAGGGGCAGGAATGGCTGCTCGCGCGGGTAGCCGCAGAATTCGAGCGGGATGGTGAACGCGGTACCGAGTGCCGCATCAAGAGTGAAGGCCGGGTCGAAGCCCAGCTCCTGCAGCTCTGTCACCAATGCATAACCGGCGGCGCCGTCGATCGGCCACCACCCGGCGTGCCCGCCGCTCCCGGCCGCTTTGGTGCCGCAATGCACCGCGAAGGCCGGCACGCAGCGGGTGACGAAATCGTCGCAATGCGCGTTCGAGATCACGATCAGGAGGTCGGGGTCGAGCGCCCGGAATTTGTCGCCGATCGCTCGCATTGCCGCGTTGACGCGAGCGACCTGATCGTGATCCTCGGTGTTCGGCAGCGTCAGAAATTGCGGCGCATGCGGCACGATCGCGGCGCCGACAATGCCGTTCGATTGGGATTGCGCGGTCTGGCTCATGATGGCCTCAGCATAACAGCAAAACGCTCCCCGGCCGCAGCGTGTGATAGCTTCGATCTCCGCAATGCTCGAAGGGGGGAAATTCAATGGCGGCCTATTTTGTCGTCGAGCTCGATGTCACGAACGCCGATGCAATGGCGTCTTACCGCGCCGCTGTGCCGGGAACGCTGGCGCAATATGGCGGCCGGTTCCTGACGCGCGGCGGTGGCACCGAATTGGTCGAGGGCGGCCCCGAGCCGAAGCGGATCGTGATTCTCGAATTCGCCGATGCCGCGGCGGTCAAGCGTTGGTACAACTCGCCCGAATACCAGAAGATCCTGCCGGAACGGCTGGCCAATTCGACCGGCCGCGCCTTCATTGTCGAAGGCGTCTAGGCCGGCGCATCAGCCATAAGGAACCACCCTGGATCACGAGCGCGACCGCGCTCGCCGCGATGAAACCCACGGCGGTACCGAGCCGCTCGAGCGCCATCCCGAGAACAATGAAAAACCCAGTGAAGCTGAACAGCCCGATCATCAGCCCGCGCAACACCCGCATTGCCGCCGCCGGGCCGCTCTGGCTATGCGCGAAAGCGGCCAACACAGCGGCGAATACCGGATAGGTGGCGAGCAACCCGCTCCACTCCGGACCGACATAGGGCGCCAGCTCGGTGAAACCGAGAACGAGAGCGGTTGCGACCGCCATTCGCGCCGGCAAATCCCAGCGCGGGCTTGCCGGGAGGGCGGCGGTACCCGTCTCGAAGCGCGGCAGGAGCGATAGGGAAAGGGTAAGCGCCGAGATAATCAGTGCGATTAGCGGTACCGATGGCAAGGCCGCTGCTGCGAGTGCCGCGGCGCCGAACGCGAAGGCGATGCTGCCGGCGGCAAGCGCCGCGGGCCAGGGACCGAAACGCGCCGCCGTGCCATAGGCAACGCAGAACCCGGCCTCGGCGGCAACGCCGGCCAGCGATCCGCGCGTCGTCGCTGCGGCAAAGCCAGCGCCCTGTTCGAGCGCCAGGAAAAAGGCGACGGGACCGGAGGTCAGCGGCAGGCCGACGAACCAGCCGCCGATCGCTTCGCCCCAGCGCCGCCCGGCCAGGCTCGCCAGCAGGATCAGGATCGGCGTCGCCACCAGCTTTAGGAAGAACAGGTCCATTGCGCCGGCGGCGTCTCAGCGATTGTGCATGGACTTCAGTTGCAGCAGAGACGCGGACGCGGCAACGTCTGCGCGCGCGGATGTCGCGTCGGAACGGGTGGAGATGGTTCGGCGATGAAATATGTCACGCGGGTGCTCCAGCCCGACGAAACCGTCGTCTATGCCACAACCCTTCATTGGCTCGTGTATTTCCGTGCCGTCGTGATGCTCTTGATCGGCGTCGGTCTGCTGGTGGCGTCTGGTTTTGTCGCCGGGCGCGCCGGTAACCCCGAATACGAGAAGTACCTGGTATGGGCGATTGAGATTCTTGCCGGCTTGTTCTTCCTGGGCGCGATCCTCTCCGCCCTGCGGGCACTGATCCGCCGGGCAACGACTGAACTGGCGATCACCGACCGACGGGTCATTTACAAGGCCGGGCTGCTGCGCCGCCATACGGTGGAAATTAACCGCTCGAAGGTCGAGACGGTCGGCGTCAACCAGTCAATCCTCGGTCGGCTGCTGGGCTTTGGGACTGTCGTTGTGCGCGGCACCGGCGGCAGCTTCGAGCCGATCCCGTTCATTGCCGAGCCGCTGACCTTCCGCAACCACATCACCGCCGGCTGAGTGGGCGGGCCGGGCGTGGTGCGGATGCAGACTCCGACCCCCGCCCCAGTCCCGCGTGGCCGCGCCGCCTCGCCCTCGATCGGGCTCAATGCCGCCATCGTTACCGCGACGACGGAGGAGCCGCGCGTTTTGACGATCCGCTTCGACCACGGCGACGGAGAGGGGCTGCCGTCGGGGCCGCTGGAGGCCGAGCACCGCACCCTTGAAATCGGCTTGCGCGCCTGGGTCGAGCGGCAGACCAGCCAGACCCTCGGCTATGTCGAGCAGCTCTACACCTTCGGCGACCGCGACCGAATGGCGGGCGGCGATGCCGAACCGGTGCGTGCTCTGACCGTTGCCTATCTTGCCCTGGTACGTGAGGCGCGCCCGGCCGGCTCGGCTGATGCGGTGTGGCAGAGCTGGTACCGGTTTTTTCCATGGGAGGACTGGCGCGAAGGGCGGCCCCCGCAGCTCGATCCGATTATCGATAGGCTCGGCCGCTGGGTCGCGGCGGCGGCTGAGGCCGAGCGCCGGCTGCGTGCGGAGCGGATCGCGCTCGCGTTCGCCGCCGGCACCGCCGAATGGAACGAGGAGTTGGCGCTCGAACGCTACGAACTTTTGTACGAGGCCGGCCTCGTCGCCGAGGCGGCGCGCGATCTCGGCCACATCTTGTCCGGGGACGGTGGCGCCTCGGGAGTGCCGCTGGCGTTCGACCACCGCCGCATCCTGGCAACCGCGATCGGTCGGCTGCGCGGCAAGATCAAGTACCGGCCGGTCGTCTTCGAGTTGATGCCGCCCGCTTTTACGCTGCTCCAGCTGCAGCGCACGGTTGAGGCGCTGGCCGGGGTGCGGCTGCACAAGCAGAATTTTCGCCGTCTCGTCGAGCAGCAGGGTCTGGTTGAGGAAACCGGCGAGATCAGCGCCGCGACCGGTGGCCGCCCGGCCCGGCTTGTGCGCTTCCGTCGCGAAGTTTTGCTCGAACGTCCCGCTCCCGGCCTGCGGCTGCGGGCCGGGAGACGCGCGGGTACCGGGTAGCGGCGAGCCTACCGCGGCGGCGGGAGCGCGCCCGGTGCGCCGCTCTGGGGCGTCGTGCCCATCGTGCCACCCGCCGTCGAACTCGGCGGCATTCCACGAGGTGCGGTGCCGGCCGCGGACCCCGGAGGCATCATGCCGGTTGCCGGCTCTGACGTAGCGCCTGAGGCCGCGCGGGCGGCTTCCTCGCGGTTCAGCTCGTTCGCCACATTGTCGCTCGCGGATTTGCCGTGACGCGTCGTCGCGGCATGTTCTGTGGCGTGCCGGGTTGCACGATGCCGCCGGGCAGCATGCCGCTTCGGCGCGGCTTCGTCCGTTGTCGGCTCAGCAGCCGCACTGGTGCTCGGCATGGCAGAAGGCGCTGCCGGCATCGTCTGGCCGGAGGCGCCCGGCGCCGTCATCGGCGCCGCCTGCGAATAGGCGCCCGGCGCGGTCATTGGCGCCTGCGGACGCACGATCGGTCCCGATGTACTTGGCACCGCCGATGGGTTCGCGGTGCTCGGCGACTGTGCCCAGGCCGGGATCGCCGCAAGGACGCCAGCAGCAAATGCCAGCGCGTTGAAACTCTGCTTCATGTCAGAAACCCCTCAATCTCGAGAAGCCGCCGCGAAGGCAAGAAACCCGCAGCCGCTCGCTCCAAACGGCGGAGCGGCGGTTTTGTTCACGCAGATGGCTCGTCGCGGCCGCGGCATAACGCCTAATCTTGACATTTGACAAAATATCGTTGACTCCATTGCCTCGAACTGACCCACCCTCCGTACTGTTACAATTTCTTTGCAGGAGCCTCTTGACGGCTGCCGGCGACCCCTTATTCTCAGTTGCAGCATAACGGCCTGCCGGACGAGGCAATCTCGTTCCGGCTTTTTCCCGGCCCATAAAATACTCAAATTGAGTATAATAGGAGACTCCCCCGATGCTGCAACCCGCCACTCCCGAGATCGCGCGTCCTCTGCCGCTGCCGGATCTGTATCGCCGCGTGGAACGCCATGTCCCGCCGATCGAATGGCCGGTTCTCGCCAAGGACATCGCTGCGATCCTGAAGCTGAAGCGCGAGCGCAACGCCGTCATCCTGGCGCACAACTACCAGACCCCCGACATCTTCCACACCGTCGGCGACATCGTCGGCGACAGCCTCGCGTTGGCGCGGGAGGCCACCCGCACCGATGCCGATGTGATCGTGCTCGCGGGCGTCCATTTCATGGCCGAGACCGCCAAGCTCTTGAACCCCGACAAGACGGTGCTGATCCCCGACACTCGCGCCGGCTGCTCGCTGGCCGAATCGATCACCGCCGCCGATGTCCGGCTGATGCGCGAGCGGCATCCGGGTGTGCCGATTGTCACCTATGTCAACACCTCAGCTGCGGTGAAGGCCGAGAGCGACATCTGCTGCACCTCCGGGAACGCCAAGAAAATCGTCGAGGCGCTCGGTGTGCCGAAGGTAATCATGATCCCGGACGAATACCTCGCCCGCAACATCGCCGCGCAGACCGATGTCGAGATCATTGCCTGGAAGGGGCATTGCGAGGTGCATGAGCGCTTCACTCCGGACGACATCCGCTCGATGCGTGCGAGCTACCCCGGAGTGACCGTTCTCGCGCATCCGGAATGCCCGCCCGAGGTCGTCGCAGAATGCGACTTCACCGGCTCGACCGCGGCGATGGCTGACTATGTTGGGCAGAAGCGGCCAGCGCGCGTCGTTCTGCTGACCGAATGCTCGATGAGCGACAACGTCGCGCTGCAGTATCCGGATCTGGAATTCGTGCGGCCATGCAATCTGTGTCCGCACATGAAGCGGATCACGCTCGGCAACATCCGTCACGCCCTCGAAACGATGACGCATCAGGTGACAGTCGCGCCCGAAATTGCCGCGCCGGCGCGCCGCGCCGTCGAACGCATGCTGGAAATCGGCTGATCGACAATGCTGCGCATGCTGATCGAACCGATCGTCCGCGCCGCGCTCGCCGAAGATCTAGGCCGCGCCGGCGACATCACCTCCGATGCCGTCGTGCCGGCGGATGCGCGGATCGATGCGGTGATCGCCGCCCGCCAGCCGGGCGTGCTGGCCGGGCTCGATGCCGCGCTGCTTGCCTTCGAGTTGCTCGATCCGGAGCTGCACCTCGAACGCCTCGTCGAAGACGGCGCACGGCTCAAGCGCGGGCAGATGGTCGCCCGCATCGCTGGCCGAGCGCGGCCGGTGCTCGCCGCCGAGCGCGTCGCGCTCAACCTCCTTTGTCACCTTGCCGGCGTCGCCACCGCGACCCGCTCTTTGGCGGATGCGATCGAAGGCCACAAGGCCACGATCGTCTGCACCCGCAAGACGACGCCGGGATTGCGCATGCTGGAAAAAGAGGCGGTGCGACGCGGCGGCGGCGCCAACCACCGCTTCGGCCTAGACGATGCAATCCTGATCAAGGACAACCATGTCGCGCTGGCCGGCGGCGTCGGCCCGGCGCTTCAACGGGCCCGCGCCCATGCCGGTCACCTGGTCAAGATCGAGCTCGAAGTCGATACCCTCGCCCAACTCGAAGAGGCGCTGCCCTACGGCTTCGACGCGGTGCTGCTCGACAATATGGACCCCGACCAGCTGCGCCGCGCCGTCGCGATGGTGGCGGGGAGAGCGGTCACCGAAGCCTCGGGCCGCATCACGCGCGAGACAGCGCCGGCGATCGCCGCTTCCGGGGTCGATCTGATCTCGTCCGGCTGGATCACCCACTCGGCCCCGATCCTCGATTTGGGGCTCGATATCGAATAACCGGCTGCGCTAAGAGCCCTGCGCCGCGCCGACCTCGTCGGCCATCCTAGCGTGCCGGGCACCGAGCGGCTTGCCGCCGCCTTGGGTGCTGTCGCGCGCCGTCTGGTGCTCGATCTCGGCGTTCACTTTGCCGCCGATCAGGATCACGATGACCGACAGCCACATCCAGGTCATGAAGCCGATCACCGCGCCGAGCGAGCCGTAGGTTTTATTGTAGCTGCCGAAATTCTCCGCATACCAGGAGAAGAGCAGCGAGGCGATCACCCAGACGATCGCGGCAAAGGCACTGCCGGGGCTGATCCATTGCCATTGCGGCTCGCGGCGGCTCGGACCGTAGCGGTAGATCAGCGCCAGCCCGAACGCGACAAGCACCAGCAGCACCGGCCAGCGCGCGATTTTCACGACGAACGCCGTGACCTGCTTCAGAGGCAGATGGTCGAGCGCGACCGGGAGTGCAACCATTACAGTGAGGGCGACCAGCAGGAAGACGATCATCCCGACAGTGAAAAGAAGGCTGGTCGCGTTGAGCTGGATAAAACTGCGCTTCTCCTGCTCGCCATAGACGACATTTAAGGCGTCGAACAGCGCCTTGATGCCGCCATTGGCGCTCCACAACGAGATCCCGAGGCCGATGACGAAACTGACGCCGAGCGTTCCCTGCCCCTGGCTCGTCAGCCGCGTCAGCTGATCGCGGATGATATCGACCGCGCCGCCCGGCAGAACGCCGGCAACCGTGTCCAGATGCTCCGAAATCGTCGCCGGGTCGGCAAACAGGCCATAGATCGAGACCAGCGCCGCAATCGCCGGAAATAGCGCCAGCAGGCCGAAGAACACGACGCCGGCAGCGTTGGCGACAACCCGGTCGTCGGAGATGCCGCGGTAGACGCGCAATGCAATGTCCTTCCAGCCTTTGGCAGGAATGTCGGTTGGGCTCGTCGCCGTGCGGCCGCGGCCGTCGCCTCCGGCACGATGCCGCCGTGCGCTGTCGGTTTTCCCGCGCGAGCCGGCACCGGCCGTTGCGGTGTCTCTGCGCGCGCCGAGCCCGGCGAATAGCAGCAAGGCGGTGACGCCGATCGACCATAGTGGCGCCCGCTGTGCCGATAGCCTCCGACCCGCGGTGCCGTGATGTAGTTCCCCGACCGTCATCGCGCTGTCACTCGGCAGCGGCGGTGGCGTCCACCGCCTCATCCCATTCGTAACTGTCGCGGCTCGGCGGCAGGAGGGGCTGGCGTTGCGGTCCAATCAGAGCGTTCCGCCGTCGCGAGCGCGACAGGCTGCTGGCGACGATGAGCCATGTGATCCCCGCCACCGTTAGGAGCAGCGGTAGCGGATTCTCGCGGATCTCCCGCCCGAGATTGGCGATGAACTCGCCCGCCGCGCCATCGCGCGCGTAATCGGCGATCTGGTCGACAAATTGTCCCGGAGTAATCCGGAGCCGCAGCTCTTCGATGTCTTCGGTCATCCGGTCGCGGGCTTTTTCGATCTCCCGTTCGAGCTGTTCGCTGCTTGCCGTCATGAGGCCGTCCCCGGGTTGATAGGTCGTCGCGGCCGAATGGGCCGCTTTCTGCAAAGTGTTGCTGGGCTAACCGCGCGCTTTTCGCCCCGGTTCCTTGGCAGAACCGCCGGTCGGACTTGGCGCGGGTTGACGAAGCCTGTTTAGATAGCGGCCCGTTCCGAGGGAGTCTGCCGCGATGCCGAACATCGAACCATACCGTCTGCCGGCGGCGACGCTGGCGCGGCTGATCCATGGCGGCGAAATTTCCGCCGAGGCGGTCATACAAAGCTGCCTCGAGCGCATCCGCGACCGAGAGCCAGTTGTGCGCGCGTGGACCCATCTCGCCGCCGGCGCGGCGCTCGCCGCGGCACGCGACGCGCGGAGCCGGGGCGGCATCCTTGGCGGGGTGCCGTTTGGCATCAAGGACATCTTCGATAGCGCCGACATGCCGACCGGCTACGGCTCGCGCATCTACACCGGCTGCCAGCCGGCCTATGAAGCAAGCGCCGTGACGCTGCCCCGATCCGCCGGCGCGATCCTCCTAGGCAAGACGGTGACGACCGAATTCGCCAACCGCCATCCCGGCCCGACCATGAACCCGCACAACCCGGCGCACACGCCCGGCGGCTCATCGAGCGGCTCGGCCGCCGCGGTCGCCGATTTCATGGTGCCGCTGGCGATCGGGACGCAGACCGGCGGCTCGGTGATCCGGCCGGCGGCCTATTGCGGCGTCGTCGGTTTCAAGCCGAGCTTTGGCCTGTTCCCGCCGGCTGGCATGCATATGAACACCGACTCGCTCGATACGGTCGGGATCATGGCCCGCACTGTCGAGGACATCGCGTTGTTCCGCGCCGCGCTAATGGCGATCCCCTACGAGGCACTGACCTTGCCGGAGCGGCCGCCGCGTCTGGCGCTGTGCCGGACGATGCATTGGGACCGCGCAGGACCGGAGGGCAGGGCCGTCCTCGAAGCGGCCGCAAAGCAATTGGCGGCGGTCGGGGCGGAGGTGATCGAGTCGGAATTGCCGGCCGAGTGCACCGACATCTCGGAAATCCAGCGCCGGCACAGCGCCTTCGAGGCGCCGCGCAATCACGCGCCGGAGCTGTACCGGCACGAGCCGCTGCTCAGCGCCGATCTGCGCGAGGGGCGCATCGCCGGCGGGCGGGGCTTGTCGCTCGACGATTTCCGCGCCGCATGCCGCGAAGCCGACCGCGCCCGTGCCGCGGCGACACAATGGGCGAGTGGTTTCGATGCGATCCTGACCTTGCCGGCGCCGGGGCCGGCACCGAAGGGGCTCGCCGACACCGGATCGGCCATCTTCAACGGATTGTGGACCGTGCTGCAGATGCCTTGCCTGACCCTGCCCATCGACAGGACCGCCGATAACTTGCCGGTCGGCATACAGCTGGTCGGTAAACGGTATGCCGACGCGCGGCTGCTCGATGTCGGGCTTTGGGTCGAGCGCCGGCTGGGAGCGCGCCAATGACCGCGCCCAACGAATTGACCGCGGCCGAGGCGGTCACCCGCCTGCAAGCCGGCAGCCTGACCGCCGAGGCGCTGACCCGCGCCTGCCTCGACCGGGCTGAAGAGCGCAAATCGGTCCGGGCCTGGGCCTGGCTCGATCCGGAGCAGGCGCTAGCGCAGGCTCGGATTGCCGATCGGGCCGGCCGGCCCGGCCTCCTCGCCGGTCTGCCGGTTGGCATCAAGGACGTGATCGACACGGTCGATATGCCGACCGAGCACGGCTCGCCGATGTACCGCGGCAATCGTCCGATTTCCGACGCCGCCTGCGTCGCGCTGCTTCGAATGGCCGGCGCGGTGATTATGGGCAAAACCGTCACGACCGAATTCGCCAACCGCTTTCCGGGCGCGACGGTCAATCCGCACAACCCGGCGCACACCCCGGGCGGCTCATCGAGCGGCTCGGCCGCAGCGGTCGCCGACTTTCAACTGCCGGTCGGGCTCGGCACCCAGACCGGCGGTTCGGTGATCCGGCCGTCGGCATTCTGCGGAGTCGTTGGCTACAAGCCGAGTTTTGGCGAATTCAGCCGCAGCGGGATCAAGATGCAGTGCCACAACCTCGACACGCTGGGGTTGCTGTGCCGCAGCGTCGAGGACATCGCCTTGATACGGGCGGCGCTGATCGCGATACCGCCGCGACCGGTCGATCGGGCTATTTCGGCGCCGTGCATCGGGATCTGCCGCACCCCCGCCTGGGACAAGGCGGACGCGGCGACACAGCGCCTGATCGAAACGACCGCCGGCCAGCTCGCGGCTGCGGGCGCCAGGGTCAGCGATGCGGCATTCGCGCCGCAATTCGCGAATATTCACGAGCACCACCGGCGCATCTTCAATTACGAGGCGGCGCACAATTACGCGTACGAATACGATGTGCATCGCGACCAGGTCAGCCAGGTGCTGCGCGAGACGGTACTGGCCCCCGGCCGCGAGTTGCCGCTGGCCGCTTATGTCGAAGCGCTGGAGACGGCCGAGGCGTTCCGCGCTCATCTCGACGACATCTTCACTGATGTCGATGTGCTGCTGACCCCGAGCGCGGCCGGCGAGGCGCCGGAAGGGCTCGGCTCGACCGGCGATCCGAGCTTCAACTCGATCTGGACGCTCGGCTGGACGCCTTGCGTGACCCTGCCGGCCGGTAGAGGTCCACAGGGCCTGCCGCTCGGGATACAGCTGGTCGGCAAGCGCTTTGCCGACGAGGCGCTGCTCGACGCCGCAGCCTGGGTCGAGGCGCGGCTACACGGTTGACGTTACGGCACCGGGACGAAGCTGCGATAGTGATCCGGGCTCAGATAGATCAGCCCGTCATTCGAGAAGATCAGGCGCACCGGCCCGCGCGAGCGGCAGGTCTCGTCGAGATCGGCCTCGTGCCAGACGCGCCCCGCGCTTGATGGCACCTGCCGGCGGGAATTGTCGAACAGATCACCGCCGATCGCGTGGCCGGGCCACACCTCGCACAACCCGCCGCCATGCCAGCCATGCTCGGCGGCGGCCTGTTTGGTGACATAGCTCGCCGGCAGATGACCGATCTCATGCAGGGTCTGGACCGTGACGACAAAAGCCGGCGCGTCGTGCACGCCCGCCTGGCGGGCGAAATCCGCCAGCACTTGCGGGTCGGCGCCGTCGCCCGACTGTGCCGCCGCCGGCGGCGCGATCAGAAGCATGAGGACGAGCCAGCGGATCACACCCATGTCCGCGACCGCTTGCCGGCAACGGGCTGCGGCAGCATGCTAGGCCGCGACACCACTTGCGGGAGACCGAGATGATCTATGAGCTGCGCGTCTACCACTGCGTGCCGGGGCGGCTGCCGGATCTGTTGAAGCGGTTCGACACGATAACGCTGAAGCTGTGGGACAAGCACGGCATCCGCCAGGCCGGCTTCTGGACCGTGCTGGTCGGCGATTCGAACCAGGACCTCTATTACCTGCTGAAGTGGGAGTCTCTGGCCGAGCGCGAACAGAAATTCGGAGCCTTCGGAGCCGATCCCGACTGGTTGAAGGCGCGCGCCGAAACCGAGAAAAACGGCCCGATCGTCGCCTCGATCACCAACAATCTGATGGTACCGACGAGCTTCTCGTCGGTGAAATAACTCACAAGAGGAATGCCAATGATCTACGAATTGCGCGTCTATCACGCGGTTCCCGGCCGCTTGCCGGATTTGCTGAAGCGCTTCGACACCATCACCCTGAAGATCTGGCAGAAGCACGGCATCGAGCAGGCCGGTTTCTGGACTGTGCTGGTCGGCGACTCCAACCAAGCGCTGTATTACCTGCTGAAATGTGAGTCGCTGGCCGAGCGCGAGAAGAGGTGGAACGGCTTCCAGGCCGATCCCGACTGGCACCGGCAGCGCGCCGAGACCGAAGCGAACGGTCCGATCGTGCAACGGGTCGCGAACTCCTTCCTCGCGCCGACCAGTTTCTCGTCGGTAAAGTAACCAACCGGATCGGCGCCGTCAGTTACTGATGGCGCCGATTACCACAAACAACCGTTCGACCGGGTCGCGCGCCAAGTTGCGCGTGATGAACACAAGACGCGAGCGGCGGTCGCTATCGGGCCAGTTTTCGAGTTCGACCGGGCGGTGCGCGACATGCTGGACGGCGTGCACGACGACCGGGCCGCGGCAGCCTTCGACCGCGACGAGGCCCTTGACGCGCAACAGGTCGGCGCCCCGCAACGCGGTCAGCACGGCCATTGTCTGTTCGAAGACCGGCCAGGCGAGCGGCTGGTCGAAGAACAGCACGAAGCTGGCAACGCCGTCACTGTGCGCATGCGCATGGTCATGCGGCGCGCCGCGCTCCGCCGGGTCGAACAGCGCCTCGTCGAGCATGAAAGACGGCGCAATCGCACCATGCTCGGCGGCCGCCAGCGGTGCGCCGGTCAGTTTGCGGAGGCGCTGTGTTAGCTGGTCCACGCCTGCTGGATCGGAAAGATCACTCTTGGTCAGCACGACACGGTCGGCGAGCGCAGCCTGTTGGCGCGCTTCCGGCGCGCCTGCGAGATTGTTCTCGCCGGCGACGGCATCGACGACCGTCACCAGCGCCTGCAGGTGATATTCGCGGGCGAGCGCGCGATCACTCGCAAAGGTCTGCAACACCGGCCCCGGATCGGCGAGGCCGCTGGTCTCGACGATGACCCGCTCGAAACTGGGCGCGGCACCGCGGGCGCGCTCGGCGAACAGCGTGCGCAGCGTCTCTTCGAGATCGCTGCGCACGGCACAGCAGACGCAGCCATTGCCGAGCAGGACCGTCGCGTCGCTGCTGCCGCGCAACAGCGCGTGGTCGATCCCGACCTCGCCGAATTCGTTTACCACGACAGCGGTGTTGGCGCCCTCCGGCGTTTCGAGCAGGCGCTGGATCAGCGTCGTCTTGCCTGAGCCGAGAAACCCGGTGACGATCGTCACCGGGATGCGGGCGCCGCGCGGCCGCCGTTGCCGCCGTCCGAACGGGCTTGCATCACTACCGGCGAAGAGGTTGTCGCCGGGAGCGCTCATCGCAATTGCTCGTCTGACGACCGCTGGTCAGATCCACACATCGTTCTCGGCGGTCCGCTCGCCTCGCTGCTCGCCGGTATTCAGCACGCCGCGCGGCTCGATCAGGAGTAGCTTCACCTCGTTTTCGGCGTAGGGCTTGTGCTCGATGCCCTTCGGCACCACAAACATCTCGCCCGCCGCAATGCGAACCGCTCCGTCGCGGAAATCGATCCGCAATTCGCCTTCCAGCACGATGAAGGTCTCGTCGGTGTGCTGGTGGTCGTGCCAGACAAAATCGCCCTGCAGCTTGACGATTTTGAACTGGTAATCATTCATTTCGGCGACGACCTTGGGCTGCCATTGCTCGGCGAACAGCCCGAACTTCTGGCGGAAATTGATCGGCCTGTACTCCACGCGGCACCTTCCGGCGGTCTGTTTCGGCTTATTAAAAATCCATCTCAAGGCAATAGAGGCCGCCGGCGTGGCGATCCACGGTGTAGACGATGCCGCGATCGTCAACGAACACGTCGTTCAGCTGACACGCGCCGGTCGGCGCGCCGCGCGGCGCCTCGGGTACGAAATACGCGACCTCCTCGGGCCGGTACGGGTTCGAGAGGTCGAAGGCGCGCAGCCCGCCATTGAAGAACGTGCCGAAGACGATCTTGTCGGATTTCCAGCAATGCGCCTTCGGCAGGTTCTCCCACAGATTGTGCGCGCCATAGCGGCCGCCGCGGCGGGCAAAGCTCTCGACCGGCGGGATCGGGCAGGTGGCGATCGGCACCGGGTTCGTTTCATCACGGCCGTCGACGACCCACACCAGCTTTGGCCAATCGGCGCCATCGTTGCGTGTGCACTCGTCGCTGACGATCAGCAATTCGCGCTCGAACAGTGGCACGACCGTATGGGTGAAGCCGGGGTTCGGCGGATGGTAGTCCCAGCGCGACACCATCTGCGGGTGCGCCTTGTCCGAGATGTCGAGGATGATCATGCCGCCGTCGAGATAGCCCATATACACGCGGTCCGGCCGCTCGGGATAAACATTGGTGTTGTGCGGGCGGAAGCCGCTGTCGTTCTCTGGAGCATGTCGCTTCGGTGCCGCCTCGTTGTCGCCCTCGGCAGTTCCGGGCAGCCACCAGCGACCGACCTCCTCGGGCTTCGACGGGTGGCGCACGTCGATCATCTGATAGAACTGGTCGTCCTTCTGGTTGCGTGGCCGGAAGTCGGCTGCGCCCGAGCTCATATGGATCGTCTCGCCGTCGGCGAACCACAGCTGATGTACGCCACGCGAATACGGACCCGAGCGGTCGAAAAAGCTGATCCGTTTCGGTTCCTCCGGGGTCGAGATGTCGAACAGCTCGAAGCCGGCCGGCTGCAACCCCGGCTCTTTCGTCTGGTAGGCGACAGCGAGCATGTCGCCGACCGTCTCTAGCGAGTTCGAACGCATATGCGATTGCGGCAGGTCGGCGCGGGCGACGATCTTCGGTTCGCGCGGATCGCTGACATCGACGGCGGTAAAGTTCTTCGGTGCACTTTCATGTGCCAGCCACAGGATCCGGCGGCCGTTCTTCGCGACCTGCATCGACATGCCTTCGCCAATGCCGCCAAAGCCGTCGAGCGTATTGTTCGACAGCAGGCGGAAGTTCCAGATCATCGTGTCGGTCGCGGCCATTGCGTTCTCCCCTGGTCTATTGGCTGCGGTTGCGGATCGCTGCTGAGGTCTTCCTCAATCGGACTCCCGGTCAATTCCGAGACGGCGCGCACGGCGGCGCGAGCGACACGCCACACTGCGTCATTATCGTCGGCGGCGCGCAGGTCGATGCTGCCGCCGCGCGAGCCGGTGACGTCGCTGACCGCGACTTCCCAGTCACTGCCCGATTTCTGTTTGGCCTCGAGCGCGAGCTCGCGGCCCGGCAGTTGGATGCGGGCGAAACCCTTGCGGGTGCGGGACAATTCGATGCGATAGCGCATGGCTTTCTCTGGCGCGGGACGATAGGGGCGCGGCGCCGCGAAGTCCATGCCACGCCGCTCCCGGTGATATGCAGCGAATGGAGTTCCCGTCCCGTCAGGCGAACCGCGGCCGCTGCCTGGCAACCGGCAACCAGCTGCGCACCACGCCGCCGAGGCTGACCGCGATGGCAAGCCCGAGCACGATCACGGCCGGGCGAATACCGGTCTGCAGCGACAGGTTCGCGTCCAGCACCCGCGTCGGGGAGACGCCGAAGGCGAGCCAGAAATATACGGCCTCGCCACCGGCGGTCAGCAGGGGGGCGGCGAGGGCGAGCGGTGCGAGCCACGGCAGCGGCAACCGGCCGCGTACGCCGACGGCCTTCAGGAGCATTCGATAGCCCATCAGCCAGATGTAGATGCCGGCGACGACTGTCGGCTCCCAGACGTCGAGCTTCGACTGGATCCAGTAATGGATTACGGCCAGCAGCGCGATCCCATACACGATGCGGTGCAGGGTCTGCCAGCGCCGCCCGAGCCGCCGGACCATCGCGTCGGTCGAGGTCGCGGCAAGCGCAGAGAGGCCAAGCAGCGCGGCAAAACCGATCGTCAGGTAAAACCGCAGCGCGATCTCGGTCGCGATCTTGACGACATCGAAGGCCTGGTCGACCCAGTAAAGACTGAAATGGCACAGCGCGTAGGCAAAGGCGGCGACACCGACCATCCGCCGGACCAGGATCAGCCGCTGCCACTGCCAGATCTGGCGCAGCGGTGTGATCGCCAGCGCCACAAAAATCAGCCGGATCGTCCACAAGCCGATCTGGTGGATCGCCTCGTTGAGCGGCCGCGCGCCGAGCCAGTCGAACGCGAACGCCACCGCGACCCAGGACGCCGGCACGAACAGCGCGACAAAGACCGCCAGCTTCAGCGGCGACAAGCGGCGGCTGTAATCGTACCAGGGGTACTTCATCGAAGGCAGCTTACCAAAAAGACCTCTCCGCGACCCACCCTGTTCCTGCTGAGCAGGGCAGTGGAGGTGGCGGGCTAGGGGCTTACATCGGCGGTTTGACCCCGTCCTTTTCGGCATAGAGTCGCGCAGCAGTAATGCTGCCGTCGGGCTTTTTCTGGGCAATGACGAAGACGGCGGCGCCGGGCTTTAACAAGCTGCTATCGCCGCCGGCCAAGCCCAGGACCGGACATTCCGGCCCGACGATAAATTCCGATTCCTGACCTTTGAAGTTGACCTTGAGCAACTGCCCACCGGTTGCTGTCGCAGTTCCGGTAACGGTGGCGTTGGTCATCGTGCTGTCGGGCTTCAGATCCCACGGGAACTGGCCCTCGCCGACCCCCCGCATCGCTTCCGGGAAGATCCGCACTTCGACGGCGTGAAGCTTGCCGTCGGCGCCCTTCACCCCGGTCGAGGCGACATAGTCGTTCGGCTTGATGTCGCCGATGCTGCGTTTGACCAGCGTCTGGACGGTGTAGTTGGGCGCGAGCGCGATCGTCACGCTCTGTCCATCGCGCGACTTGACCGCCAAATTCTGGCCGTCGAGCTTCTCGACGGTGCCGCGGATGCGGGTCGGCGTGCCTTCGGGCGCGGGCGTTTGCGCCAAAGCGGAGATGGACAGCAGGCTGGCGCAGATCGCGGCGAGCAGTGTGCTCTTTCGCATGGTCGATGCCCCCTTTATTTCTCTTCTGGCGAACAATCCTTCAGAAATGGCTGGCTCGGGGCCGCGCCGCATCTCACGTTTCGGTGACCTCAAGTCAACCGGTTCTCGACTGTGTTGGGTTGCGGTTGGGCTACTCGATGGCCCAAGCCGGGAAAGCCGGCATCCTTCGGTTCCTATTGTCTAATCCTCTTGCCGTACGCCATATCAGGCGGAGCAGTTTTGGAGGCGCGGATGAGTGAGCACCCCAGCTCCGGCGACATCGATTGGAAGACGCACGGCGTCAAGGTCATTCCGGGCGACCAGCTCGATACCAACACGCCCCAGACCCCGGGCATGAACCGCGCCGCGGCAATCAATTTTGCGCGGGTCGGGGCGCAGAAAATCTGGGCCGGCACGGTCCACATCCACGCCAACGCCAAGACCGGTGCGCACCATCACGGCCCGCTCGAAAGCGTGATTTATGTAATCAAAGGCCGGGCGCGGATGCGCTGGGGTGAGCATCTCGAATATGTCGCCGAGGCCAATCCGGGCGATTTCATCTTCATCCCGCCCTATGTGCCGCACCAGGAGATCAACGCCTCGACGGACGAGATGCTCGAATGCGTCCTCGTGCGCAGCGACAACGAAGCGGTGGTCGTCAATCTCGATATCGAGCCGGTCGAGAAGCCGGAAGAGGTGCGCTGGATCGATCCGATCCACAAGCACACTAGCTGATCCGGCGTGGCGCCGTTACTGGTGCGCCTCGGCCGTCAGGATCGGGCCAAACGGTTCCCAGTGCTCGCCGCTGAACCGTGAAATCCGCATCTGTTCGAGCGGATAGAAATCGGCTGGGCTGGTATTCACGGTGATGCCTGGCATCAACATCGACAGCTCGATATTGTGCAGGTTTGCCGCCTGCTTCATGACGTTGGCGCGGGTCAACTCGTCGCCGCATTGCTTCAGCACCTGCAGCAGGGTTTGCGCCGTCGCATGCCCAGTCACCGTCCCGGAGTCGCTGCGGTCACCGTCGGGAAAGTATTTCTCCATGAAAACCGACCATTCCTTGACACCGGGGTCATCGCGCCAGGTCTGGTCGGTCGGGTCCTTCAGGTAGATGGCGGTCAAAAGGCCCTTGGCATTCTCAAGGCCTGCCGGCTTCAGCGTCGCGCCGATCGAACGGGCGACCGCCGCGAGAAGCTGCACAGGATGCCAATTGAGCTCGGCAGCTTTCCGGATCGCCTGCGCCGCGAATTTCGGCGTCGCGAAATTTGCGAACATATCGGCGCCGGAATTCCTCAGCGTGATCACGGCGGAATCGACGGTGGCGTCTGCGGTTTCGTATGCCGCTTCGGCAACGATCATCGCCTTCGCTTTGTCGCCCAATCCATCCTTGAGACCCTTCAGATAGTCTTTACCCAGATCGTCGTTCTGGTACAGCACCGCGATTTTGCCGTTGGGATGATTTGCGAGGAGGTGCGCGGCGTAGATGCGGCCTTCGCTCTGGTAGTTTGGCAGCCATCCCATCGTCCACGGGAAATGTTCGGGATCGCCCAACTCAGTCGCGCCGCTGATGGCGAACAGCTGCGGCACTTGGCGCTGGTTCATGTATTTCCGGATCGCGACATTCGAGGGCGTCCCCACCGAGCCGAAGATCAGCAGCACCTGATCGTGTTCGACCAGCTTGCGGGCCTGTTCCACCGCTTTCGGCGGCGTGTATCCATCATCGTAGGAGGTGAAGAGGATCTTTCGGCCATTAATGCCGCCCCGGTCGTTGACCATGCGGAAGAACGCCGCCTGGGTCTTCCCGATAATTCCATAGGCGGAGGCGGGCCCGCTGTACGGCATGATGTTGCCGAGCTTGATCTCGGTGTCGCTGACGCCCGGATCGTACCGCTTCTGCGCCGTTCCGGGCGCGTTCGCTAAAAGGATCGCGATCACGGTCGCGCCGACAATCCACACAGCGGCCGCTCTGCGCACAGGGTTCTCCTTTCGCGATCAAGGCTTCGCTGCCTCCCGATGATGACCCGTTTGCCGAGTGGCCGACAAGACGCTGCCCGGGATCTGGGCCGGCGCTTCGTCCGATCGAAGCAGGCTGTGGTATCTTCGCCGAAAATCCGGGAGGAGCCGCGATGCCCGACACCGCCACCGTTCCACCGCATGCACCGTTAGCCTCTGCGGCGCGCGAGGCGATGGAGCGGCTCAACCGCGAAGCCGAGGCGGCGGGGCTGCACATTTGGCTGCGGACGCAGGCAAACGCGCCGGCGCAACGACCGTGGTTCCGTGACAATGGGCTGGACGCTGCCGGGCGGGTCGCGGCCGGCCGAGTCGGCGCCAACCAGATGAAGGCGGCCGCTCACCATTGGCGATGGCGCGAAATCGGGCCCTATCTCGACCGCATCGGCGAGATCGCCCGCAGCGCCGACGTATCGCCGATAGAATTTGCCGAGCGGCAACAGTTTCTACTGGTCAATCCCGGGCTCGGCGGCCGCTTGCAGGTCGCGAGCACGATCCGCTGCGCGGTATCGATCTACCTGCCGGGAGACGTGGCGCCGGTGCATCGGCATACACCGAACGCCAGCCGCACGATCCTGTCCGAGAATGGCGGCTACACAACAATCGAGGGCGAGCGATGCCGGGCGGCGCGTGGCGATCTGATTCTCACCCAAAACGGCACCTGGCACGATCACGGCAATGACGGCGCGACCCCGGTCGTCTGGGCGGACATCCTCGATTTCCCGCTGTTGGAGTTTCTCGATTGCAGCTGGATCGACGAGGAATTTT
>DATARH010000152.1:0-11780 GCA_036264235.1 Allostellaceae bacterium
AGATCGAGGCGAGCCTCGACCTGATCCACCGCTTCCGCGATCTGCCGGACGTGTCGGAATTGACCCGGCTTTTGCGGTTGGCCTAGCGGACAGGGCTCTTAAGGGCTGCATCGGCACCACGCGTGCTTCGAGACGCGCTCCTGCGGAGCGCTCCTCAGCATGAGGAAAATTGTAAATGGCATCGAGAATATTTCCTCATCCTGAGGAGGCCGCGCAGCTTCCGTCTCGAAGGACGCACAGCGTGCCTCCGAGACGCCTTGGCGCCCAGTCGCGGCAGGAGACCGCATGATGTTCGATCTTACAGGCCAGGCGGCGCTCGTGACCGGCGCCTCGGGCGGCATCGGCGGCGCGATCGCGCGCGCGCTCTATGCCCAGGGCGCCGCGGTCGCCCTCGCCGGCACCCGCGAGCCGGTGCTGGCCGCCCTTGCCGGCGAGCTCGGGGACCGCGCACACCCCATTGTCGCCGACCTCGCCGACCCGGCCGCCCCCGACCGCCTCGTGCAACAGGCCGAAACCATGCTGGGAAAAATCGACATCCTCGTCAGCAACGCCGGCATCACCCGCGACACCCTGG
Organism: Allostellaceae bacterium; assembly: GCA_036264235.1. Taxonomy (GTDB): domain Bacteria; phylum Pseudomonadota; class Alphaproteobacteria; order ATCC43930; family CGMCC-115725; genus DATARH01. Next base: position 575 of record DATARH010000152.1, read on the forward strand.
CCCTGCGTATGAAGGACGAGGATTGGCAGGCGGTGCTCGAAGTCAATCTGACCGCCGGCTTCCGCCTGATCCGCGCCGCGCTGCGCGGCATGGTGCGGCGTCGCCACGGCCGCATCCTCTGCGTCACCTCAGTGGTCGGCGTTACCGGCAATCCCGGCCAGGCCAATTACGCCGCCTCGAAGGCCGGCATCATCGGCATGGCGAAGTCCTTGGCCGCCGAGATCGCGAGCCGCGGCATCACGGTCAATTGCATCGCCCCGGGCTTTGTCGCGACCGCGATGACCGACAAATTGACCGACGAGCAGAAGGCCAAGATCGCCGCCGCGATCCCGATCGGCCGGATCGGCACCGCCGACGACATCGCGGCCGCCGCCGTTTTCCTCGCCAGCGCCGAGGCCGCCTACGTCACCGGCCAGACCCTGCACGTCAATGGCGGCATGGCGATGATCTGACCGCTTACGCGGTGCGCTCCTTGATCGCCCGCTTGGCGGCCTGCGTCAGAAAGCCGGACCGGGTGAAGCCGTGCGCTTCCGCATAACGGTCGATTTGGGCGAGCACATCCGCCGGCAGCGTCACGTTGACCCGGACAATCTTCGCCGGCCGCAATTCCACCGGCACCAAAATGGCGACGCCGTCCCGGTTTGGCGGGTCCGCCATTACCGATTCGAGGCTCGACGGTTCCGGGATCACCTCCCCGTCCTCGATCAGCCCCTCGATATGAAAGCCGAGCGCCTCCTCGGCCAGCGCCCGGGCCTCGTCCAGAGTCGCCCCGGCGGTGATCACGCCCGGAAAATCCGGAAACGACACGCCGTAATCGCTGTCGGGCTCTTTGTGGATCAGGGCGATATATTGGCTCACGCACACCTACCGGAATTTAAGGCCGGACTGCCGCTCGATGCTCCGCAACGTGCCGATCGGAATATCGCGAGCGGGATGCGGAACCGTGGCGCGGCCGGGTTTCGCCGGATGCTTGAACTGAACATGGCTACCCTTCTGGGCCACTTTTCGCCATCCATCCGCTTCGAGAGCACGGATGATTTCCCGGCTATTCACGATGTGTATACATACACACGTCCAGCGGCTCAGACAAGATCGCGCCCTCTATTTTACCTCGCCGGAATTCGTGATATGTGACCGCCGCCTTCAACGCGCCCCGCGGGATCGTTACCGATGGCGACATTGGCCGGCGCAGCCCCGCTCCGGGGGCGCCCGGACAGCGCTGAATCGAGCTAATCTACGCAATCACCTGAGGAATATTCGAATGAGTGACGTCGCCGATCGGGTCAAGAAGATCGTTGTCGAGCATCTCGGGGTTGAGGAAGCCAAGGTCACCGAAAACGCCAGCTTTATCGACGATCTCGGCGCCGACAGCCTCGACACCGTCGAGTTGGTGATGGCCTTCGAGGAGGAGTTCGGCTGCGAGATCCCGGACGACGCCGCCGAGAAGATCGTCACGGTCAAGGATGCCGTGAGCTTTATCGAGTCGCATAGCTGAGCGTGGTTCGGTTGTCATTCGGGCGCAGCTTGCCGCGGCGCCGGCCGCCAGTCGCGGCCCCGGGAGCGGCCCAATGAGCGGCCTCGGGAACGGCGGCATGACGCGGCGCGTCGTCGTCACCGGCATGGGTCTGGTGACCCCGCTCGGCATCGGCCTCGACCGTGTCTGGGGCCGGCTTGTCGCCGGCGAATCCGGCGTTCGCGCGATCCAGTCCTTCGATGTCTCCGACCTGCCGGCGCGGATTGCGGCACAGGTGCCGCTCGGCGACCGCGAATCGGGCCTGTTCAACGCCGACGATTGGGTCCCGCCGAAGGACCAGCGCAAGATGGACGAGTTCATCGTCTATGCGATGGCAGCCGCGGCCCAGGCGGTCGAGGATGCCGGCTGGACCCCCGACGACGAGGAGGAGCGCGAGCGCACCGGCGTGATGATCGGCTCCGGCATCGGCGGGCTGCCCGGCATCACCGAGGGCGCGATCACGCTGCAGGAGCGCGGGCCGCGCCGCATCTCGCCGTTCTTCATCCCGTCGGCGCTGATCAACCTCGCCTCCGGGCACGTCTCGATCCGCTACGGCTTCAAGGGGCCGAACCATTCGGTCGTGACCGCCTGCTCGACCGGCGCGCACGCGATCGGCGACGCCGCCCGGCTGATCATGCTCGACGACGCCGATGTGATGGTCTGCGGCGGCACCGAGGCCGCGATCTGCCGCCTCGGCATCGCCGGCTTTGCCGCGGCGCGCGCCCTATCGACCAATTTCAACGACGACCCGCCGCGTGCCTCGCGCCCCTGGGACGAGGCGCGCGACGGGTTCGTCATGGGCGAGGGTGCCGGCATCCTGGTGCTCGAGGAGCTCGACCACGCCAAGGCGCGCGGCGCCAAGATCTATGCCGAGGTGATCGGCTACGGCATGTCGGGCGATGCCCACCACCTGACCGCCCCGGCCGAGGACGGCAACGGCGCCTTCCGCTCGATGCGCAACGCCCTGCGCCGCGCCGGCATCGCCGCCGACAAGATCGACTACATCAACGCGCACGGCACCTCGACCCCGCTCGGCGACGAGATCGAGCTCGGCGCGGTCAAGCGCCTCTTCGGCGACCACGCCTACAAGCTGTCGATGTCGTCGACCAAATCGGCGATCGGCCACCTGCTCGGCGCCGCGGGCAGCGTCGAGGCAATCTTCTCGATCCTGGCGATCCGCGACGGCATCGTGCCGCCGACCCTCAACCTCGACAACCCGTCGGAGAGCTGCGACCTCGACCTCGTGCCGAAGGTGGCGAAGGAGCGCAAGGTCGCTTATGCGCTGTCGAACTCGTTCGGCTTTGGCGGCACCAACGCCTCGCTGATCTTCCGCGGCCCGAACGGCGCCGGGTGAGCCCAAAGGCTCCAACCTCGTACAACCGCGTAGGGCGGGTGGAGCGCAGCGCAACCCGCCATCCAGCTCGGCGCGAAACTCGGCGGGTTAGCCCCGACTGTCGTCGGGGTCCACCCGCCCTACAGGTGGTGTCCGAGGCTCCGGCTCGCGCGCGCTTAGCATGAAAGCCTTCCTCCGCTTCTTCGCATGGTGCGTCGTCACCGCCGGTCTCGTGGTCGGCACGGTCGGCGGCGGCGGTTATTGGCTCTACCGCGAGGCCGAGAGCCCGGGCCCCCTCGCCGCGGCCAAGACGGTCGTGGTGCCCGCCCACACCGGCACCGCCGTGATCGGCAAGCTGCTCGCCGACAATGGCGTGATCCGTTATCCGCTGATGTTCGAGGCAGTCGCAAAAATTTCCGGCCGTGGCGCCCAGCTGCAATCGGGCGAATTCGAGTTTCCGGCCGGCGCGAGCCTGGTCGGTGCGCTCGACATCATCGCCAGCGGCCACACCGTCAGACACCGGCTGACCGTCCCCGAGGGCCTGACCAGCGCCGAGGTCGTCGCCCTCGTCACAGCCGCCCCGGCGCTGACCGGCGACAGCGGCCCGCCGCCGGCCGAGGGCGATCTCTATCCCGACACCTACGTCTACAGTTACGGCGAGCAGCGCCACGAGTTGATCGAGCGGATGCGCCAGGCGATGGCGCATGCCCTCGCCGACGTTTGGGCCAAGCGCCGCGCCGACCTGCCGCTGGCAAGCCCGCGCGATGTTCTGGTCCTCGCCTCGCTGATCGAAAAGGAGACACCCCGCGAGGAGGAGCGGCCGCACATCGCCGGCGTCTTCGTCAACCGGCTGCGCCTGGGCATGCCGCTGCAATCGGACCCGACCGTGATGTTCGCGATCGCCTCGGGCGGCGCCAAGCTAGAGCGGCCCCTGGTGCATGCCGACCTCGCCTTCAGCTCGCCCTACAACACCTATCTCAACAAGGGCCTGCCGCCGGGGCCGATCGCCAATCCCGGCAGGAGCTCGCTGCGCGCCGCGGTGCGGCCGGAGCGCACCGAGGACCTCTATTTCGTCGCCGACGGTTCCGGCGGCCATGCCTTCGGCAAGACGCTCGCCGACCAGAGCCGCAACATCGCCGCCTATCGCCGCGCGATGATCGGCGAGCCCGAGACGCCGACCGCGGCCGCGGCCCTGGCGGCTCCGGCCATCCCGACCTTGGCGACACCGACCCCCGCAATACCGACCCCGCTGGCGGCACCGGCGCCACCGGCTCCCGCCGCTGCTCTGCCGGTGCCGATGCCACCGGCGCCGGACTCCGAACCGGCGGCCCGGCCGATCCCGGCGGAGAAGCCGGCGCCTCCGCCTGCCGTTGCGAAAGCCAGCGCCCCGGTCAAGACAACCGCCGCCGCCAAGCCCTGCCGCCCGAGCGCCGATCACCGCTGCCGGCACTGACCCGCCGCGCGCACCCGCGAACCCTCGGCTCGCGCCGCGGCTGATTCAAAATGTAATAGTACGTAACAATATGTAAACCTATATGTCGTAATAAATCTGTCATTGCGGCCCGTTGGCCGCTGAGGAGCACTTTCGATGACCGACCATGTTTGGCACCAGCTGCGGTGCGTTGAGGACGAAATCGGCGCGCTGCAGAATCAGATTGGCGCAGCTGAACGCGAACGAAACTTTGGCCAGACGCGGATTCTGGCGGAGCGGATCAGGACTGCCGAACTCGCCCGCGAGCGGGTGCTGTGCCGCCTCGGCGGCGCGCTCTCTGCGGCGGCATGACGCAATCGCCGATGGCGTATCTGCTTGTAATAATATGTAACTGTCTGTAAACCAGATTACGGTATAACCGTGCTTGCCGCGCGTGACGCGCCAAGCCGGCGATGACAGAACGGAGCACATTGCGATGCCTGACCACGATTGGCAGCAGTTCGAGCGCTGCGCGCTCAAACTGGACGAGTTGTACCACCAGCAGCGGCTCGCCGAAGCCGCCGAAAACCACCCCTTGGCCCAGACCATCGGCTGGCGGATCAAATCTGCCGAGAGCCGCCGCGATCGGCTGCTCTGCCGCGTCAGCCACGCGCGCTCCATCGCAGCCTAGGTGTGGCGGATTTGAGGGCCCGCGGCGTGGGTGGCACCCGTCTCTTGGGACCTTCAAATCCATCCGACACCAGGGCTCGACGGGTTGCTGGTGCGCTCCCGAAGCCGAGATCGCCTCGCCGCATCTCGCTGATCGCCTGAATTTCCGTTCGGCGCACTAGCCCCGTCTGTCTGCTTCGTCGCAGCGCCTGCGCCGCCGCGACGCACACCGACCCTTCCCTCGCGATTCGTTGGGGAGTTGCGAGGGGTAGGGGGCCGGCCGGGGTTGTCGACTCCCATCGCAGCCTCGGTCGGCTTTCTTTTGCCGCCGTGATCGGCCCAGGCATCTGAGCCGGCGCCGCTGCCGCATTGTTGCCGCCTCTGCCGCTCGATATAACCGCGCCAGCAACAGCGGAGCGGGAGCGGTGGGCGTTTCGAGCATGACCGGCTTCGCCCGCGCCGAGGGCGAGGCCGACGGCATCTCCTGGGCGTGGGAAATCAAGAGCGTCAACGGCAAGTCGCTCGACCTGCGGCTGCGGCTGGCCCCCGGCTTCGATGGGCTGGAGCCACAGCTGCGCACCGCGCTGGCGCGCCGCTTGCGCCGCGGCAATGTCACCGCGACGCTTTCGGTGACCCGCACCGCGCCGCCGGCAATCCGCATCAACCGCGACATGCTGGCCCGCATCGTCGCGCTGCTGAACGAATTATCGGGAGAAGTGAAGGCCGATCCGCCGCGTCTCGACGGGCTGATCGGGTTGCGCGGCGTGATCGAGACCGTCGAGGACGAGCCCGAGCCGGTGCTCGAAGCCCGCCGCAACGCGGTGCTCGACAGCTGGGCGGCGGCGCTCGACCGCCTCGCAACGACCCGCGTCGAGGAAGGCGCCCGCCTCTCGGCCGTGCTCAACGCGCAGCTCGCCGAGCTGGCGCAATTGGCCGCCGCCGCCTCGGCCAGCGCGGCGGCACAGCCCTCGGCGATCCGCGCCCGCCTGGAAGCGCTGCTCGCCGAACTCGGCGGCGTCGCCTCCGCGATCCCCGAGGAGCGCGTCGCCCAGGAAATAGCGATGCTGGTGTCGCGCGGCGATGTGCGCGAGGAGCTGGACCGGCTGCGCGCCCATATCGCCCAGGCCGGCGAGCTCCTCGGCCGCAGCGAAGCGGTCGGCCGCCAGCTCGATTTCCTGTGCCAGGAGCTGAACCGCGAAGCCAACACGCTGTGCGCCAAATCGAACGACATCGAATTGACCCGCATCGGTCTCGCGCTGAAGGTCGCGGTCGAACAATTCCGCGAGCAGGTGCAGAACCTCGAATGAACCGCCGTCACTGACGCGACCCGAGTGCATACCACCGGCAAGTTCGCTATATGTTGCCGACAAGGAGGTCCGCATGGGCGATACCGTCGATGTCACGATCCCGGTCGATCCCGCGGCAGCGCGATATCTCGAAAGCGCAGTCCGGCGGGAGGCGGTTGGCCGATACTTGAGCGAGCTGCTGAGAGGCGGGCGTATCCGTGAGGCGCTGGCCGACGCAATTGCGGAAGCCAAGCGCGAAGCGCGCGCGAACGGCTTGACGGACGATGAGGTCGATTCCGAACTCGATACTTGGCGGCGCGAGCGCCAGGTTTGATCGTCGTTTTCGACGCGTCGACCTTCGTCTCCGCGGCCTTGAAGCCCGACAGCGTGTCGGAGCAAGCGCTGCTCTTGGCGATCGACAATCCAAACCGCCTGATTCTGTCGTCGGATGTCGAGACCGAATACCGCGAGGTGATTTTTCGTCCGAAATTCGATCGGTTCATCTCCCGCGAACGTCGTCAGCACATCCTCGATATCGTTCTCTTCGCGGCGGATCGGGTCGAGCCGATGGAAAGGGTGCGCGAGTGCCGCGACCCGAAAGACGACAAATATCTGGCGCTGGCTGCGGCCGGGGATGCGGATGTCATCGTCAGCAGCGATGCGCGCCATCTGCTCTCGATGCATCCCTGGCGCGGAATTTCGATCCTGTCACCGGCGGATTTCCTCGCGCGCGCCGACGAGGTCATCGAATGAGCGCCGGCGGCGCCGCGCCGGAACCGTCACCGGCGATCCAGCGCCGCGGTTTTCTGCTGGTGCTGTCGTCGCCGTCGGGTGCCGGCAAGACGACGATCGCGCACCGGCTCCTCGAGCGCGACCCCGGCCTGTCTCTGTCGGTGTCGGTGACGACGCGGCCACCGCGCCCCGGCGAGGTCGAGGGCCGCGACTACACCTTTATCGGCCAGGCTGAATTCGACGCGATGGCGGCGGGCGGCGACCTTCTGGAACACGCCGAGGTGTTCGGTCACTGCTACGGCACGCCGCGCGGCCCGGTGGAAGCCGCGCTCGCCGCCGGCCGCGACATCGTCACCGACATCGACTGGCAGGGAACGCAGCAGCTGAGCGCCAGCCTCGAACACGACCTCGTCAAGGTGTTCGTGCTGCCGCCGAGCGTCACCGCGCTCGAGGCGCGCCTGAAATCGCGCGCCCAGTACAGCGCCGCCGTCGTCGCCGCCCGTATGGCGAAGTCATCGGAGGAGATGAGTCACTGGCCGGAATACGATTATGTGATCGTCAACCGCGACATCGACACCAGCACCGCCGAGGCGCAGGCGATCGTCACCGCCGAGCGGCTGAAGCGGGTGCGCCAGCTCGGCCTCGCCGATTTCGTCAACCGCCTGCGCGGCGGCTAAAGCAATTCCCGGGAAGCCGCAGTGACCGGCCGCGCCGCTGTCACAGCCATCCGCGCCACTTGAACCATAAGAGCGGCGCGATCGCGCTGACCGCGATCAGCGCCAGGCCATACGGATAGCCCCAGGCCCAGTCGAGTTCCGGCATGTGCTTGAAATTCATCCCGTACATGCTGGCGACGAGGGTCGGCGGCACCCCGACGACGGAAACCACCGTCAGCACCTTGATGATGTTGTTCTGCTCGATATTGATCAGCCCGAGCGTCGCATCGAGCAGCAGCTGCACCTTGTTCACCAGGTGGGCGTCGTAGTCGCTGAGCGACGCCAGATCGTGCCGTATCGTTTCGAGGCGCAGCTTGGTGTCGGCCGGCAGCCATGCGTCGCCGGCGCTCGCGACATACGGGACGATGCGCGCCATCCCGAGCAGGCTGTCGCGTATCTTCGAAGCAAGATCGCCGCCATGCCCGACCCGGCGCAGCATCGCGCGCAGATCGGCGTTTTCGCGCGCCGGCCGCCGGCTGATCTCGGTTTTTATCGGACCGGATCGGAACAGCCGGTGCGACAGCGCGTCGAGCTCGGCGGCGATGCTTTCGAGGAGATCGGCAATCCGGTCGACGATCCCCTCGATCAGCGCGGCGAACACGCCGCCGGCGGTCGCTTCCTTGGCGTCGCGTGCTTTGGTGAACGATGTCAGCGGCTCGAAGCGAATCGTGATCAGCCGCTCCGGGCTCACGATGAAGCCGACCGGCGTCGACCGCGGATCGTCGCTGTCGGCGCGGCTGACCAGCGGCGCGCTCAGATACAGCACGCCATGCTCGCTACGCAGCCGGCTCGATGCCTCGATTTCCGACAAATCGGCGAGGCTCGGTATCTTTAACCCGGTCGCGCGCTCGACAAACGCCGTTTCGCTTGGCGTCGCCTTCAGCAAATCGAGCCAGATGACCTCCGGAGGAAGCGCTTCCGGGACCGCATCGACCGGCACTTCGCGGCTCGTGCCGTCCTTGGCATAGAAGACCAGCATGCCCCGATTATACGCCCGGCTCGGGGACAAAAACCGCCGCGACATTGAGTTTGGCTTACATATCGCGGCTGGCCCCATTCGGCTATCGTCGCCGATCGCCGAATTTGCTGGTAGCCGGGGTGATCATGCGGCGGCGCGATGTGCTTTCTCTGCTCGGCGGAGTCGCGGTGGCGGCCAGGCCGCTGCCCGGTTTCGCACAATCGGCGAAGGTGCCGCTGGTTGGTGTGTTGATGACGCAGTCTTCCGGGTCGGCCGGGTTCTGGACGGGTTTCCGGGAGGATTTGCGGGCGCTCGGTTACATCGAGAACAAGAACATCCGCTTCGAGTATCGCAGCGACGAGGGCGACGCGAGCCGACTCCCGGCCCTGGCGGCCGAGCTGGTGCGGCTCAAGCCCGATCTGATCGTCACCTGGTTCACTCCGGCCGGGTTCGCGGCAAAGCAGGCGACCCGCGACATTCCGATCGTGATGGGCAATGTCGGCAATCCGGTCGAGACCGGGCTGATCGCGAGCTTGGCCCGCCCCGGCGGCAATATCACCGGCATCGCTGGGATCGGCGCCGAGCTGGCCGGCAAATGCGTCGATTTGCTGCGCGAGATGCTGCCGGCGACGCATCGGATCGTGGCGCTTGCCAATGCCCCCGACCCGTTCTCGAAGCCGTTCGTCGACAAGATCAAGCAGGCCGGGCAGGTGACCCGCATTGCGATCGACCCGATGCTGCTGCGCGGCCCAGACGAGCTGGAGACCGCCTTCGCGGCACTGGCCAAGGACCGCCCCGACGCCGTCATCGTCCAGCCGACACTGGGTGCGAAGCGCCCGGCCGAGCTGGCGCTGCAGCACCGGATCCCAGCCGTCTCGTTCATCCAGGAATTCGCCCAGCAAGGCGGGCTGATGAGCTATGCGGTCGCCTATGCCGATGTCTACCGAAAGGCCGCAATTTTCGTCGACAAGATCCTGAAGGGCGCCAAGCCCGCCGAACTGCCGGCCGAGGAGCCGAGCAAGTTCGAGCTGGTGATTAATCTGAAGACCGCCAAGGCGGTCGGCCTCGACATTCCGCCCACCTTTCTCGAACGCGCCGACAAGGTCATCGAGTGAATCGCCGCGACTTCCTTGCGCTGCTTGCCGCAGGTGCCACCGCACCAACTGTCGCATTCGCACAGCAGTCCGAACGGGTTCGCTCTGTTGGGGTATTGACCGAATATCCGGAGAATAACCCGCTCGGTCAGTCATTTGTGACGACGTTTGCGCAGGCGATGGGGCGCTTGGGGTGGGCCGGCGGCAAGAATATCCGCATCGATTACCGCTTCGCGGCATACGATCCGGCGCTCTTCGGGCGTTATGCGGCAGAACTGGCCAGTCTGTCGCCGGACGCCATCTTGTCGAGCACCACGCTGGCGCTCGCCGCGCTGCGGCAGCAGACACGCACGATCCCGATCGTTTTCATGCGCGTCATTGATCCCGTCGGGCAAGGCTTTGTTCAAAGCCTCGCGCGCCCCGGTGGCAACATGACCGGGTTCAGCTCTTCCGAGGCGCCGTTGATGGGAAAATGGCTGCAATTGCTCAAGGAGATCGCACCGGATGTCACGCGGGTCGGCGTCATCTTCTTTCCTGACACGCCCGCCGCGTTGCGCAGCCGCGCGATCGAGGCCGCCGCCTCCCCCCTCGGGATAGGCGTGACGCTGGCTCCGGTTCACGACGATTCCGAAATCGAGCAAGCCATCGCTGCCCAGGCACGTGAGCCGGGCGGCGGTCTTGTCGCTTTGCCGGGTGGTTTTGCCGATGCACACCGCGATGTGATCATCGCCGCAGCGACCCGCCACCGCTTGCCGCTGATGGGCGCGATCGATCCCGGCGTCGGCGGTCTGATGTCCTACTGGTTCGACCCGGTTGACCTGTACGCCGGGGCGGCATCCTACATCGACCGCATCCTCAAGGGTGCCAACCCGGCCGACCTGCCGGTTCAGCAGCCGACAAAATACCTGCTGGTACTCAACTTGAAGACCGCGAAGTCACTAAGCCTCACCGTGCCGCAGTCGATCCTCGCCCGCGCCGACGAGGTGATCGAGTGATCCATTTCGGACAGTGTCTACTTTCGCGAAGAACGGTGCTGCTTGGGACGGCTGCCGGGCTGGTCCCGGCGATTGCGCAGGCTGAGCAGGCCGATCGCCTCTACCGATTGGGATTTGTCGTCCAGCCGCCGAAGAGTCGTTACGAGTCGCTGTTCGAGCGGCTGCGATTTTATGGGTTCGTCGAAGGAAAGAATCTTTCGGTCGACCCGCGAGGCTTCGAGACACCCGTCGCTCGGCTCGATGCTGTCGCGGCAGAAATCGCCGCTGCGGCGCCCGATGTCATTTACGCAGGAGGCGATGAAGCGGGCAGAGCAGCGAAACGTGCGACGACGAGCATCCCGATCGTGGTGCTTGCCGACGACATGGTGCGCGCCGGTCTCGTCGGGACGCTCGCCCATCCGGGAGGCAACGTGACCGGTGTCAGCATCCTCGCGACCGAACTGGATAACAAGCGTCTCCAAATCTTGTCGGAGCTTGTCCCTGGAACGAACCGCATCGG
>DATARH010000166.1:0-11085 GCA_036264235.1 Allostellaceae bacterium
GAGGTGCGGTTTTCCAGCGTCGGCCCGGCGATCGTGATGCCGGCGATCATCGGCTACAAAAAGGCCCGCGAGCTGCTCTATTTCGGCGACACCATCGATGCGGAAACGGCGCGCGATCTGGGCATGGTGAACCGCGTGGTACCGCGCGCCGAGCTCCGCGAGAAGAGCCTCGCCTGGGCCAAGCGCCTGACGCTGATCTCGCCCGAGGCGCTGTACGCGACCAAACTGGCGATCAATCGCGGTGCCGATGCCGCGGGCTTCAACAACCGAATCAATACCGGGCTCGATGTCGTCGCGCCGCTCTATGCGACGAAGACGGAACTCGGCCAACGCTTCCGCGAGATCGCCGCCGCCGAAGGCGTGCCGGCAGCGGTGCGCTGGCGCTCGGCACAATTCAAGTAATAGCGATGTGTCGGGCGAAAGGCTGTGCCTAGCCAACCGCCTCGTAAGCGGCGGTGGCCGCCTTGGTCGCGGCGGTTGGCGGCGGTGGCAGGATGACGGTAAACCTCGTGCCCTTTCCGGGCGCGCTGTCGATCTCGATGTCACCGCGGTGCCAGTCGACGATCGCCTTAACCAGCGGCAGACCGAGCCCGCTGCCCTCGTAACGCCGCGCCAGGCGACTATCGACTTGTCCGAACGGCACGAACGCGGTCGGGATCTCATCGGCGGACATGCCGATGCCGGTATCAGTGATCTCCAGCCAGGTGGAGCCGTCGGACGCCCCGCCGGCGCCGACGGTGACAGTGCCGCCCGGCTCGGTGAACTTCACCGCATTCGCCAGCAGATCCATCAGCATCTGCTGCAACTTGGCGCGGTGGCCCCAGCCGATCAACGCGTCCGGTGCCCGTGACACCAAGCTCAACCCTGCGCGTTCGCATTGCTCGCGAATGGCGGCGACGCAACTGTCGACGATGGTGACCAGATCGACCGGTTCCGACACCAGCTCCAGCTTGCCGGCCTGATGTTTCGACAATTCGAGAATCTTGTTGATGATCTGGAGCAGGTGCTTGCCGGCATGGTGGACCGACTGCGCGTATTCCTGGTAGCGCGGATCGCCGAGACTGCCGTAGAGCTGACAGGCGAGCAATTCCGAAAATCCGATCACCGCATTAAGCGGTGTCCGCAACTCGTGCGAGACGGTGGCCAAAAACGCGCTCTTCGCCTCGCTCGCGGCTTCGGCCTCGCGGCGCGCCTCGGTGAGGTGCTCTTCGCGCTCCTTGAAATCGCTGATATCGCTGATCAGCAAACAGAAGCCACCCTCGCGGGTCGGGCTGCGGCTGACGCGCAACCAGCGGCCGTCGGTGAGCTGGAATTCACGGCCTGACCACAGCGGATCGGGATCGGCAGGCGCATCATCCCTAGTCGTCGGCTCGAACACGGCGCTGACCAACCGGTGCAAGCGGGCGGACGCAGCGGCGATGCTCGCTTCCCCTTCAAGCTGCGTTGCCACCGTCGGAAAGAAACGCTGAAGCTGACTGTTCGCGGTAACAATCCGCCCTTCGGGGTCAAGCAGCACGACCGCCTCGGGCGAGCTTTCCAACGCATCGGCGAGACGGTTCTGCGCCGAGCGCCGCTGCGCCTTCTCGCGCTCGATCATGCTGCGGATGTTTGCCTGCATGACGGTCATCGATCGCAGCAGGGCACCGGTCTCATCCTTGCCGCCCGCTGGAATCGCGGCCTCGAACTCGCCATCGGCGATGCGGTCGGCGACGGCGGCAGCGTGGCGCAGCGGCCGGATGATGCGGCCGAGCAACAGCAGGGTGATGGCAATCGCCAACCCGAGTGCCAAGGTCAGTGCGGCAATGCCGAGTTGGCGAAAGAACGCCACATCCGAGATGACCTTCCGCCGCTCGACAAAGCTGTTGCCCACCGCAAGCTCGGCGAGCACATCGAAGCGCTCGAGAATGTTGGCGGCCAACTCGTCCATCTGCGCCGCGGCGACCGCTCTGCCATCACCCAGCCGCAGCTTATGCCAGCGCCCGACAAGGGCATCGATTTGCGCAATGACGACACGCTCGTCCTGATACATCGAGCGCTCGGCGGCAACGGCGAGGTCTTCCGCGAAGGTCCGGACCAGGCGCTCGACCTTGGCGTCGATCGCCGCCTGCTCGCTTTGCGAAGCGCTTTCGCGGCGCAACAGCTCCTTGTCCATCTCGACAAAGTCGAGACTGGCGGCGCGATCGAAGTTGATGGCCATCAGCGGTCGGTCGTAAAGACCGACCACAAAGCCGCTGGCCGCATCCAGGACGTAGAGGCCGTAGCCGCCGACCGCGCCGATCAACAGCGCCATTGCGACGAACGCCCCGAAAATCGTGGCGCCGATCGACGGCCAAGCGAGGATCCGAGGCGGGGACATACGCGCAAGGTGCTTTCGGGCGCTTACCGGCGCCGCGGGGGATCAGGACACTGATCCCGATTCAAACAGGTATTTGATTAAAAACTGCTTACCGCGCCGGTCTATCGCACATACACAGTGAGCAGCATCTTCGGATGAATGTGACAGCGGACTGGAAAGCTCCCGGCACTCGGAAAATTGACTTCGATCGTCTCGCCTGGCCGTTGCTCCGCCGAATCGAATGGCAGGTTTGGCGAATCGACATAAATCTGGTGCAGGAACTCGTCCTCGTTCGCGAACTGAATCGTGTCACCGGTTGCAATCGCGATCGTGTTGACAGCGAAAGCGCGGCCTCGCTGTGCGACGTGATGCGCTGTCGCAGCGAGCGCGGTTGCCGCGGCGAGGCACAGCGCGACAGCAAAAGTGGCACGAGCGCCGCGCAACCATCGCGCGCTGATCCCTACGGCTAACCAAGCGTAAAGGTGGCACGGTGTATTCATTTCGGTAGCATGCCCCGAATGAGTATCCGCGCAACCCGGTTGATTGCCGCGACCCTGCTGCTTGCCGGACCGGCAAGTGCGAGGGCGCAGGAGTTCTCGGCAAACGGGTTGGTCGATCTCGGCTTCGTTGCGCCCTCGCACACCAGGACCTGGATCAAGGGAGGCTTCGGCAAGCTCGACAATGGCGGCGGCGGCGCAACGGGGCCGGCCTTTGTCGGGCAGACCCTGGCCGATCTGCGACTGCAGCTCGATCCGTCACTCGGCTTCTTCACGACGGTGCGCGCCGCGCCGGATCAGCACGCGCCGGTCGATGTTCTGGAAGCCTATGGACGGTATCAGCCGGTCTCGACCCGCAACTGGGTGTGGTCGATCAAGTTCGGCGCATTCTTCCCGCCGATCTCGCTGGAAAACGAGAGCGTCGGCTGGACCAGCCCGTGGACGCTGACGCCATCGGCGATCAATTCCTGGATCGGCGACGAGTTGCGCACGATCGGCGGCGAAACCAATCTGCTGTGGCGCTACGAGGGCGGCGAGGCCGGGCTGACCGGAGCCGTCTTTGGCGCCAACGATCCAGCGGGAGCGCTGCTGGCCGACCGCGGCTGGGTATTCGACAGCCGCCCGGTGGGCCTATTCGGCGAACCGCGCGTGCCAGATGTGCTGGCACAACAAAGCGGCGTCCCGGTTCGCGAGCAGCCGTTCAAGGAAATGGATAGCGCGCCCGGCTGGTATCTCGGCGCCTCGCTTCGCGATAACGAACTTGGCCGCGTCACCGCGCTCTACTACGACAATCGCACCGATCCCGGGGTCATTGCCGGCAGTGATTTCGGCTGGCGCACCAAATTCACCAGCCTCGGCGTGGAGACGTCATTGGGCGATGTGGTCGTGCTCAGCCAGGCAATGTTCGGCAACACGACGATCGAGCCGTTCTCCCAATTTTATAGCAAGACCGACTTCCAGGCGGGCTATCTGCTGCTCGGGTATTATTTCGACGAATTCCGCGTAGCCGGCCGGGTCGATCTCTTCGCGACGCAATCGCGCAACTCCTTCGGCATCAAGGGGACCGGTGAAGTAGGCCACGCCTTCACCGTATCCGGCAGTTGGAACCCGGTGTCGTGGCTGCGCCTCAGCACCGAACTGATCGACGTGCACAGCTATCAGGGGCAGCGCAGCGCCGCCGGGCTGAAGCCGGTCGCCGACGAATTCCAGGCGCAGTTCGTCAGCCGAATTTTCTTCTAGTTTTCTTTGGCCGGAAACGCAGATGGCCGGGACGAACCCGGCCACCGCGTCGGTTCAGGCGGTGAAGCCTAGCCGAGATGCTTCTTGATGAAATCGAGAGTCGGCTTGTGCGTCGCCTCGGTGCCGCGCTGGGCGTTGTCGAAATAGGTGATCTCGATATCGCCGCCGGCCTTGCGGTAATTGCTGACGAAGCGCTCCGGCTCGTTGCCGGGGAAGCTCGAATCCTCGTCGTGATAATCGTGCACCTCGTCCGGCCGGCCCTGGATCCAGATCGCCGGCGGCATCACCACCTTCTCGCCGCGCTCGAGGATCAGCGTCGGGTTGCCCTCGGCCATCTCGGCCTCGGTGTGCCAATAGGTGTCGTGCTTTTCCTTCATGCCGACGCTGAATTGCGGTGGGTTCGGCAGCGCCGAGGCGCGGATCGCGTGGCGGTAGCGCGATAGCGGATTGATCACCGGCCATTGCATGACGACGGCGCGGACGGTGGCATCGACCCCGGCTGGCCCGGGGATCGCGGCGTAGCGCGGGTCGGCGGGCCGCATTGCCGCGAGCATCGCGAGATGGCCGCCGCTCGACGCGCCGCCGATCGCGACGCGGCTCGGGTCGACTTTCAACTCCTTGGCATGCGCCTTGGTCCATCGGACGCCGTAATTGATGTCGGCGAGCGAGGTCGGATAGCCGTCGGCGGCATGGCGGAAGTTCAGCGTGACCATCACGACGCCGTGGGCAGCGAGGTATTCGCCCAGGCCGGTGCGGTCGGCGAGGTCGCCATTGTTCCAGGCGCCGCCATGCAGATCGACAAAGACCGGGAACGGCCCGGCGCCTTCCGGCTTGAACACGCGGGCCGCGATCTGGCGGTCACCATGCTTCAGATAGGTCACGTCTTCGGTGGTGAACTGGGGCATGCGTCTCGGTCCTCCCGTTGGGCGGCGGCCCATGGATGATCCCATCCGCCGCGTCTGCTGATTGATGGCGCAGCCTAACCCGCCGGCCCTCGACCGACCAATGCGAAATTGGCAGGCGGCCAAGTGGCGGCGGGCATCAATGCTTTAAGGAAAAGCAACGCCGATCCGGACCGCACGGTGGGCGGCGGCTGTCTCTCAGTTGCCACATGCAACGGTGTCAGGCGGACCTAGGCTTTCCGCCTGCGCAGCAGTCCCTAACGGAGGGGAACGATCGTCGGCGCCGGAGTGGCGGGCGGGCTCGGCTGTGTGTGGGTCCCGGCGAAGGTGACCGTCGTCGTCGACCCGGTGCCGTGAAACACGGTCGTGCCGCCGGGGGCGATCTCGGTGCCGCCGCTGCTTTGGTAAGTCAGCGTGCCGGAGCCGTTCGGGATCGCCAGCGGTCCGTTCGGGCCGGTGAGGCCGCCCGTGTTCTGGGCAAATGCGCCGAGCGGGCTCGCGGTCAGGAAAGCCGCGGCGGCGACCCATCTCAAATGCCTCGTGCTCATTGCATTCTCCTCGCAAGCTCTCGAAACCCCAACGAGGCTGAAATAGCTGCGGTTCCCACACGCCGAGTGGGTCACCCGATGTTCACGGCCGGATTCCTTTTGCGGTGCGGCGCGCCGACCAGCGGCAGCGAAGGGCGCATACCCGGTGTTGCAAAAATGTCGCTGCATTTCCGCTGCATTTTGCAGCGGGGGTGCCGACCCTGAGGGCGCTGCCGCCCGCGATCGACAAAGGCTAAGCGCTGGATGTCGGGGCGGCAGAGAGTAATTCGGCTCCGACCGGGTCCAGCAGACTGGGCTCGTCGTTTCTCACATTGCCGACCGACGGCCCCACCGGATAGACGCGGATCAGCTCCTCGGGGCAGCCGAGCAACAGCGCCAGCAATTCCTGCGGCGGCACCTCTTCCTCGCCGAGCCAAACGGGCCAGGCTTCCGGCGGCAGGATCACCGGCATGCGGTCGTGGATTGGCCGGCACAGCGCATTGGCCGGGCCGGTGACAATCGTGAAGCTGCGCAGGATGCTGCCGTCGGCCGGGTTCTTCCAGCGCTCCCACAGCCCGGCGAAGGCGAAGATGCCGTCGCGCGGCATCACCGCATACGGCACCGGCTTGCCGTCCGTCACCTTGCGCCATTCATAGAATGCGTCGGCCGGCACCAGGCAGCGGCGCCGCTCGAACGCGTCGCGGTAGATGTTGTTGCTGGCGACCGTCTCCGAGCGCGCGTTGATGCATTTCGGCCCGAAAGACGGGTCTTTGGCCCACAGCGGCACCAACCCCCAGCGCAGCAGGTCGAGCGAACGCTGCCGCGTCTGCGGGTTGAAGCGCACGACCGCGAGATTGTCGGTCGGGGCGGCGTTGTAGCGCGGCGGCGCGTTCGGCACCGCGTTGGCGGTGTCGAACAGCACCTGGATCTCGCCGAGCGGCGTCTTCTGGACGAACCGGCCGCACATGCGGCTTTACGCAAGGCCGGGAGGACGGCGCTGATGCCAGTCGGTGGCTTGCTGGTAGGCGCAGCCGATCCGCAGCGCCGTCGCCTCGTCATAAGGCCGGCAGGCGATCTGCAGCGACAGCGGCAGGCCGCTCGCGGTGAAGCCATTCGGCACCGACAGCGCGCACATTTCCATCAAATTGAACATGCGGGTGAAGTGCGCTGGGGTCGTCGTCTGGTCGACTTCGGCGACCGGGATCGCCGCGGTTTGCGTCGTCGGCGTCAGCACCGCGTCGACACCGTCCATCGCGGCGAGGAATTTGCGCTTCAGCTCGTCGCGTTCGGCGAGCGCCGCGAGATAGTCGCGGGCGGTGATGTCGCGACCGAGCCGGATGCGCGGCCGCACCGCCGGGTCGATCGGCAGCGCATCGTCATCGACGAGGTGGCCGACCAGCTGATAGGCCTCGGAACCGATGATGCGGCCGGTCGCCATCATTGTGTCGGCGAAGCGGCACGGCAGCGCGATGGTGACGATCTCGGCGCCTTGCCGCGCCAGTTCCTCGAGCGCGGTGTCGTAGGCGGCGAGCACGTCGGAGGCGCAGCCGTCGCGTTCCGATTGCGGCATCCGGGCCAGCCTCAGGCCGCGGACGCCGCGTCGCAGCCCGGCCATGACATCGGCGGGTGGCGGTGCCGGCAGGGTGCGTGGATCGAGCGGGTCGGCCCCCTGCATCACCCCGAACAGCAGCGCCGCATCCTCGACAGAGCGGGCCATCGGTCCGGGCGTGTCGAGCGACGGTGCTAGCGGCAGGATGCCGTAGGTGCTGACCTGGCCGATCGTCGTCTTGAGGCCGGAGAGGCCGCACCACGACGCCGGCAGCCGCACCGAGCCGCCGGTGTCGGTGCCGATCGCCCATGGCGCCATGCCTGCTGCGACCGCGACCCCGGAGCCGCTGCTCGACCCGCCGGGGGTGCGCGGCACCGCCGGGTCCCACGGGTTCCACGGCGTGCCGCGATGCTGGTTGGTGCCCCAGCCGCCCATCGCGAACTCGACCGTGTGGGTCTTGCCGAGCACGATCATCCCGGCGGCGATCAGCTTCCGGGCGAGTGTCGCGGTGACGGTGGAACGGCGGTCGCGCCACGCCTCGGAGCCACCGGTCGTGACCCGGCCTTCGAGATCGATCAGATCCTTCAGCGCGATCGGCACGCCGTGCAGCGGCCCGACCCGGTGGCCGGAGCGGATCGCCTTGTCGGCCGCCTCGGCGGCGAGCCGGGCATCGTCGCCATAGACCTCGACATAGGCGTGCAGCTTGCCGTCCTGCACCGCGATCCGGGCAATGAACGCCTCGACGATCTCGACCGGCGACAGCCGCCGCGCGCCGATCTCGGCGGCGAGCACATGGGCGGGGAGAAAACAGGGATCGGTGTTCGAGAGTGCCATGCGGGGACTGATCCTATGCGGTGCTATTTCGGCCAGATGCGGCGGTACACGCCCGGCGAGCCGACATCATGGCGCATGAACGGTCGGACGCGGTCGCTCCACGGGTTGCTGTCGCGCGCCTTGTTCCATTCCGGTGTCTCGGACACGCCGGCATACTCGAATTCATAAACGGTCAGGTATTTCGGCTGGCCGTCGACGGCAGTGAAGCGGCGAGCGCCCAGACAGCCCGGGCAGGCGCGGTATGGCGGGATGTAGGCGGTGTTGTACCAGTCGTTGAACTCCTCCTCGACCATCGCGGGAATGTCGATCCGCCCCATCTGCAGGAACGGCGCCGGACCCTGGGTCTGCTCGACCGGGTTGGTGTGGACGGGCAGGATCTGACGGTAGCCGTTGATCAAATAATTACGGCCGATCGTGCCTCCGGACGCGGCGACGCGGCGGCTCGACGGCTGGAAGCGCACACCATCGAGAAACGCGGCGCTGCGCAGCACCTCGACGGTTTCGAGCTCGTACATCGCCAGGTATTTCGGGCCGCCCTTGACCGCCTCGTAGCGGCCGGCGCTGAGGAATCCCGGCACCCCGAGCAGATGCGCGATGTGCTCCTCGTCGTACCAGCGGTGGTATTCGGCCTCGAATTCGGGATCGATATCGGCCCACACCATCAACAGGCCGGTGCCGCGTGTTTTGGCCATGGCTTCCTCATGCATCGTTGCGGCGGCATTAAACACCGCAGCCACGGGCCGCGCGAGCCTCGGAACAGAAAAAGCCCCGCCGAGGCGGGGCTTTTCGCTGCGACTATCGTCGCTGCTAGCGGTAGTAGCCGGGCGGGTAGCCGTAGGCCGGCGCGCCGTAAGCGGGCGCGTAGGCCGGAGCCGGCGGCGGGCCACCTTGCATGCACTGATAGTAGAGCGCGCTGAATTGCTGCTGCGCATAGGCTTCGGTGTTCTGCGCGTTGGCGGCGCCGCCGACGGTGCCGAGCAACGCCCCCGAAGCCGCGCCGATCCCGGCGCCACGACCGCCGCCGGCGGCCGCGCCGATCGCTGCCCCGAGACCGGCCCCGAGAAGTGTGCTGCCGACCGCGTTCGCCCCGGCCTGGGCACGGTACGGTGCGACCTGCGCATCGGCCCATTGCCGGCACGCGTAATCGTTGCCGTAGGACGGCTGGTAGTACTGCGCCATTGCGCCGCCGCTCGCCAGCAACACCGAGGCGGCGCACAGGCCGGTCACGAACCGCTTCATTTGTTGTGTTTCCTCGCCAAACCCGGCGGGCCGCGCATCCGCAGGGCCCGTCCTCGATAGTCGGGCCATATAGAGCGCCGCGCGTAACGGTGCAATGACCTCCACCATCGTCGCGCAGCGCGCGAAGATTTAGCGGCGCAAGTCCGCTTGGCGCAGGCCAAAGATCAGAGCGAAGACTGCGAATGCCGCGATCACGACCGCGAAGATAAAATTGGCGACGAACGAATCGACCAGCCGCGACAACAGGCCGACGCCGATCACCGGCAACGAGATGCCGGCATAGCAGGCGACGAGGTAGCTCGACAGCAGTTCGGCGCGCCGCGCGCCCGGAGCGATCTCGTTGACCACCTGCAGACTGCCGCGATAGCCGAGCGCGGTCGCGATGCCTGCGAGGGCGCTGTCGGCGACCAGGATCGCCATCGACTTCTCCGCCTGCGCCAGCACCAGCAGCGCCAGTGTCGGCAGCAGCATCGACAAGCCGGCAAGCATCGCCGCGCGGCTGCCAAGGTTCCGCGACAGCACGACGGTGGTCGTGCCGACCAGGAACAGCTCGCCGACGATGGCGCCGCCGACCGCTCGGCTCGACTCGTCGAGGTCGTTCGCCAGCACGGTCGGCAGCAGGCCGGTGCTGAAGCCGAGCAGCGAGAAGATCGCGAAGGCGGTCACCGCCGGTGCGACGAATTGCGGCCGGATATCCGGCGGCACGCCGATCCGGGGCCGCGATGCAATATCGCGCAGCCGCCGCGCCGGCTTGGCGATCGTCTCCGGCACCCTTGCCGTGATGAACGCGGCCGGCAGCAGCATGCCGAGATAGACGGCATAGACGAGGCGCAGCGGGTCGCCGCTGAACTGCGCGAGGCATCCGGCCAGTACCGGACCGATCGCCAGCCCCGCCTGGTTGGCGCCAACGGTGACCAGCGTGGCGCGGCCGCGATGGCCGCCGGGCTCCAGTTCGGTGATCCACGCGGTTGCCGTGCCCGAAGCGACACCGATCGCCAGACCGCTCAGCAGGCGCCCGACAAACAATACCGGCAGGCTGACCGGCAGCAGGAAGGCGAGCGTGCTGATCGCGGCGATCACAATGACCGGCAACATGGTTCGCCGCCGGCCGATCCGGTCCGAGACGCGGCCCAGCACGAACAGCGCCCCGAGCGCGCCGACGACATAGGTCGCGAACAACAGGGTCAGCACCAGTTCAGAGAAGTGGAACTGCCGCCGGTAGATTTCGTAGAGCGGGGTCGGCAATGTCCCGCCGACAAACATCAGCGCCAGCACCGCCGCGACCAGCCACACCCCGGCGGCCTCGCTGACGACTTGGGCGGTCGCCGCCGGATTTGTCGCGGTTTGCTTCGGCATGGCGGAGCAACGGCAAGTCTTGGATGAAGGTTCAGCGCGCCAGCAGCGACAGCAGATAGAGCCCGCCGCCGACCAGGCCGCCGACGATCGTGCCGTTCATCCGGATGTATTGCAGATCGGCGCCGACCGCAGCCTCGATCCGGTCGGAGAAGGTGCGCGGCTCCCATTTCCGCACGACCTCGGCGACAAAGCGGATGATTTCGGCGCGCCACGGCAAGGCCTCGGCGACGATGGCCTCGACCGTCGCGTCGAGCCGCGCCCGCATCTCCGGGTCGGTGCGCAAGGTCTCGCCGACCGACAGGATCGCCAGGGCCAGGCCGCGCCGCAGGCGAGAGGCCGGCGAGGCGAGATCGGTCAGCACCAGGGCGCGCCCCTGCTCCCAGGAGCTGGCGATCCAGGCCTGCAATTCCGGCTGGTTCAGCAGCCGCGAGCGATCGAAACTGCTGGCCTCGGGCGGTGCCTCGATCAGCTCGGCGGCAGCCTCACCGATCCCGGCCAAGAGGCTCTTGCGGGCGGCGCCGTCGGGGTTTCGCAAATCCTCGATCAGCTCGCTGGCGCCGCCGAGCATCGCCCGGGCAATCTCGCGGTTGATCGCCCGCGGCATCCA
>DATARH010000278.1:0-12284 GCA_036264235.1 Allostellaceae bacterium
CGGCTACATGCGCGTGGTGCGGGCCGTGCTCGATGCTGTCGCGATCCGGCCAGGCGAGGCGGTGCTGGAAGTCGGCTGCGGCTCGGGCGTCGTGATGCGCGAACTCGCCCGCCGCACTGCCGGTGCAAACCGATTGATCGGCCGCGACATGAACCCGTATTTCCTCGGAGTGGCGCGGGACTTGGCGCGGCGCGAGGGGCTCGACCATCAGATCGAGCTCGGCGAGGGCCGCGCCGAGGCGCTGCCACTGCCGGATGCATCGGTCGATGTCGCGCTCGCCTGCACGGTGATCGAGGAGGGCGACGCCGACCGGATGCTGGCTGAGTTGGTCCGGGTGACCCGGCCGGGCGGCCGGGTCGGCGTGATCGTGCGCGCCATCGACTTGCCCTGCTGCGTGAACCTGCCGCTCGACCCGGCCCTCAAACAAAAGGCCGAGGCGCCGGGCGCGATCGGCGGCGGCATGAGTCCGGGCGGCTGCGCCGATGCCAGTCTCTATTCGCGGCTGCATGCGCTCGGGCTGCGCCAGCTCGATTGCTTTCCGCAGCTCGTCGCGGTCAAGCCATCGCAGCCGCGCCTCGCCCGTTATCAGCAGCAGATTCTTGCGGCGCTAACCGCGACCGAGGCCGACGCATGGCGCAGCGCAGCCGAACGAGGCACGTCCGACGGCACCTTTTTTATCGCCCAGCCCTATCACTGCGCCGTAGGGACAAAGCCGGCGGCTTAGTCGGCCACCCAGCCCACCGCAGAGGGCTGGGTGACTTCGGCGAGAGGCTTACTTGCCGGCGTCGTTGGTCGGCGCGCTCTGGTCCTTCGGCGGGATGCTGGACCCGCTCATCGTTCCTTCGCCCTCGACCCATTCCGGCTGATCCTTCAGCGCGGTCTCGGTCGTCGAAAGCCTGAACGCGTCCTTCTGGCCATCCCAGCTGAACTGGTCGACCGGGATCGCGACGCGGTGGCCGCCGACCCCGAGCACGCCGCCGGCATTGACGACGAGCTTCTCGACTTTCTTGCTCTGCGGGTCCATCAGGACCGTCGAGATGCGGCCGATCTTCTTGTCGTCGTTGCCGTAGACGGCGGTGCCCTCGATCTTCGAGATGTCTTCCTGGGCCAGCGGGTTCGGCGCCGGCCGCGACGGTTGCGCGGCGGCCGTGGCCGGCGTGCTGCCGGGGGTGCGCGGCTGGGCCGGCGAGGGGGTCATTTGCGCCGAGGCCGAGGCGGCCATCAGGGCCACCGCCGCGACGGTGGCGATCGGGAGTTTGCGCATCGAGAGACTCCGATGACGTTTTGGCACTGATCCGAGAACAGAACCCTGGAACCCATGTTCCGGATGCCAGCGGAGCGGGAACAACCCACAAGCTATTAAACCCGCCGATCCTTGGCCGGCCCGGCCGGACGCGGGCCCTTAATTCACAAACCGGTAGAGCTTGGCGGCATTGTCGCAGACGATCTTCTTGCGGGTCGCTTCCGGCAGGTGGCCGAGCTCCTTCTGAATATATTCCTGCGAATCCGGGTAGATGCCGTCGGGGTGCGGGAAATCCGAGCCCCACATGATGTTGTCCACCCCCAGCTCGTCGATCAGCTTCACCCCGATCGGGTCGCTCTGATAGGTGGCGTAGCACTGGCGCCGCCAGTACTCGCTCGGCTTCATCGTCAGGTCGAGCTCCTTGAACTGGTCCTCCCATTCGGCGTCCATCCGGTCGAGGATGTAGGGGATCCAGCCGGTGCCGGATTCGCCGATCACCACCTTCAGGTTCGGCCGATGCTCGAGCACGCCGGCGAAGATGATCGACATCAACACCTCGGCCATATGCATCTGAAAGCTGGTGATGCTGGCTGCCCGCGCCGCCAGCAGCACCTTGCCGGTCAGCTGCGAGAAGTCGCGCCGCGGGCCGCCGATCGTATGGAAATGCATCGGCAAGCCGCTGGCCGCGGCGGCGTCCCAGACCGGGTTCCACCACGGGTCCCACAGCGGCGTCATGTCGTGGCGGCGCGAGATTTCGAGCCCCTTCACATTGCCGCGCCGCGCCACCCGCTCGATCTCGCCGACCGCCGCCTCGACGCTGTGGTTCGGGATATTGGCGAGGCCGGCGTAACGGTCCGGATGCGCCTTGCAAAAACCGGCGAGCCATTCGTTGTAGATGCGCAGGACTTCGGCGGCGGCCTCATCGTCGTTGAGCCGCATCGTCGCCCCGAGGACGCCGTACAGCACCTCGGCTTGGATGCCGTCGCGATCCTGGTCCTTGAGGCGCAGATCGGGATCGGTCAGCCGGCGGATTTTCTGCTGCTCCGCGTCATAAAGCCCGGTCGAGGCCATCCGGTCGGAGCGGTGGATCTTGCCGGGCTCGTATTTCCGCCCGGCCGAGCCCATGCCGGTGTCGAGGCCGAAAGAGGCGCCGTTTTTGGTGACCCACTCGCGGCCGCGCGGCCCCTCGGCGACATAGGGCATGCGGTCCTTGAACGCGGCGCCGGCGTTGGCGGTGAACAGATCGGGCGGCAGCCAGATCAAATCGATATGGCAATCGGCCGAAATCACTTTGTACTGCATCGCGCCGTCCTCCGTTCGCTCATGCTTGGCAGGTTAGCGCGCGCAGGCTCACACGTTGAAGCGGAAATGGAAGATGTCGCCGTCCTGCACGATGTACTCGGAACCTTCTAGCCGCATTTTGCCGGCGTCCTTGGCGCCCTGCTCGCCGCCGCAGGCAACGAAATCGTCGTAGGAGATCGTCTCGGCGCGGATGAAGCCCTTCTCGAAGTCGCTGTGGATCGCGCCCGCTGCCTGCGGCGCCTTGGTGCCGCGCGGCACGGTCCAGGCATGCGCCTCCTTCGGGCCAACCGTAAAGAACGTCACCAGGTCGAGCAGGCGATAGCCGGCGCGGATCACCCGCGTCAGGCCGGTTTCGTCGAGGCCGAGCGTCGCCAGAAATTCCCGCTTCTCCGCCTCGTCGGACAGATGCGCGACCTCGGCCTCGATCGCCGCCGAGATCACCACCGCCTCGGCGCCCTGGGTCACGGCGTAGTCGGCGACGCGGCGGCTCTCGGCATTGCCGTCGGCCGCGCTCGCCTCGTCGACATTAGCGATGTACAGGACCGGCTTCGCGGTCAGCAGGTTCAGCGCCTTCAGTTCGGTTGCATGTGCCGCAGCCAACTCGACCGTGCGCGCCGGCTTTCCGGCGCGCAGCGCCGCCAACACCGGTTCGATCACCTCGAGCTGCAACCGCGCCTCCTTGTCGCCGCCGCGGGCCTTCTTCTGCGCCGCGACGAGACGGCGTTCCAGGCTGTCGAGATCGGCCAGCATCAATTCGGTCTCGACCGTCTCGGCGTCGCGGATCGGGTCGATTGCCCCCTCGACATGGACGACGTTCGGGTCGTCGAAGCAGCGCAGCACCTGCGCCACCGCGTCGACCTCGCGGATGTGTCCGAGGAACTGGTTGCCGAGTCCCTGCCCCTGCGAGGCGCCGCGTACCAGCCCGGCGATATCGACGAATTCGAGCTGGGTCGGCACGATCTTGGCCGATTTGGCGAGACGAGCGCAGACCTCCAGCCGCTCGTCCGGCACCGCGACGCGGCCGACATTCGGCTCGATCGTGCAGAACGGATAATTCGCTGCCTCGGCCGCCGCGGTCGCGGTCAGCGCGTTGAAGAGCGTCGATTTGCCGACATTGGGCAAGCCGACGATGCCGCAATTGAAGCCCATCAGGTCCGATCGTCCGAGGCAAAGCAATGGCCGGCTCCCGTGCCATCATCCGGGGCCGGCCTCCGCCGGTTTATTTATGGTGCCGCAGCGGAAATTCCAGCTAGGCCGGTTCGTCCGTTTCGGGTTCGGGCGGGGCGAAGCGTCGCGCCACTTCGCTCATGAAGGCGGGCGGATCGCCGCCCAGGAGCAGCGGCATCGTCTCTGCCACCGCTTCGACCAGCGGCTCGACCCACAGCTTCACCTCCTCGGACGGAAAATTCTGCAAGACATACGGGTGGACCAGCTCCTTGATCCCGGGATGGCCAATGCCGATCCGCAGCCGCCAATAATCGGCGCCGACCAGCGCATCGATCGAGCGCAAGCCGTTATGCCCGGCGCTGCCGCCGCCGCGCTTGACCCGCACCTTGCCGGGCCGCAGATCAAGTTCGTCGTGGATCACCAGGATCTCGTCCGGGCGGATCTTGTAGAAGCTCATCGCCGCCAGCACGGACTCGCCCGAATCGTTCATAAAGGTCTGAGGCTTCAGCAGCAGACGCTTCTCGCCGGCGACCGTGCCCTCGGCCAATTCGCCCTTGAAGCGGTCGCGATAGGCGGAAAACCCGTAGCGACGCGCCACCGCATCGGCGATCACGAAGCCGATATTGTGCCGGTTGCGGGCATAGCGGGTGCCCGGATTGCCGAGACCGACGATAAGGCGCATCGAGGCTCAAAGGCCGGCGCGAGCCGGCCGTCGAAAGATCAGGACGACGGCGGCTGGCCCGGCGCGGCCCCCGGTGCTGCGCCCGGCGCGGCCGGCGCCCCTGGCGCCGCCGGCTCCTCGCCTTCTGGCGGTGCCGCCGCCGCGACCGCGGCTGCCGCCGCCGCGGCCGCCGCCTCTTCGCGCACCGCCGACGGCGCGGCGATCGTCGCGATCGTGAAATCGCGCTCGTGGATCACCGGGCGGGAGCCTTCGGGCAGCGTGACCGAATGCAGGTGAATGCTGTCGCCGATATCGAGCCCGTCGAGATTGACCACGATCCGGTCCGGGATGTTGTCGGCCGAGACCACCATCTCGATCCCGTGCCGCACGATGTTGAGGATGCCGCCGCGGCGCAATCCCGGCGCCTTGTCGTTGTTGACGAAGGCGACCGGCACCGTGACCGTGACCTGGGCGCCGGCCCCGACCCGCATGAAATCGACATGCATCGGGGCGTCGGTGATCGGGTGGTACTGCATCTCTCGCGGCAGGGTGCGGTAGCTCTCGCCGTTCACCTTCAGATCGACCAGCGTCGCGAAAAACCCCGGCCGTGCCGCGGCGCGCGCCAATTCGCGCGGCTCCAGGCTGACCATCAGCGGCTCCTTGTGGTCGCCATAGACGACCGCCGGAACCCGGCCGGCGCGCCGCGCCGCTCGGGACGCGCCCTTGCCGGCGGTGCTGCGCGGCTCGGCGTTCAGGTTGATGATCTCGGGCATCGAACGCTACTCCTCGAAAAGGGAACGCCGCGCGCTGTCGATGCGCAGCGGCGCCCGGAATTCAGATCGCGGTCAGTCGAACAGGCTCGAGACCGACCGCTCCTCGCTGATCCGCAATATCGCCTCGGCGATCAGCGGCGCAATGGTCAATTGCCGGATGTTGCGCGCGACCCGCACCGCCTCGGTCGCGACAATGCTGTCGGTCAGCACCAGCTCCTTGATCGGCGAGGCGGTCACCCGCGCCACCGCGCCGCCCGACAGCACCCCATGGCTGACATAGGCATAAACGCCCTCGGCGCCGGCGTCCATCAGAGCCTGCGCCGCGTTGCACAGCGTGCCGGCGCTATCGACGATGTCATCGACCAGGATGCAGCGCCGGCCATCGACCTCGCCGATGATGTTCATGACCTCGGAGACCCCGGCGCGCTCGCGCCGCTTGTCGATGATCGCCAAATCAACATCGAGGCGCCGGGCGATCTGGCGTGCCCGGAACACGCCGCCGACATCGGGCGAGACGACCATCAGCTCGCTCTGGCCGTGCCGTTCCTGGATGTCCTTCACCAGCACCGGCTCGGCATAGAGGTTGTCGGTCGGGACGTCGAAGAAGCCCTGGATTTGCCCGGCATGCAGATCGAGGGTCAGCACCCGGTCGGCGCCGGCCGTGGTGATCAGATTGGCCACCAGCTTCGCCGAGATAGGGGTGCGGCCGCCCGATTTGCGGTCCTGCCGGGCATAGCCGTAATACGGGATGACGGCGGTCGTGCGGCGGGCCGAGGCGCGGCGCAGCGCGTCGAGCGCGACCAGCAGCTCCATCAAATGGTCGTTGGCCGGGTAGGAGGTGGACTGGATCACGAAAACATCTTCGCCGCGCACGTTTTCGTGAATTTCGACGAACACCTCCATGTCGGAAAACCGCCGCACGCTGGCGCTGATCAGCGGCTGGCCGAGATAGGCCGAAATCGCCTCGGCCAGCGGCCGATTGCTGTTGCAGGTCAGGATTTTCATCGGGCTGCGGCACAGAGCGGCACCGCCGGGCCGGCTCCCGGCGGCTTCACCGCGTCACCGCGTTGTAACAAACCGCCATCGCGGAGGCAATCGGCGGCGGGCTTACGATGTGCCCCGCCGCTCCGGCGCGCCGCGCGACACCAATTGTGCGATGCCGTCGCCGGCGGCGATCGCCACGCTGTAGGCGACATCGCCCCAGGGCCCGTCCAGGAGGCCCTTGGGCACATCGTTCTCCTGCCCGACCGTGCCGATTTCGGCGCCGTCGGCGCGGCGGACATGCCAGACGATCTTGACGTGTTGTTGATTGCCCTTCTGCGGCGCAACCACGACCTCGCCGTCGAGGTAGAGGTCGGTCTTGCCCTTGCCGTCCTCGACGATATCGACCTGCTGCCGCTGCAGCACCGTGGCGACCGCCTTGGCCAGGGATTCGTCGCCGTCGCCCGGCGCGCCGCTGATCTTGCGCACCGTGACGCGGATCCGGCCCTCACCCCCGGCGGCACCCCCGGCCGCCGCAGCAGTCGCGGCCGCAACGGGGGCCTTCGCCGGCTCGTCCTGCATCAACCCGGCGAGCCCGGCGGCGCTCGCTTCGGCGAGCCGGCCGATCGCAACCTCGTCGCCGCCCTCCCAGTCGCGCGCCGGCGCCTCGGCCTGCTCGCTGCGCTCGCCGATCAGCTTCCCGGCCGGGTCGAACAGCCGCCAATCGGCGCGTAGGGTCAGCTTGCCGGCACTCGTCTGCATCCGCTCGATCGTGCCGCGCAGCGTGTTGCTGGCCGGGCTGGTGCTGCGCTCGGTCGCGGCGATGTCGCGTTTCTGCAGCGCCTTGGCGACGGCCGGGGCGAGTTCATCGGCGGTACGAGACGGCTCGCCCTCGATCGGCGCCACCGCGACCGGCAGGCTGTCGCGGATGCTCATCAGCGCCGCCGGCGGCCGGTCCGCCTCGAACGGGTGCGGCAGCTCGCAGCCCGCCAGGCAGCCGATCAGCCAGCCGGAGGCGGCGAACGCCGCGAACCGGCGGGGTCGTCGCAGGCGCAGGGTCATAACAGGACGCAGGTGGCGAGCAGCCCGAAAAGACAGCAGGCGATGAACAGGATCAGGTAGGGCAAGGGATCAGCCGCAAAGCGCGATCGCCGCCAGCGCGCGGCCGTAATCGCGCTCACCCTGGAGGCAGGCGCGGCGATAGCTGAAGAACCGGGTCTCGTCGGCGGCGGTGTCGGCGTGGGCGCGTTCGACCGCCGCCAGCCCGAGCCGCTCCAGCCGCGCCGCGATAAATCCGGGCAGGTCGAACAGGAAATACCCCTCCCGGCGCGCCGCCGTGAAAAATCGGGCGTTGGCCGGCGCATCGGCAAGGAAGCTGTCGCGGAACTCCGGCCCGACCTCGTAGGAGGGCTGGGCGATGCATGGGCCGATCCCGGCGCGGATGCGTTCGGCGCGCGCGCCAAGCCGCAGCATCGCCGCAACGGTCGCCTCCATGACTCCGGCGAGCGCGCCGCGCCAGCCGCCATGCGCCGCGCCGGCGATTTTCGCCGCGGGATCGACGAACAGCACCGGCGCGCAATCGGCCGCCAGAACGCCAAGCGCGATGCCGGGCGCCGCCGTCACCATCGCGTCGGCGCGCGGCGACTCCTCGTAGCGCCATGGCCGCTCGACGGTGATCACCTCGGTCCCGTGGATCTGGTGGCAGGTGACCAGCCGGTCCGCCGGCACATCGAGGCTGGAGCTGGCAAGGGCGCGGTTCTGCGCCACCTTGCCGCGGTCGTCGCCCGAGCCGAACCCGCAATTCAAGGACGCGAACAGCCCCTCGCTGACGCCGCCGCGGCGGGTGAAGAAGGCGTGGCGGGCGATGCCGTCCGCCGCGAGAGCATCGAGCGTGATCCTGTCGGCCGTCGTCACCGATCCCCCGCAAACCCCGCCGGCGCCGGCAGCCCCGGCGACACAATGGCGATCGCCTGGAACAAATTGCCCATCTCGTCGGGATCGATCAAGCGGCGCAGCCCGGAGACGAGCGCCTCGCGCCGCTCCAGTGCGGCGCCGCGCAACAGCATCGCGAGCCGGGTCTCGCCGCCCAACGCGGTGAGGAATCGTCCCTGCGGCACCGGGCCGTACACGTCCGCCCCCGCCGCCCGCGCCGCCGCCGCTAGCGCCGCGAAATCGACATGTGCGCTGAGATCGGCGCTTCCCGGCCGATCGAGCGGGTCGGCCGGCCGATGGCCGCGAATCGCCGCCAGGGTCGGGCCCGGCGCGCGCGGGTAAAACCCGTAATCGAGGAATAACGCCGCCCCCGAAGCCTCGCTCAGCCGCTCGGCGACAGCCGCCGCGAGGGCCGCCGCGGCCGGGCCGATCTCGACGACGGTGCCCGCCGCCGAATCGCGCAGGGTTTCCGGTACCAGCAGCGCCGCCGCCGGGCTCTCCGGCCCAATGGCAAAGACCAGGCTGCCTTGATCGTCGAGCCCAACCAGCCGCTCGGCCCAGCCCGCGGCGCCGCGCACCAATTGGCGGATCGGCAGTGCGTCGAGAAATTCGTTGGCGATGAGCAACAGCGGCCCCTCGGGCACCGCGCCGAACTCGGCGGCGAAGCGCGGCGCCGCGTCGCTGAGCCGGCGCCGCTGCTCTTCGCGCAACACCGGGCTCGCCTCGACCAGCCACAGCCGCAATGCGCGGCGGAACTCGGGGACACTCGCCGCGGCGCGCAGCAGATCGGCCATCAGGGTGCCGCGACCTGGTCCCAACTCGACCAGGGTCACCGGGTCCGGCCGGCCACCGCGCTGCCACAGATCGGCGACCCACAGTCCGATCAGCTCGCCGAAAATCTGGCTGATCTCGGGCGCCGTGGTGAAATCGCCGGCGCCGCCCAGCGGCTGCCGCGTCGCGTAATAGCCGGCGTCGGGGTCGTGCAGCGCCATCGCCATGAAGGCGGCGAGCGACAGCGGCCCTTCCGCGCGGATGCGGCGCGCGATCCTTTCGCTCAGAGCCTCGCCCGGGCCCACGGGTCCGGCTGGAAGCCGGCCCGACACCAAACTCCAGCCGGGGTCAGGCCCGGCCAACGCTCTTTCGCCGCTGCGGCACGGCGGCGCGGGCCGGTGCTTCCCGCCATCCCCACCAGATCATGCCGAGGCCGCCAAGCAGTAGCGGCAGCGACAAGAGCTGCCCCATCGTCGTGCCGAAGAGCAGAAACCCGAGCTGCGGGTCGGGCTGCCGGAACAGCTCCCCCGACATCCGGGCCACCGCATAGCCGGCCAGGAACAGCCCAGTGACGACGCCCGGGCGCCGCCGCCAGCCGAGCCGCTCGGCAGCAAGCAGCAGGAGGAACAGCAGCAGCCCCTCGCAGGTTGCTTCGTAGAGCTGGCTCGGATGGCGCGGCAGCGGGCCGCCGGTCGGAAACACCATCGCCCAGGGCGCGTTGTTCTCCCGGCCGTACAGCTCGCCATTGATGAAGTTGGCGATGCGGCCGAACAGCAACCCGATCGGCATCGCCTCGGCGATGATGTCTGCAAAGGCAAAGACCGGCAGCTTGCGCCGGCGCGTGTACCACAAGATCGCCAACGTGACGCCGATCGCGCCGCCGTGGAACGACATGCCGCCATGCCACAGATACAGCGCTTCGACGGGGTGCTGCGCGTAATAGGGCAGGTTGTAGAACAGCACGTAGCCGAGGCGGCCGCCGAGCACGATGCCGAGTGTCGCCCAGGCGAGAAAATCGTCGATGTCGCGCCGCGCCACCAGCTTCGGCGGCCGGTCGGCCAGGAACAGGCAATAGCGCCAGCCGAGCAGCAGCCCGATGATGTAGGCGAGCGCGTACCAGCGGATCGCGAACGGGCCGACCGCGATCGCCACCGGATCGATATAGGGGTAGGGGATCGCGAACAGCGGCATCGCCGCCCTTATAGGCGGCCCCGGCCGCCGAACCAAGCGGACGAAGGGTGTGCGGCGCCAGGCCGCGCGCCGGTCAGATCCGCCGCGGCACCGGTCGCGGCGTCTCGCTGCCGAGGGGCGGCGGGTGATCGCCCGGCGGCCAGGTATCGTAGAACCCGGGGATGAACGCGGTGTCGGCCGGCGGAATCGGGGCGTAGGTCGGCGTCGGCTGGGTGGTGATCACGCCGGCGACCGCGCCGAGCGTGGCGCCGGTCTCGGCGCCGACGATCGAGCCGATACCGGGGTTGATCGCGAAGGTGGCGCCGAGGCCGGCGCCCAGCCCGGCACCGAGGGCGGCGCCAACGACGGCGCGCTGATACGGGTCCTCGACATCGCTCGGAACGCAGGCCGACACCGTCGCGATCAGCATCGCGGCCGAAATCCCGAAGGCGAATCGCCGCATTGTTCCCCCTTCGCGCCGCTACACGCAGCGCGTTCGCGCGCCGCGTCAGAGATGAACCGCAAGGCGAGCGAATGTAGGCGCAAGCACCTGCTCTAAACAAGCGGCGCCGGAACAATTGCGGCGGGCAACAGCCG
The DNA here is from genome assembly GCA_036264235.1 of Allostellaceae bacterium. GTDB lineage: Bacteria > Pseudomonadota > Alphaproteobacteria > ATCC43930 > CGMCC-115725 > DATARH01. The sequence continues at coordinate 10,598 of DATARH010000278.1, forward strand.
ATTGACGTAGAGCGTCGCGGGCGCGACAGTCGCGTTCTTCGCCGCAACCGGAGTGGACCGATGCCGCAGACCGCGCCGCTCAAGGCGTTCTGGCAGCCTGGCTGAACCAGCTGCTTGAGACTCAAGGAGTTTCTCTCGGTCCGTGGGATCGAGTTCGAATCGATCAATGTCTTGGAAGACGCCGCCGGCCGGGCCGAGCTGCAGCGCCTCGGCGCGCGTTCGATTCCCGTCTTGTCGCGCGGTGACGAGTTCGTCTTCGCGCAGAACATCGCACAGGTCGTCCATTTCCTGAGACTCGACGAGAAAACCGGCCCGGTGCTGCCGCCGCCGCAATTGGTCGAGCGGCTCGAACGGTTTCTCGACGCGGCGCTGCGGATCATTCCGCAGATGCCCGACGACAAGCTCGACACCCAGGTGCCGAACCGGCCGCGCAGCTATCGCGCGCTGGCGCATCACATGTTCCGCATCCCGGAGGCGTTCCTGGAAATCGCCGGCGGCGCGGAATTCACCGCCGGCTTGCCGACCGCGGTGCAGAAACCGGAGGACATGGCCAGCACCGCCGCCCTCGCCTCCTATGGACAGGGCGTGCGCCACAGGGCGGCGCGCTGGTGGGCCGAGGCTCCCGACAAGGCGTGCCGGCAGCAGGTCCAGACCTATTACGGGCCGCAGAGCCTGCACGAGGTGCTGGAGCGCTCGACCTGGCATATCGGCCAGCACACGCGGCAATGGGTGATGCTGCTCGATCGGGCCGGGATCGCCGCCGACCGTCCGCTCGGCGAATCCGATTTTGCCGACCTGCCGATGCCGAAAAAAGTCTGGGACGACTGAGCAGAGCGATGCGTCCTCTTAGCTCCGCGCTGCTGCCGTTGCTGTTCCTCGCCGGCTGCACCAACGCCGTTGCCCAGGCGCCTCCCGCCCTGGCCGTCGCGGAGCCCGCGCCGCCGCCGGTCGCGGCCGCGTCGTTGCGGGCCGGGTTTCCGCCCGGCGGCTTGGCCGACGTGATCCAGATCGATTCGGCTTACCGGCTGCCGCTGCGTTCGGCCGAGCTGATCGGGCCGGACGGCGAGGTCACCCCCGCCAGTTCCGTCGAAGCCACCGATTCGCCGCGCTTTGCGACCGGACAATCGGTCGCCATCGACCCGTGGAAGACCGGCATCGCCGGCGCCGGCATGCCCGGCATCCCGACGCTGGGCGCTGGCTTGACGGGCGCTTCGCTGCGCAGCCAGGTGCAGATCCTCACCATGGCGTAGACCGCCTCGATCCCGCTGCCCGACCCCAACGCCTATCGCGGCGATTGGCAGCATTACCGCATTCGGCTCGGTTTCGGGATCCCGCCGGGCGAAATCGAGACCCGCGAGATCGAGGCACCCGAGCCTCCGCCGGGTCCACCGGCCCCGTAACTGGGAGGAACACGATGCCGAAGATCCAAGCCGACCGCCTCGAACAGATCGGCCGCGCCCTGTTCGTTGCCGCCGGCACTCCAGAGGCCGACGCGGCGCTGGTCATGCGCCATATCGTCGGCGCCAACCTCGTCGGCCACGATTCGCACGGCGTCATCCAGATCCCGACCTATATCGACCGCATCAAGCGCGGTCATATCGTCCCCGGCGCGCCCTGGGTGATCGTCAAGGAATCGCCGACCACCACCGTCGTCGACGGCAATTGGGGCTTTGGTTACACGGTCAAC
>DATARH010000294.1:0-2509 GCA_036264235.1 Allostellaceae bacterium
GCCGCAATATTGGTCGCGACGCGTCGGATGCCGTCATGGGCAATCTTGCGCGCCGCCTCGGAGGTGGTGCGCAAGGTGCCGAGCATGTCGACCACTTCGGGAATGATGTTGCTGGCGGTGCCGCCGCTGATCTTGCCGAGCGTCAGCACGATCGGATCGAAGACGTTGGTGCGGCGCGTCACCATCGCATGCAGCGCGAGGCCGATCTCGCAGGCGACCGGCACCGGGTCGACCGCCAAATGCGGCATCGAGGCGTGACCGCCTTGCCCTTTCACCTTGATCGTCCAGGTATCGACCGAAGCAAGCAGCGCTCCCGGCCGGCCGGCGATCGCGCCGGCCTTGAAGTTCGGGAAGATGTGCAGCGCGAATGCGGCGTCCGGCTTCGGGTCGGCGTCGAGCAGTCCGTCTTCGATCATCTTGCGGGCGCCGGCGTGTCCCTCCTCACCCGGCTGGAACATGAACTTGACGGTGCCGGCGAGCTCGTCGCGGTGACGATGCAAAAGATGCACGGCCTGCACCAGCATTGCTGTATGCGAATCATGGCCGCAGGCGTGCATGCGGCCGGGGATTTCGCTGGCAAAATCGAGGCCCGTTTCCTCCGGCATCGGCAGCGCGTCCATATCGCCGCGCAGCAGGATCGTGCGGCCGGTCTGCGAGCCCGGCTTTGTGCCGGAGAGCGACACCATCAGGCCGGAGGTCGAGGGGCCGCGCGCGATCTCGACATCGAGACCCGAGAGGCCGTCGAGCACCGCCTGCGTTGTCTCCGGCAAATCGAGGCCGAGCTCCGGCCGTTTGTGGATGCGGCGGCGGATCGCGACCGCGGCCGGCAGCAATTCCTTCGCCTCGTCGAGAAAGCGGGTGAGATCGGACATCATCGCTCCTAATCTAATGCGTCGCGGTAGGTGCCGCGGTGAAACAGGCCGGCGGGCGGGCGGTGCGCGCGCAGCTGTTGTGTCACGATGGTGTCGATACCAATTCCGTCATCGGCAAGCATGACACCGTATTCGGTCTCGGCCGCGGCGGTGCTGACGAAGCCGCTGCGGACATCGGCCAACACCAACTCCGGCTCGCGATCGAACGGGTGACCGTAACCGCCGCCGCCGCCGGTCTCGATGCGCACGATGTCGCCGCGCCGGATCACGGTGCCGTCGCTGATCGGCGGGATCACGCGTTCGCTGTTGCGGCCGGGGTTGATGACGCAGCGACCGGCGCCGCCTTCCTTGCCGCCATTGACGCCCCACGGCCGATGGTCGATGCCGTCGATGCGAACCGAGATTACCGTCTCGGGCGCCAGGCATTCGAATTCGCGGATGATGCCGCAGCCGCCGCGCCAGCGGCCGGCGCCGCCGGTATCCGGGTTGATTGCGTAACGCCGCAGACGCACCGGATAGATCGCCTCGAGAAACTCTGCCGGATAATTCTCCTGCGCGACCAGATAGACGGCATCGTTGCCGTCGGCGAAGGGCCGCGCCCCGTAACCGACGCCGATCCCGTCCGACATCAGGAACAATTCGCCGTTCTCGTCCAGGCCGCGCAGATACCAGATGACATAGGCGCTGTGCGCCGCCGGCGCGTTGCCGCCGGTGGCGGTTGCGATCAGGCCGAGGCAGACCGCCATGTGGCGCATCAGCGTGATGCCGCGCAGCCCGAGCGGCGCCGGGAAGCGCGGCTGCAACACCGACCCCTCGCGCAGATGCACCTTATCGAGCGCCTGCTCGGCGCCGGCATTGATCAGATGCTCGCTGCTGTCGCCGAGCAGGTACGAGGCAAACACCGCCGCCGGCACCGACGGGCTCATTAGGAAATTGACCGGACCCGGGAATTGGTCGTCGCTTTCGGTGGTGTCGAGTTCGATGCGGTCTTCTGTCACGTGCAGCCGGTATCGCAATGTCACCGGCCCGTGCCCCTGCCCGTCCGAGTCGAGCGCGTCGGTGAAGCGGTATTCACCCGGTGGCACCAGCTCGTGGAAGCGCCGGCGCATTGCGCTCTCAGTGCGGGCGACGAGCTGCGCAAAGGCATCGCGCATGCGGTCTCGGCCGAAGCGCTCGAAAAATTCCCCGAGGCGGCGCTCGCCCAAGCGGATCGCGGCCATCGAGGCGCGGGTGTCGCCCTGCACCATTGCCGGGAAGCGCGAATTGCGCACAAAGACGCGCAGCAATTCCTCGTTGAGAACGCCGTCGCGGCCGACCCGCACCGGCGGAACGATGATCCCCTCCTGGAAGATCTCCTCGCAATCGGGCGACAGCGAGCCGGCGCGCATGCCGCCGATATCGTTGAAATGCGCCCAGGACTGCGCGAAGGCGACCAGTTCGCCGTCGCAGAACACCGGGCAGGCGAAGACCTGGTCCGGCGAATGCGACACCGCGCCGCGCGAGGCGTAGCAATCGTTGTACCAATAGATATCGCCGGGGCGCATCGTATCGAGCGGGTAGAACTCGGCAATCGGGCCGATCACGTCGCCGAAGATCGGCAGGTTCGAGCCGACGATCAGCCGGCCCTCGGCGTCGAA
>DATARH010000304.1:0-1692 GCA_036264235.1 Allostellaceae bacterium
CTGCCGATCGCCGACAACACAGCCGATGTCGTCATCTCGAATTGCGTGATCAATCTGGTCCCCGACAAGGAGCAGGTGTTTCGCGAGGCGTTTCGCGTCCTCAAGCCCGGCGGGCGGCTTGCCGTTTCGGACATCATCAACACGGCTCCGCTGTCCGTCGAGCTGCAATCCGATCCCGCCCTGCTGTGCGGCTGCATTGCCGGCGCCGCGCCGGCGGAACGCGTGGAAAGCTGGCTTACGGCCGCCGGATTTGTCGATGTCCGCGTCACGACGAAACCTGACAGCCGCGAGCTGATCAAGACCTGGGCGCCCGGCCGCAACATTGAGGATCACGTCGTCTCGGCCATGGTCGAAGCCCGCAAACCTTGAGCCGGTCATCGACCGCGGCGCGGTCAAACGCAACGTCGATGACATCGGCCGCCGCGGGGCCAAGGCTGGAGTTATCATGACATCTGTCACTGAAATCAGCCGGCGCCGGGCGGCGCCGGCACTGGGCACATTCGAGCGATATCTGACGGTCTGGGTCGCGCTCTGCATCATCGCCGGCGTCGTGCTCGGCCGGCTGCTGCCCGCGCCGTTCCAGGGGCTCGGCCGCATGACGGTGGCCGAGGTCAACATTCCGGTCGCGGTGCTTATCTGGCTGATGATCGTGCCGATGCTGCTCAAGGTCGATTTCGGCGCGCTGCATCGGGTGGCCGAGCAATGGCGCGGCATCGCCGTGACGGTCGGCATAAACTGGCTGGTCAAGCCGTTCAGCATGGCCGTGCTCGGCTGGATATTTATCGGCTGGCTCTTCCGCCCGCTTCTCCCGGCGGGCCAGATCGACAGCTACATCGCCGGTCTCATAATCCTGGCCGCCGCGCCCTGTACGGCAATGGTGTTCGTGTGGTCGAACCTGACGGATGGCGAGCCGAATTTCACGCTCACCCAGGTTGCGCTCAACGACACGATCATGGTCTTTGCCTTTGCGCCGATCGTGGGACTCCTGTTGGGCCTGTCCTCGATCACGGTACCGTGGACGACGCTGTTTCTGTCCGTCGTGCTCTACATTGTCGTGCCGGTGATCGCGGCGCAGCTGTGGCGGCGATCTTTGCTGGCGCGCGGCGGCGAGGCGGCGCTCTCGCAAATCCTTCGGAAGCTCCAGCCGGTCTCGCTGATCGCGCTGTTGGCGACGCTCGTGCTGCTGTTCGGGTTTCAGGGCGAGCAGATCGTAAGGCAGCCGCTCATTATCGCGCTGCTCGCCGTCCCGATCGTGATTCAGGTTTACCTCAACGCCGGCATCGCCTACGGGCTCAACCGGGCCCTGGGTGTGCCGCACAATGTTGCCTGCCCGTCGGCCTTGATCGGCGCCTCGAATTTCTTCGAGCTCGCGGTCGCGGCGGCGATCGCGCTGTTCGGCTTTCAATCGGGCGCCGCGCTCGCGACGGTGGTCGGCGTGCTCGTCGAAGTGCCGGTCATGCTCTCCGTCGTGCGGATCGTGCTGCGCACGCGCGGATGGTATGAGCATCAGGATCGCCCGTCTGTATCGCGCGCGTGAGGCAAAAAGGGATCAGGGTCAACCGATTGAAATTCCTCGATTCCGGGTCTGGAAAACAGGAGAAAACAGGAAGGATCTAGCGGATCGGCAATTATCTCCGGCATCGGCGGGGCTCCGGGACCAACGAAGCCAACATGTAAGTTCACTGTTTGTTC
>DATARH010000319.1:0-5315 GCA_036264235.1 Allostellaceae bacterium
ATCGACGATAAACGGAAATTTGCGCGGATTCGGCGTGCGGTCGCAGTTCAGGACGCCGTCGATATCCAGGAAAATGACTTTCATCCAGCCACGTCCCTAACCTTACTTGCCGCAGCATCGTGACCACAGATGTTGACGCGAACGGATCGAAGGCGGCGCGAGTTCGCAAAAAAAAGCCGGCTGCACCCGGTCAGGTATCGAACCATGGCCATTCGGCGCCGCCCTCATGGGTGACGGCGCCCCGATTGGCTTGGCCGACGAGACGGGCGTATTTGCCGAGAAGCCCGGCGCGGTGCTTGGCTGGTCGTGGCTGCCACGCGGCCCGCCGGGTGGCGAGATGCCTGTCATCGAGCAATAAGTCCATGCGCCGAGCGGTGACGTCGATCCGGATGCGGTCGCCGTCCCGGACTAGCGCCAGGCAGCCGCCGATCGCCGCTTCCGGCGCGACATGGCCGACGCACAGCCCGCGGGTTGCGCCGGAGAAGCGGCCATCGGTCACCAGCGCAACCTTCTCGCCCATCTGCTGGCCGTAGATCAGCGCGGTGACGCCGAGCATCTCCTGCATGCCTGGCCCGCCGACCGGCCCCTCATTGCGGATCACCAGCACGTCGCCCGGCTGATAGGCGCGCGCCTCCACCGCGGCGGCGCAATCGTGCTCGCTCTCGAACACACGCGCCGGCCCTTCATGCACCAACGTCTTGACCCCGGCCGCCTTGATCAATGCGCCATCCGGGCAGAGATTGCCCTTCAGCACGACGAGGCCGCTTTCCGGCATCAGCGGCTGCGACACCGGTCGCACGACGGCGCCGTCCGGCGCCGCCGCGCCGCCATAGTTTTCAGCCAAGGTGGCGCCGGTGACGGTCAGGCACGAGCCGTCGATATAGCCGCCCTCGATTAGGGCGCGCAGGATCACCGCGGTGCCGCCGATGTCGTAAACGTCCTTGGCGGTGAAGCGGCCGCCCGGCCGCAGATCGGCAATGACTGGCGTGCGGGCGCAGATGCGCGCAACGTCGTCGATATCGAATTTAATGCCTGCCTCGTGGGCGATCGCCGGGATGTGCAGCGCTGCATTGGTCGAGCCGCCGGTCGCGGCGACCATCGCGCAGGCATTTTCGAGCGCCTGTCTGGTGACAATATCCCGCGGCAGGGGGCCGCCGCGCTCGATCGCGGCCATGACCAGCTGCCCGGCCCGGCGGGCGTGGGCGGCGCGCTCGGCGAAGACGCCGGGCACCATCGACACGTTCGGCACGCTCAATCCCAGCGCCTCCGATACCATTGCCATCGTATTGGCGGTGAACTGGCCGGCGCAGGCGCCGACGCTCGGCAGGCACGAGCGTTCGAGCTGCGCCAGTGTCGCCTCGTCCATCGCGCCGGTCATCACCGCGCCGACCGCCTCGTAGGAATCGAGAATCGTCACATCGCGCCCGGCGAAGCGGCCGGGTAGCGCGCTGCCGCCATAGACAAAGACGCTGGGCACGTTGCAGCGGACCATGCCCATCATCACGCCGGGCAGGGTCTTGTCGCAGCCGCCGAAGCCGACGAGCCCGTCATAGGCGAGCCCGTGCACAACTGCCTCGATCGAATCGGCGATGATCTCGCGCGACACCAGCGAAAACTTCATGCCTTCGTGGTTCATGCTGATGCCGTCGGAGACCGAGATCGTCGTAAATTCGCGCGGCGTGCCGCCGGCCTCCGATACCCCCTCCTTTGCCGCATCGACCTGGAAGCCGTGCGTCATGTTGCACGGGGTCTGCTCGCCTTTCATGCTGACGACGCCGACCATCGGCTTGGCGATCGCCGCGTCGTCGAGCCCCATGGCCCGCATGAAGGCGCGGTGCGGCGTGCGGCTGAGCCCGTGTTTCGTGATGTCGGAGCGGAGCTTTCTCATGTCGTGCTTCCCTCCGGCCGCGAGCCTCAAGGCAATGCGGCCTATGCAATGCATTGTCGCCGATCCCGTTGGACTCACAAAGGAGACCACAAACCAGGCACGCCCATGACCAGCACCACCGTCGGCGACCGTAGGGCCGTGAGGCGTCCCGTCTCCGCAATCCGCGTGATCGTCGCCGCCTCGATCGGCAACGCCCTCGAATGGTTCGATTTCCTGATCTACGGCTATTTCGCGGTCACGATCTCGAGAGTCTTCTTCCCGACGGGTAACGGCACCGTGTCGCTGCTGATTACCTTCGGCACCTTCGGGCTCTCCTATCTGGCGCGTCCCCTCGGGGCGATCGCGATCGGCACCTATACCGACCGGCACGGCCGCCGCGCCGGGCTGACGCTGTCGATCGCGCTGATGATGATTGGAACCGCGATGATGGCGGTAATGCCGAGCTATCAGACGATCGGCCTCGCTGCGCCGCTGCTGGTGATGCTCGCGCGGCTGTTGCAGGGCTTCTCGGTCGGTGGTGAGTTCGGCAGCGCCACCGCCTTCCTGGTCGAGCATTCGCAGAAGCGGAAGGGTTATTTCGCCAGCTGGCAATGGGCCAGCCAGGGGCTGACCGCGCTGGTCGCCTCGCTGTTCGGTGTCGTCCTCACCGGCGCATTTCCGCCCGACCAGCTGCAGGACTGGGGCTGGCGCATTCCGTTCTTTTTCGGGCTGCTGCTCGGGCCGATCGGGCTCTACATCCGCAGCCGCATGGCCGAAACCCCGGAATTCGCCGCGACCGAACCGACGCAGACGCCGTTCCGCGATCTTCTGGCCCGCTACCCGGTGCCGGTGCTGCTGGCGGTCGGGGCTTCGGTCATCTCCAACAGCTCGAACTACCTGATCCTTTACATCCCGACCTACGCGATGAAGCAGCTTGGGCTGCCGCAATCGACCGGCTTTACCGCCACACTGGTCGGCGCCGTGATCCTCGCCTCGGTGGCGCCGTTCGCCGGCCACTGGTCGGACAAGGTTGGCCGCACCCGCATCATGCTGGCGATGGCGGTCGTCTTTCTGGTGACCGCTTATCCGATCTTCTGGGTGATGGTCGCCGCGCCCTCCCTGGCGACGGCGATTCTCGCCGCCGGCTGGCTCAGCCTCGTCAAGGCCGGCTACAGCGGCGTCTTGCCGTCGCTGCTGGCCGAGCTGTTCCCGACCGAAACCCGCGGCGTCGGCATGTCGTTCAGCTACAGCATTTCGGTGACGATCTTCGGCGGTTTCGCGCCGTTTATCGCGACCTGGCTGATCGCCGAGACCGGCGATCCGCTGTCCCCGAGCTTCTACCTGATCGCAACGGCGCTGCTGAGCATCGTCGCACTGGTCTTCGTGCAGCGTCGCCAGCAGCGGCCGTAAAAAAGGCCTCTCCCGTGTTCCCGGGAGAGGCCCTGGTGACCGAGGCGGCTTACGCCGTCTTCGCGTATTTGCCGGCGGCTTGTGGGATGATGTCCGGATAGTTGCCGGCGGTCTTTTCTTTCGCCGCCTCATGCATCTGAAGGCGTGTCTTGCGCTCCCATTTGCGCTTCAGCTCGTCCTTGATGTGGAAGGTCAGCCGGCCGAGCCCTTCGGTTTCGAGTTCGATCTTGTCCCCGTCCATGAACGGGTTGAGCCCGCGGTGATTGGTGCCGGTGGCGATGATGTCGCCCGGCTCCAGCGTGTGGATCGAGGTCAGCCACTCGATGCAGCGCGGGATCTTGTGCCCCATGTCATCGGTGTTGAAGTTCTGCATCAAGGTGCCGTTGTTCCACAGCCGGATCTGCAGTTTCTGCGGGTCCTTGATCTCGTCCTTGGTGACGATGTACGGCCCGATCGGCGCGAAGGTGTCGCGCGACTTCATCTGGAAGAACACATTGCCGGCTGGCGGCAGGCCGCGCGCCGAGCCGTCGATGAAGTTGGTGTAGCCGAACACGTAATCCATCGCGTCGGCCGCCTTCACGTGACTGGCGCGCTTGCCGATGATGACCGCCATCTCGGCCTCGCCCTCGAAGATTGTCGCCGGCACGTCGGGCAATACCATCGTGTCGCCGTTGCCGATGATCGCGGAGGGGCTCTTGTGGAAGGCGTTGATCGGCGCCGGCGCGCTGCGGGTGCCGTCTTCCATGTAGTTGACCGCCATGCAGTCGATCGTCGTCGGCTTCGGCAGAGGCGGGCGGATGCGCACGCTCGACAATGGGATCGCGGTACCGCTCGCGACCGCCGATTCCAGCCTCTGGCGATAGCTCGAAAACCGCTCGATCAGCCCGTTCATCAGGTCGCCCGGCCCGGTATGCGGAATGTCCTTCACTACGGCGGAAACATCGACGACGCTATTGTCGCCCTTCAGCACGCCGAGCTTGAAATCGTCAAAATACAGAATCTTCATTCGTCCCTCCGGTCATACGAGGCTCGATGCGCCGGCCGGCCAACCCGTCGGCGTGACGGCGGCAGCTTATACCGGTTCCCGGCCTGGCGAGAACCCGGCAAAATCCCGCTGCCGCATCGATCGGGCGACGAGCAAACAGCCGCAGAACCAGAAATTTAAGCCCGCGAAGATTTTTGACGTGGAGCGGGAACTTTCACATGAAATTTCGGTTGAGCGCAAAGCGGGATTGATGCCGTGCTGGTTCGCCGTAAGGTTGGCGATCCGCTAGGCTCGCTCCGGCAAGCCGAGCGATCGTCGCCGGCTGCGAACGCTCCCTTTGCGAGAGGAAGAGGCGAAATGACGAAGCTTACGGGGAAAATCACGGGGCTAATGCCGCGCATGCTCGTGCTCGCGGCGCCGGCACTGCTGCTCGCGGCCTGTGCCGCGCCGGCACCAGTCGTGGGACCGTGCGATGCATGTGCGGCCGCGGCGCGGGCGCAGGCGACCGCCGACCAAGCGCTGGCGACCGCGCAGCAGGCGCTGCAGGCATCCAGCACCATGTACCAGCGCACTCTGCGGAAGTAAGCTCTGCGGAAAGCGGCGTTCCTGCACGCTCAGCGTTGCGGGGACGCCGTCTTTGGTAGTGATTGGTGGGTCGCATGCCGTTTCACAGGTCGCGGGGTACCCCCGAACGTTTCGGTGCCGGAATGGGCCCTTTTTCGTATTGGTGTTTGGCTGCATTGGCGGCGGCGGCCGTGTCGGTGGCGAGTTCGCCCGCCCGGGCAGCCGAATATTCCCTTGAGCCAGGGCAGAAGGTCGTCGGCAAGCCGACCCGCTATACGGTCAAGGAGGGTGAGGTCTTCGGCGACATCGCCCGGCAATTCGATATCGGCTACACCGAACTGGTCACCGCCAATCCGGGGGTCAATCCGTGGGTTCCGGGTGTCGGCCGCACGCTCACGATCCAGACCACGCATGTGCTGCCCGACGGACCTCGCCAGGGCATCGTGATCAATCTGGCGCAGTGGCGGCTGTTCTACTTCCCGCCCGGCG